>DAOWHQ010000216.1:0-25446 GCA_030641355.1 Alphaproteobacteria bacterium
CAGGGAAATCGTTCTGGAACATATAGAAAGTAACCTGCCCGACGGCTGGATGTGTCCAGCGGAAGAACTCTATATCAATCCCACCGGAAATTTTGTCATTGGCGGACCGGATGGAGATGCGGGTTTGACCGGACGTAAGATCATTGTGGATACTTACGGCGGGGCTTCCCCTCATGGCGGCGGGGCGTTTTCTGGTAAGGACCCGACAAAAGTTGACCGTTCTGCGGCTTATGCGTCGCGGTATCTGGCTAAAAATGTGGTGGCTGCGGGTTTGGCGGATCGTTGTACTATTCAGCTGGCCTATGCCATTGGCGTTTCGCATCCTCTGTCCTTATATGTGGATTTCCACAATACGGGTAATGTTGATCCAGCCAAGCTTGAAAAGACCCTGTTTGAAATTATGGATTTGAGTCCCCGGGGAATCCGGGAGCATCTGAACCTGAACCGCCCGATCTATGAACGGACAGCGGCCTATGGTCACTTTGGTCGTACACCAGAGGACGATGGCGGCTTCTCATGGGAGAGGCTGGATCTGTTGGAAAGCCTAAAAAGCCGCTTCTGATACTGATGCGGGATCTGGAAAATATTAAAGGCAGCAGGGTTTATGGCCGCCGGCAGGGTGCGGTGCTTTCTGTGGCCCGTCAGGGGCGGCTGGATAAATGGCTGCCCGAGATTGAAATAAAGCTGTCCGATCAGGCAGCGCAGAGCGCACCTGAAAATCATTTTGACATTTCCCTGAAAGACCATTGGTTGGAAATTGGCTTTGGCAAGGGCGAACATTTAGCTGTACAGGCAGGCTCCCATCCGGACATCGGTATGATTGGTTGCGAGCCTTTCCTTAATGGGGTTTCCGGTCTGGTTGATCAGGTGGATCAGCAAAATCTGACTAATGTCAGAATATATATGGATGATGCCCGTCTGTTAATGGATAGCCTGCCGGATAGTTCTATAGGCCGGGCCTTCATCCTGTTCCCGGATCCCTGGCCCAAGGCCCGCCACCATAAACGCCGCATCGTCAGCGCGGGCAATATCATGGTTTTATCCCGGATCCTGAAAGATGGTGCCGAACTGCGTATTGGTACGGATCATATGGAATATTGCCGCTGGATTATGGCACATATGCTGGAGAATCCAGACTTTATATGGCAATGTGATAACCCGGAAAACTGGCGTAGCCGTCCGGGTGACTGGCCGGCAAGCCGCTATGAAATCAAGTCATTAGAACAGGGTCGCAAAAGCAGTTACCTGCGTTTTATCCGCAGGCCGAGAAAAGACTAGTTTAACGGGCTGTACTATTCACTTGAAGTTCTCGCACTTTCGACTATATATATAGCAACCGAATCACTTGAATAAAATTATGGATGCGGGCAAGTGTTTCACTGGCCTGCTTTTTTATTGGTGAAAGCTTAAAGTGGATATATTATGTCGTCACAGATAGACATATTACATGGTATTATTGATTCCGTTGCGGATGGCATGGGATATGAAATAGTGCGCATTGCCCTGCAGAATTCTGCACGCGGCGGCGCGGTAACGCTACAGGTCATGGCAGAACGTCCTGACGGTACCATGCTCGTTGAGGATTGCGCGCGTCTTAGTCGCGAGATTTCTGTGATCATGGATGTTGAAGATCCGATTTCGGCAGAATATGTGCTGGAGGTGAGTACGCCGGGTCTTGATCGCCCGTTGACACGACGCAAAGATTTTGAGAATTATGCCGGATTTGAGACCAAGATAGAATTGTCGGTTCCTGAAGAGGGTCGGCGGCGATACCGGGGCAAGTTGCTGGGCATAGAAGGCGATTTGGTGAAGATTGAAGTGGATGGTGAGGTTTTTGAAGTGGATTTCAATAACATAAACCGTTCAAAACTTGTATTGACGGATGAACTGCTGGCGGCAGCATCGCGTTAGTGTAATTGAATTGAGAATGGGACTTAAGGTATGACAACGGCGGTTAGTGCAAACAGGATTGAATTACTGCAAATTGCGGATGCGGTGGCGCGGGAAAAAAGCATCGACAAGGAAATTGTCCTGGAGGCTTTGGAAGAAGCTATTCAGAAGGCAGCCCGGTCACGCTATGGCGCAGATAATGAAATCAAGGCCCATATTGACCGGAAATCCGGCGATATTAAACTCTATAGGGTTTTGGAGGTCGTGGAACATGTGGAAAATCATGCCACTGAACTGACCCTGAAAGAAGCCGGAAAGTTCAAGGAAAATGCTGTAATCGGTGATCTTCTGGCCGACGAACTACCGCCGATAGATTTTGGCCGCGTTGCCGCCCAAACTGCCAAGCAGGTTATTGTGCAAAAAGTACGTGACGCCGAACGTCAACGCCAGTTTGACGAATATCAGGACCGCATTGGTGAGATCATCAATGGCGTGGTCAAGCGGGTTGAATATGGCAATGTGATCATTGATGTGGGACAGGCCGAAGCTATCATCCGCCGCGATCAGATGATCCCCCGTGAACATATGCGCAACGGTGACCGGATACGGGCTTATATTTCCGATGTGCGCCGTGAGATCAGGGGGCCGCAAATATTCCTGTCCCGGTCACATCCAGACTTTATGGCCAAACTGTTCACACAGGAAGTACCGGAAATTTATGACAACATCATCGAGATTGTCGGTGTTGCGCGCGATCCGGGTAGCCGAGCGAAGATTGCCGTGACCAGTTCCGATGGCTCAATTGATCCTGTAGGTGCGTGTGTTGGTATGCGCGGTAGCCGGGTTCAGGCGGTTGTAAATGAACTGGCTGGTGAAAAAATTGACATCATTCAATGGTCTGCGGATCCGGCGACCCTGATCATCAGCGCCCTTGCGCCGGCGGATGTGTCTAAAGTGGTTCTGGACGAAGACAGAAAACGTATTGATGTGGTTGTGGCAGAAGATCAGCTGAGCCTTGCCATTGGGCGGCGCGGACAGAATGTGCGTCTGGCCTCTCAATTGAGCGGATGGCAGGTGGATATCATGACCGAAGCCGTCGAATCGGAAAAACGTCAGGCAGAATATAAAGTCCGTACCGACCTGTTTGTTGAACAGTTGGATGTGGATGAAACTCTGGCCCTGTTGCTTGTGGCCGAAGGCTTCCGCAACATGGAAGAAGTTGCTTATGTAGCACCCGAAGAATTTGCCGGAATCGAAGGTTTTGATACTGATCTGGTGGCAGAATTGCAAAATCGCGCCCGCGAATCACTGGAACGGCAGTCTGCCGAATCTGAAAAAACGCGAATTGAACTGGGTGTTTCTGATGAGATTGCGGCTATCGAAGGCATGACCGCGGCTATGACGGTGACCTTGGGCAAGGCTGGCATCAAGACATTGGATGACCTTGGTGACCTGTCTGCGGATGAGTTAACAAGTTCAGAAGACGGTATTCTGAAAGCTGCAAACTTAAGTGAGACCCAAGCCAATGACATTATCATGGCCGCACGCGCTCACTGGTTTGATGACGAAGAAACAGAAGAAACAGAAGAAGTAAAAGAAGAAGCTGTAGAAGAAAAAAAGGCAGAATAAAATTCGGGAGCGAAGGGAAAACCGATGTCAAAGAATCTTCGCTCAAAAAAGCCCAGAGCCAAAAAACCCATAACCAGAAAATGTCTGGTAACCGGGGATACATATGAGACCCATAAGCTGATCCGGTTTGTTTTGGACCCTGTGGGCAATGTGACCCCGGATGTGGCGGCAAAATTACCGGGTCGCGGTGGCTGGGTTCTGGCGGAAGGCAAGACGCTGAAAAGCGCCATGAAGAAAAAGACATTTGTCCGTTTTGGGCATAAAGTTTTAGCCTCATCAAGCGGAAAGCAGAATGAGGCTACTGAGGATGAAAAAAAGCAGGTTCAGGTGGACGAGGGTTTGCCGGATCTTGTGGAAAAGTTGCTTCGGCAAAGATGCCTTAATTATCTGGGCCTGGTAAATCGGGCCGGACGATTGGTATCAGGATTTGAAAAGACGCGGTCGGCGCTAAAGTCGGGTAAAGTCCGGGCGTTGATTATGGCAGAGGATGCCGCAGAGGGTGGGCGTAGTAAAATATGCTCCGGTCTGGGGAATGTTCTTGAAAAATTGTCGGTGATTGATATGTTCACCCGCGATGAGTTGGGACAGACGTTGGGTTTGTCAAATGCCGTGAATGTGGCATTATTGTCGGGTGGTATGACGGAAAGCTTCTTAGAGGAGTTTTCCCGGTATGAAGGTGTCGTTATGCGATAAGAGCAAGCATAACAATATAATTAAGTGGCTGAAGGCGAATATAGAATGACTGACGATAAAGACACAAAAAAACCCCTGTCAATTTCGGGATCGGGTTCTGGTAGGAAGACGTTACAGTTGAAGCCGTCAACAGCGACGCCTACTGTTTCGCGCGCGCCGGGGGGCGTGGTCGTTCAGCGTAAGAAAAAACTGATGCTGAAACCGGGCGAAAAACCTGCTCAGGAACCAAGCACACCGGCACCATCTGCGACGCTTCAGAAAAAGAAGGTCCTGTCTTCGGCTCTGGCACAGAAGAAACCAGCCGCATCCGGTGGCCGTCAGCTAACGGAAGGCGAAATGAAGGCGCGCGCCCAGGCCTTGGAGCTGGCGAAGATAGAAACTGAAAAACGCGCTGCTCAGGAAGCCGAAGCCGCAAAGAGAAAGGCGGTTGAGGAAGCTGCCCGGTCTGAATCCGAAAAAGAAAAAGCAGTTTTAGAAGCAAAAACAGCAAAAAAAGTAGCGACCGATGATGCTAAATTCAAAGCTGATATTGAGGTTAAGACAAAGATCGAGGCCGATCTAAAGGCCAAGGCGGAGCAGGAAGAAAAACAGGCTGCGGAAAAAGTAAAAACCAAACCTGCCCCTGCAACGAAAAAGCATATTCCGGCTGCAAAACCAGAAGCAGAAAAACGCCCAACCGCAAAACCATCCCGGGGTCGGGGTGAGCCAGTGCGCCGGACGGGTCGTCTGACCGTAACGCAGGCATTGTCTGGTGGAGCGCAGGAACGTCAGCGTAGTTTTGCGGCTTTGAAGCGGGCCCGCGCTAAGGAAAAGCGCAAAGGCGGACAAAATCCACAGCAGAAAATTTTCCGTGAGGTTATCATTCCTGACATGATCACTGTGGCGGAATTGTCTAACCGGATGACGGAAAAAACTGTTGATGTGATCCGCGCCCTCATGAAAATGGATGTTATGGCCGCCGCTAATCAGGAAATTGATCAGGATACAGCGGAACTGATTGTCGAAGAGTTTGGTCATATAGTAAAACGGGTCAGCGCGTCCGATGTGGAAGTTGATCTGTCCGGTCCCGAAGACACGGAAGGTGATATGACTGTTCGCGCACCTGTAGTGACGGTCATGGGTCATGTTGATCATGGTAAAACCTCGATCCTTGATGCTTTCCGTAAATCCTCTGTGGTAACGGGCGAGGCTGGGGGCATTACCCAGCATATTGGCTCCTATCAGGTTCGCATGAAAAATGGGGATAAGGTTACATTTCTGGATACACCGGGCCATGCGGCCTTCTCAGCCATGCGCTCCCGTGGTGCCAAGGCAACGGATATAGTGATTCTCGTGGTGGCGGCGGATGACAGCATCATGCCCCAGACCATTGAGGCCATCAGCCACGCAAAAGCGGCAGAAGTACCAATCATTGTGGCGATCAATAAAATTGACAAGCCCGGTGCTAATCCGGACAAGGTTCGTCAGGATCTTCTGCAGCATGAAGTTTTTGTGGAAACCATGGGTGGTGAAATTCTTGATGTGGAAGTTTCCGCTTTGAAAGGCACCAATCTGGATAAACTGGCCGAGGCCATTCAGCTTCAGGCCGAACTGCTCGACCTGAAGGTTAACGAAAACCGCAATGCGGAAGGTGCGGTTGTAGAATCCCGCCTTGATAAAGGACAGGGTTCCGTGGCAACTATACTGGTTCAGCGCGGTACGCTTCGGGTTGGCGATATTTTTGTCTGTGGTAATGAATGGGGCCGGGTTCGCGCCATGTTGAACGACCGGGCTAAGAATGTGAAAAAAGCCGGACCTTCAGTACCGGTGGCTGTTTTGGGTCTTAACGGTATGCCGCGCTCCGGCGATAGCTTCATCGTGGTTGACACCGAAGCAAAAGCCCGCGAAGTTTCTGAATTCCGTAAAAACCGCGAAAGACTGGAAAAAGAAGCCGCACCAAAAGCAACACTTGAGGCTATGTTTGAAAAACTGTCCTCCAAGCAGGCGGAAATTGTGCCGCTAGTGATTAAGGCAGATGTGCAGGGCTCCTCCGAAGCCATCACGGGCGCGCTAGAGAGTATGAGTACCGATGAGGTTCAGGCGAAAATTCTGCATACTGCGGTCGGTGGTATTTCAGAATCCGATGTGACCCTTGCGGTCGCTTCAGGAGCGCCGATTCTGGGCTTTAATGTACGTGCCAGTCATAAGGCTGCCAGCCTTGCCCGTCAGGAAGGGGTCGAGATTCGCTATTATTCGGTGATTTATGACCTTGTGGATGACATCAAGATGGTTATGTCCGGCAAGCTGGCACCAGAATTGCGCGAAACCATATTGGGTTCCGCAGAGATTCTCGATATTTTCTCTGCCGGGAAAACCGGCAAAGCCGCTGGTTGTCTGGTGCTGGATGGTGTCATGCGTAAAGGCGCTAAAGCCCGTCTACTCAGGGATGATGTGGTGAGCTTTGAAGGTGACCTTGGGTCATTGCGTCGTTTCAAGGACGATGTGGAAGAGGTTATTTCGGGCACCGAATGCGGCATGAATTTCGCCAGCTATAACGACCTGAAAAAAGCTGACGTCATAGAATGCTACTCAGTCGAGGAAATTGAACGCTCTCTGGATTAAGCGCGTAAAGCGAGGATAGGATATGTCCAAATCTCATCGTGGTGATGGAAATGATGATCGCGGCTCCAGCCACCGCTTGCTTCGGGTTGGGGAAAATCTTCGCCATGCCCTGTCGGAAATCTTTGCCCGTGGAGAAATTCGCGATCCGTCTCTTGACGGAGTGTCGGTCACAGTGACCGAGGTGCGCTGCAGTCCCGACCTGCGTAATGCTACTATTTTTGTTATGCCGCTGGGGGGCGGTAATGAAAAAGAAGTCGCGAAAGCCCTGAGCCGGAACCATAAATATATTCGCGGCCAATTGTCCCGCATGGTGTCCATGAAATATCTTCCCAAGCTGAAATTCACCAGTGACAGCAGCTTTGGTGAGGCAGGCCATATCGAAGAATTGCTTCACAGCCCCCATGTAGCCCAAGATTTAGATAAGGACGACTGAGCTTTGGCCCGAAAGCGCAAAGGCATTAAGCTTGATGGCTGGCTGGTTATAGACAAACCGCTGGGCATGGGCTCGACTCAGGTGGTGGGTAAATGCCGCTGGCTGACCAAGGCGCAAAAGGTCGGGCATGGTGGCACACTCGACCCGCTCGCTACGGGTATCCTGCCCATCGCATTTGGTGAGGCGACAAAAACCATTCCTTTCATTATGGATGCCCGTAAAACCTATGAATTTACCGTGACATTCGGTGAGGCGAGGGCAACCGATGACGGGGAGGGAGAGGTGACAGAGACCAGCGATATTCGCCCGAACGAGGCGGAAATTCTGGCGGCTCTGCCTGACTTTATAGGCCGTATCACACAGGTTCCCCCTATTTACAGCGCGGTTAAAATTGACGGCAAACGCGCCTATGACCTTGCACGGGCGGGGGTAGAAGTGAAAATAAAATCCCGCGAAGTGGATATTTTCAGCCTTGATCTTATCTCCTATGACGGGCAGCGGGCGGCCTTGCGGGTTGACTGTGGAAAGGGCACTTATGTGCGGTCTCTGGCACGGGATTTGGCAAAAAAACTGGACACGGTGGGGTATGTTTCGGCCCTTAGGCGCACCCGCGTTGGAGCTTTTGATTTAAAGCTGTCGATTTCACTGGAAAAGCTAGAGGAATTAAGCCATAGTGCGCCGCCTGAGACATGGATTCTTCCCGTGGTGACCGTGCTGGACGACATCTTGGCACTGGCCGTTACGGAAGAGCAGGCGAAATTACTGTCCCATGGACAAAAACTTGCAGTCTCAGACCACTTAGCCCCGGGGATCATCAGGGTGATGACAGGCACGCGTCTTGTGGCGTTGTGCGAAGTTGAAATCACTCCGGAAAATACGATCATCAAACCGGTACGGGTGTTTAACATTTAATTTTTTTAAAGGAGTATTCGATGTCGATTACAGCTGAAAAGAAACAGGAACTGATTAAAGAATTCGCCACTTGTGAAGGCGATACCGGTTCCCCGGAAGTACAGGTTTCCATTCTTACAACAAGAATTACTAATCTGACTGAACATTTTAAATCTCACAAAAAAGATAATCACTCACGCCGCGGTCTATTGATGCTTGTTAACAAGCGCCGCAGCCTGTTGAGCTATCTAAGTTCAAAAGACAATGCACGCTATCAGTCATTGATCAAGCGTCTTGGTCTTCGTAAATAATAGAAAATATAAGGCATAACCATAAGGGTTATGCGTAGGTTTTTGAATGTTCTGATCTGGGATGGGCCCGGATCAGAACGCGGAAACCGCGGATAGAGATAAAGTTTAAGGTAAAATATATGTTTGAAACACATAAGAAAGAAATTAATTGGGGTGGCCGGACATTGGTTCTGGAAACCGGTCGTATAGCACGTCAGGCAAATGGTGCCGTGATGGTGACATATGGCGAAACATCCTGCATGACAGCCGTTACTGCGGCTAAGACTGCAAGAGTGGGTATCGACTTTTTCCCCCTCACCGTGAATTATCAGGAACGTGCTTATTCCGCCGGTAAAATACCGGGCGGCTTTTTCAAGCGCGAAGGGCGCCCCGGCGAAGCAGAGACATTAACCTGTCGCCTCATTGACCGCCCAATCCGCCCTTTATTTGTTAAGGGTTTTAAAAATGAAACTCAGGTTGTAGCGACTGTGATGTCTCACGATCTGGAAAATAACCCTGACATTACCGCATTGATCGGCACAAGTGCTGCTCTGACCCTTTCCGGTCTGCCGTTCATGGGCCCCATTGGTGCGGCCCGTGTCGGTTACATTGACGGCGAATATATCCTCAACCCAACTTACGAGCAGTTGGAAACATCTGAACTTGATCTGGTTGTTGCCGGAACAAGGGATGCGGTGTTGATGGTGGAATCAGAAGCCAAAGAGCTTTCTGAAGATGTCATGCTTGGCGCTGTTATGTTCGGTCACGAACAGATGCAGGTTGTTATTGACGCCATCATCGAACTTGCTGAAGTTGCTGCAAAAGAGCCAATGGTATTGCCAGAGCCGGTCGATCATTCCGCGCTTGCTGCTAAAGTAGCCAAGCTTGCCGAAGCTGATCTTCGCGCCGCTTACGGCGAAACAGTGAAACAGGTTCGTTCCACGCAGCTTGGTGAAATTAAAAACCGGGTTGTTGCTGAATTGACTGAAGCAGACGAAACTGTGGAAGCTGGTGTTGTTGGCGACCTGCTTAAAAATCTGGAAAAAAACATCGTTCGCGGTGACATCATCAAAACCAAAAAACGGATTGATGGTCGTGATCTGGATACTGTTCGTGCCATTGCATCCGAAGTGAATATCCTGCCCCGTACCCACGGTTCAGCTTTGTTCACACGTGGTGAAACACAGGCAACTGTTGTGACCACATTGGGTACTGGCGATGATGAGCAGTTCATTGACGCGCTAACCGGAACTTATAAAGAACGCTTCATGCTGCATTATAACTTCCCACCCTATTCTGTGGGTGAAGTTGGCCGCATGATGGGCACAAGCCGTCGGGAAACCGGACATGGTAAACTGGCATGGCGCGCCTTGCGTGCGGTTCTGCCTGACCATGAAGAATTTCCTTATACCATTCGCTTGGTTTCTGAGATTACCGAATCTAACGGTTCGTCCTCTATGGCGTCTGTTTGTGGTGGATCACTTGCTCTTATGGATGCGGGTGTGCCATTGAAACGTCCGGTTTCCGGTATTGCCATGGGCCTGATTAAAGAAGGTGATGAGTATGCGGTTCTATCCGATATTCTGGGTGATGAAGACCACCTGGGCGACATGGACTTTAAAGTTGCTGGTACGAGCAAAGGCCTTACGTCCCTTCAGATGGACATCAAGATTACTGGTATTACCCGGGAAATCATGGATGTTGCTCTGAAACAGGCATCCGCGGGTCGCGCTTACATCTTGGATGAAATGAGTAACGCTCTGGCCTCTGGTCGTGAAGAAATGAGCGATCATGCACCGCGCATCGAAACCATCCAGATCAACCGCGAAAAAATCCGCGAAGTGATCGGAACCGGCGGTAAAGTTATCCGCGAAATCTGTGAAGTGACCGGCGCTAAGGTTGACATTGAAGACGATGGTACCATCAAAGTATCCTCTTCTGATCTGTCTGCCATTGAAGCGGCTATGAAATGGATCGAAGGCATTGTAGCCGAGCCGGAAGTCGGCAAGGTTTACGAAGGTAAAGTTGTTAAAACCGTAGATTTCGGCGCCTTTGTTAATTTCCTTGGCAGTCGTGATGGTCTGGTTCATATCAGTGAACTGGAAGATCACCGGGTCAACAAGGTTACCGATGTTCTCAGCGAGGGCGATATCATTAAAGTCAAGGTTCTTGGCATTGATGATCGGGGCAAGGTTCGTCTGTCCCGCCGTGCTGTTGATCAGGAAACTGGTGAAGACATTCAGGAAAAAAAGGACGAAGAGGCATAATAACCTTTTCACAATAATGTTGGCCGGATGGCATTGCTTTCTTGTAATGAGGGACATAACCCCCATATAAGAAACTAATACATCCGGCCCAGTTTTAAAAAATGCCGGAAGACGAGGACTGGCTGTTATGTAGGGTAAGACAGTTATGAGTTTACTAGAACCGTTGATTATGTCGGGGAAAGAAGTAATGCCGCTGGTAGAAGGTGGCAAGGGGATTTCCGCAACTAATGGCATGAGCGCCGGGGCGTGGGCCGCAGCGGGTGGCGTGGGCACCGTATCCTGCGTTAATGCCGACAGCTTTGATGATAACGGCAACGTCATTCCTCAGATTTATCATGGTAAAACCCGCATAGACCGCCATAAGGAACTGGTGGATTATGCCATAGCGGGCGGCTTGACACAGGTTGAACAGGCCCATGAGATGGCGGGCGGTAATGGCCGTATTCATATTAATGTCTTATGGGAAATGGGCGGCGCAGAAAGCATACTTGAAGGTGTATTGGACAAAGCCAAAGGCCTCGTTCATGGGGTGACCTGTGGCGCTGGTATGCCCTATAAGCTCAGCGAAATTGCCGCCAAACACGAAGTATTTTATCATCCTATTATTTCTTCTGCTCGTGCATTTGGTATCCTGTGGAAACGGGCTTACCAAAAGTATGGTGATTGGCTCGGCAGCGTGGTTTATGAAGACCCGTGGCTGGCGGGTGGTCATAATGGTCTGACCAATGCGGAAGACCCCCGCGAACCACAAGACCCTTATCCACGGGTTGCGGCACTTCGGACGATGATGAATAAATTTGGGCTCAACAATGTTCCGATCATCATGGCAGGCGGTGTCTGGTACCTTCGGGACTGGGCAAATTGGATTAACAATCCTGAAATTGGCCCGGTGGCCTTTCAATATGGCACAAGGCCATTGCTGACCAAGGAAAGCCCGATTCCACAAATATGGAAAGATGCCCTGACCAAGCTGAAGGAAGGTGATATTTTACTACATCGCTTCAGCCCGACCGGATTCTATTCGTCGGCGGTGCGCAACAAATTTCTACAGGCGCTAGAGGGCCGTTCCCAGCATCAGGTAAAATTCAGTTCCAAGCAGACAGAAGAATTTTCTGCCGAAATTCAGGCAGGAAAGCGCAAATATTTTGTTAAGCCCGAAGATAAACCAAAAGCCGACGGCTGGATAAAGTCGGGCTATAACGAAGCCATGAAAACGCCGGATAATACGCTGGTATTCACCACGATTGCGGAATGTCAGGAAGTACGTCAGGATCAGAAAGACTGCATGGGCTGTCTAAGCCAGTGCAAATTTTCCAACTGGTCACAAAATCCGGACACCAAATATTCCAATGGCCGTGGTGCCGACCCGCGTAGCTTCTGTATTCAGAAAACGCTTATGGATATTGCCCACGGCGGCGCGTTGGAAAATAATCTGATGTTTGCCGGTCATTCGGCCTTTAATTTTGCCACCGACCCTTTCTTCAGCAATGGTTTTGTTCCAACCGTCAAGGAATTGTTCGATCGCATATTAACCGGCGATTAGGGGCGGGCTTTATGGCTCACAGATACATTATTTTATTATTTTGAGAAATAGGATATAGTGGGGTTGAACTAACGAAGCTGATGGAAAGAATATGCCAGATACAACAAGACCCTATGCTGGGGTTGTCAAGAAATTAAGGCAAGCGGGGGTGCGCCCCACCCGTCAACGCCTAGCTTTGGCAAAAATACTGTTTGACGGACCCAATCGCCATGTAACTGCAGAAATTCTGCTTGATGAGGTGGCAAGGGCCAATATCAATATATCCCTCGCCACCATCTATAACAGCCTGCATCAATTTACCAATGCGGGGCTTCTTCGGGAAGTGATTGTGGATTCGGGCCGGACGTATTTTGATACCAATACCTCTGACCACCACCATTATTTTATGGAACAGGAAGGCCATCTGGAAGATGTTCCGGCGGGGGCGATAAATATAAATATATTGCCCGACGCGCCTCGTGGCAAAAAATTTTCCCGGGTTGAGGTGATTATTCATGTGGCCGAAGAGACTTAATCCATTATTTCTCCGTCCAGCGTTCCCCAGAAACTCCCCTGTTTCAACCATCCTTCAAAACCATTGAGGTCCAGTTTGCACCAGTTTTTCTGGCAGGCGAGGATTTTGCCAACGACTCCGGCTTCGGCGATGACGGCGGCGGGGTGAATATTGTCCGGCCCTTTTAACAGCGTTTGCCTTTCGGCAATGATCAGGGCCGTTCGTTTGCTGGACAGCAACGGCCCCCAGATCCAGCCTGTAGCCCCTTCCGAATCGGCTATTTTGCGCCAATCTTTATATTCGGCAATGACCTTGACCGGAAGTCCGGCTTTTTTAAACACCCAGACAATTGGATATTTGCCGTCCGGCCCGGTTCTGACATTGACTGTATTTTTAGCAAGAGAGACATATCGCGGGACCAGATAACCGCTTTTTCCCACAATTGTTTTTTCTGTGGCCATTGCGGAAAAACACATCAGGCCAAAAGACAAGAGGCAGGTCGTCATACATATGAAGCGTCCTTTGGCCATTCTGGGCATTCTCCTGATAATTGATTGAGATGTTTGAATCTATCTGTTAATTCTGCTAGACATGATAAGGAATGGAAAGGCGATCACAAGCCTTTTTATATGTCCAAAGATAATAAAAAACCGGAGCTCTGAATGACGCCAAAGAAACCACTGGTAATCGTCACGAGAAAATTGCCTGACATTATTGAAACGCGGATGATGGAATTATTTAATGCCCGTCTTAATCTGGACGACCACGCCTTCTCGGCTAGTGAAATGGCAGAGGCTGTCCAGCAAGCTGACGTTTTGGTTTCCACTGTGACGGATCGCCTGGACGCAAGAATTTTGGCGCAGGCCGGACCTAAGTTGAAGCTGATCGCCAATTATGGTGCCGGGGTAGATCATATTGATCTGGCCTCTGCCCGTCAGCGCAATATCACCGTGACCAATACACCGGGGGTATTGACGGAGGATACCGCAGATATGACGCTGGCGCTGATTCTTGCGGTGCCGCGCCGACTGATAGAGGGCGAGAAGTTGCTGCAATCCGGCGAATGGACCGGATGGTCGCCCACGGGCATGACCGGATCACGTATCTGGGGCAAGCGGCTTGGTATTATCGGTATGGGCCGCATTGGGCAGGCGGTTGCCCGCCGGGCCAAAGCCTTTGGTCTGTCCATACATTATCATAACCGTCACCGGATCAGTGCGGATGTTGAGGAAGAACTGGAAGCTACCTATTGGGAAAGTCTGGATCAGATGCTGGCGCGGATGGATATTATTTCAGTCAATTGCCCCCATACGCCTGCCACCTATCACCTGCTGTCAGCAAGACGTCTGAAACTGATGCAGAAACACGCCTTTGTCATTAATACTTCGCGCGGTGAAGTGATCGATGAGAATGCCCTGATCCGTATGTTGGCTGCGGGGGAACTAGCCGGAGCTGGGCTGGATGTGTTTGAGAATGAACCGGCGGTAAATCCGAAATTTCTGAAATTGCCTAATGTTGTGGCCCTGCCTCATATGGGGTCGGCCACTTTTGAAGGTCGCAATGACATGGGCGAAAAAGTCCTGATTAATATCAAGACATTTTCCGATGGCCATAATCCGCCGGATAGGGTTCTGGAAGACTGGGTTTAACCACAGGATTTGTTGCATTTTGGGCAACCTGGGTCTTTGGGCAGTTTTATGGTGCGGCTGGTGGCGCTGAGGGCATCATAAAGCACCAGTTTTCCGGCAAGACTATCACCAAGCTCGAGCAGCTCTTTTAAGACCTCAACAGCCTGCATGGTGCCAAGTACCCCGGCGACCGCACCCAATATTCCGGCCTCCGCACAATTGCCCACATCACCGGGATGGGTGGGGATGAAACAACGGTAACAGGGCTTGTCGGAAAGATAACCTTTAAAGGTGCTGATCTGTCCATCGAACTGGCTTAAGGCCGCGGAAACAAATGGTTTTTTTTGCTTAAGGCAGGCATCATTGACCGCAAATCTGGTATCAAAATTATCACAGCCATCGGCTACGATGTCATAGTCAGAAATAATCTCTTCAGCATTAGCCGCTGTCAACCGTTCCGAAAAAGAGATGATATTCACATCCGTATTTATCTGTTTGATCATGTCACGTGCGCTGTCAGTTTTCAGATTTCCCACTTGATCTGTGGTATGAAGTACCTGTCGCTGCAGATTACTTAAGTCCACCACATCATCATCAATGACGCCGATGGTTCCGACTCCGGCGGCAGCCAGATACAAGATCAGCGGGCTACCCAATCCTCCGGCACCGATCACAAGAACACGGGCGGCGAGCAGTTTCTGCTGTCCGGCCCCGCCGACCTGTTTCAGGATAATATGGCGGGCATAGCGGTCGAGTTGATCGTCATTCAGGGTCATTGGCGACATCAACCGTGATTTCCACATCCTCATAATCGGCGGGCAGGATCACAAAAAGATCACCGTCCTGTGCTACAAGGTCGTCTGGGTTTTTTACCTCTTCACCATTTCGCATGACGGCAAACTCGCTGAGTCCGACTGCACGGGCCTCAGCCAATATGCGTTCAATGGTTAAGTCTTTGAGCGGCAAGGTGCTTTCCGTGGACTGCACCCGTAAAATTACTTTTTCCATGACTTTATAGCCCGTCAAACATGGGAGTAGATAGATAGCGTTCGGCGAATGAAGGGATGATGACAACAATTTGCTTGCCCTTCATGTCATCCCGTTCGGCAAGTTCCAGCGCCGCTGCAACCGCAGCCCCTGATGAAATACCTACCGGTATACCTTCATATTTTGCGATAAGGCGCGCCATCTCAAAGGAGGTCTCATTACCAATGGTCAGCACTTCATCAATATATTCAGTGCTAAGTATTTCAGGGATAAATCCGGCGCCGATGCCCTGAATTTTATGGGGGCCGGGCTGGCCACCGGATAGTATGGGGCTGTCTTCCGGTTCTACTGCCACAAGATAAAGGCTGTCTTTCTTTGCTTTCAGCGCTCGGCCAATACCGGTAATGGTTCCGCCTGTTCCCACGCCACTGACGATGACATCTACCGCACCACCCGTATCATTCCAGATTTCATTGGCGGTGGTTATTTCATGGATTGCCGGGTTTGCTGGGTTGGCAAATTGCTGGGGCATGACCGCATTATCAGACGCCGCGACCATTTCTTCGGCGCGGGCGATGGCGCCTTTCATGCCGAGTTCAGCGGGGGAAAGTTCAAGTGTTGCCCCCAGAATCAGAAGCATCTTGCGCCGTTCCAGTGACATACTTTCCGGCATAACCAGGGTCAGGTTATAGCCCTTTGCGGCACAGACAAAGGCCAGCGCAATACCGGTATTTCCGGAGGTTGGCTCAATGATTACGGTGTCTTCTTTTATTTTGCCCTGCTCTTCAAGGCTGGCAATCATGGCGGCGCCGATTCGGTCTTTCACCGAGGCCAGCGGATTGAAAAATTCCAGCTTCAGCAGAATTTCTGCACCTAGGTCGCTGCCCAGCCGGTTCATCCTGACCAGTGGCGTATTGCCCATTGTTTCAATGATATTGTCGTAAATTTTGCCACGACCTTCGGTGCCAGTTTCAGTTACTGTATTGGTATCTGGCATGTATGCCTCCTGCGGTTATATGGTAAATGTGAAATCTCTTGCGGAATCGGTCTCTATGCCTTCACTCATGGCCTGCTGACATAAATCCTGCAAGGTAATATTGTTAAGCTTTTCTACGATACTGTCGTTTAGGCCTTCAATCAAAGGATTGATAACTTTTATGCCCATGGGGGATTGGGACATGGCATCTTTATTATCTTTATTGCCATCCATACGATTGACCACCTGTACAATTTCGCCCACTGTAACCCGCCGTCTTTCCTTCGCCAGATTATAGCCGCCTTTGGGGCCTCTGACACCTTTTAATATTCCGGCACGGACAAGCTGTTGCATGACCTGTTCCAGATAACGCTGGGGAATTTCCTGTCGGCGTGTAATGTCCCGACTTTGCACGGGTCCTGTGCGGCCATTATAGGCTACATCGACCACGGCCTCCAGCGCGTATATCATTTTTTTGGTTAAACGAAACATGCTATTTCCCTTGCCTTAGCTTTTTGTCCCTGTGGAGCCGAACCCCCCCGCGCCCCTGTCGGTTTCATCAAGTGTATCGCGCACATCCCAAGTGGTCTGGATGACGGATGCGACCACCATCTGGGCAATTCTCATGCCGCGGCTGATGATAAAATCCTCTTTTCCGTGGTTGATGAGGATCACTTTTACCTCGCCCCGGTAATCCGCATCAATGGTACCCGGACTGTTGAGTACGGTAACACCATTTTTCCACGCGAGACCACTACGGGGTCTGACCTGTGCCTCAAAGCCGTGGGGCAGGGCCATGGCAAATCCGGTAGGAACTAACAGGCGCGCGCCTGTCTGAAGAACGAGGTTTTCACCTTCCGGTATGGCGGCCATAAGATCCATTCCCGCGCTATTAGCGGTTTCATATTCCGGTCGTTTTAGCCCTTCCCCGTGGGGAAGTTGTTGAAAACCAACTATTGTCATTATTATACCCTGAGTTACTTAAAATGTTTTTCTATTTTTTGGGCGAGCCGTCTGGCGACCTCGTCTTTAGGCGCATTGTCCCAATCTTCCGTCCCCGAAGCGGTAATCAAGTTAACTTTGTTATGATCACTGCCCATGACAGACTGCCCATCTATGGTTGAGACATCATTGGCGACGATCCAGTCACAGCCCTTGCGGGCGAGCTTGGCTTTGGCATTGGCTGAAAGATTCTCTGTTTCGGCGGCAAAGCCGATCACAAGGGATGGCCTGTCATCCCCGGCTTTAGAGAGCATTTTTAGAATATCAGGATTTTCCACCATCTGTAGTGCGGGTATTTCACCACCCTGTTTTTTTATCTTTTGGGCAGCCTCGGTTGCCACCCGCCAGTCGGCAACGGCGGCAACACAGATAGCGACATCTGCGGGCAGAGTATTTTGACAGGCGGCGAGCATTTCTTTTGCTGATTCGATGTTCGTAACCGTCACCCCTTTTGGCGCGTCAAGACTGGTCGGGCCTGAAATCAAGCTCACCTTTGCGCCCAAAGAAACTAATGTGGTTGCGATGGCATAACCCTGTTTGCCGGATGAGCGGTTGGCGATATAACGCACCGGATCAATGGCTTCATAGGTCGGCCCCGCCGTAATCAGGATATGCCTGCCCACCAGTGGTCCGGTTGGCGTGAAAAAACCTTCTAATGCTGCGACCATATCGTCTACTTCTGCCAGCCGTCCCGCGCCCACTTCGCCGCAGGCCAGATCACCGCTTGTGGTCGGAATCACATGAACACCGTCTTGTTGGAGTTGTTCAAAATTGCGCATGGTCGCCACATGATGCCACATCTGGCTGTTCATGCTCGGCGCGATCATCACTGGTTTGTCGGTGGCGAGCAGGGTCGTGGTCGCCAGATTATCGGCAATACCGCCCGCCATCTTGGCCATCATATCGGCGGTGGCAGGCGCAACCAGTATCAGATCAGCTTCCCGTGACAGGCGGATATGGCCCATCTCCACTTCATCGGTGAGCGAGAATAAATCGGTGTAGGTCTTTTCCCCGCTAAGCCCGCTGATGGATAATGGCGTGACAAATTGTTCGCCGCCCCGGGTCAGGATCACGCGCACGGTCATGCCCCGTTCCTTAACACGCCGGATAAGGTCAAGACATTTATAGGCCGCAATACCGCCGCCAATGATCAGAAGTAAGCGTTTTCCCTCTAGAGGGTTGTGTATATTCAAGGTCATGGGGGTAATGTAGGTATAAAAAATGGTAAAATCAATAGAACTACGGAAAAATACTGTTAATTATATGATATATACAGTAGTGCGCTGCCGATTATGCCACCTGCGAGGCCATAAAGGAATAATTTCAGGGGGCTGCGCCGTCCTTGCTGTGCCTGTATTTTTCGGGCGGCCTTTGCTAATGTTTCCACATCGTCCAGAATTTTTGGAATTCGGTTGAGGGTTTCTATGGCCGTTTCGGCAAAGTCGCGGACTTTGGCTTGCGGTCCCAGATTTTCCCGCATCCATTTCTCGATGATCGGGCGCGAGGCTTCCCACATATTAATCTCAGGATAGAGATTAAGCGCGACACCCTCCACCGTGACCATGGTTTTCTGCAGGAGAATCAGCTGTGGCTGGGTCTGCATATTGAAGGTCTCGGTGGTCTCGAAAAGCTGGGCCAGTAGTTTACCCACGGAAATATCCTTAACCGGCTTTCCCGCGATGGGGGCGCCGATGGCGCGAATGGCCTGCTTGAATTTCTCCAGCGACTGATCTTCGGGGACATAGCCAATGTCAAAATGAGCCTTGGCGATCAGGTCGTAATCTTGAGTGATGAAACCATAAAGAATTTCGGCGAGGCAGCGTCTGGTTTTCTTGTCGAGTCGGCCCATGATGCCAAAATCAATGGCGGTGATTTTATTGTCGGCACAGGCAAACAAATTGCCCTGATGCAGGTCCGCATGGAAAAACCCGTCATTCAGCGCTTGGGTGAGGAAGCTATGCACCAGACCCTCGGCCAGCTTTTGCAGATCATATCCGGCGTCGACCATCTCTTGCTTTTTGGCAAAAGGAATGCCTTCCACAAGGCTGGTGCAAAGCACACGGCGGCTGGTGAGATCCCAGTCCACATCGGGGACAGTATAATCGGCATTGCCCGCGCAGTTATCTTTTAGTTCGGACGCGGCGGCGGCCTCATAACGCAGGTCAAGTTCCAGAGCGATGGTATCACTAATTGTTTCCACCACTGATGTTGGTTTCAGCCGTCTTGCCTTGGCGGAAAAGCGTTCCATCATCCGCGCCAGCCACATGAAACTATCAAGATCGCGGGCGAAGGCTTTTTCAATGCCGGGACGCAGAACTTTTATGGCTACGGACCGTCCGCCTGTCGTGGTGGCAAAATGAACCTGCGCGATGGAGGCGGCGGCCACAGGCTCGCTGTCAAAATCCTTGAACAGGTAATCCAGAGGGCTGCCTAATTCCTGTTCGATGATGCGGATGGCTTCTGAGCCTGCAAAAGCCGGGACTTTATCCTGCAGGCGCATAAGGTCAAGAGCCACATCCGGTCCAACGATATCGGGGCGAGTGGCCATGGCCTGCCCTATTTTGATGAAGCTTGGGCCCAGAGACTGAAAGGCTTCAACCAGGTTGCTCTTGGATTTACGCATTTTACGAAGTCGGGTCAGGGCGCGGGGCTGCTCGCCAAAAAGTGACATCAGGTCCAGCAGGGCATCATGGCGGGACAGCACGAAGGCAACCCGAACAAGACGGGACATATGACGCAGGCTTTTCAGCATGTCAGATTTTCCACCCCGAATGTAAGGCGACAACGCCGCCGGTCATATTGCGGTAAGTCACCCGCCCGAATCCGGCGTCTTCAATAAGCGCTTTGAATTTATCCTGAGACGGGAACTGGCGAATACTTTCCACCAGATATTGATATGATTCCCGGTCGCCGGTGATCATTTCGCCAAAGCGCGGCAGAATATGGAAGCTATAGCTGTCATATATTTTTTTCAGGAAAGGCATATCCACCTTGCTGAATTCGAGACACAGGAACCGTCCGCCCGGTTTCAATACGCGGTAGGCTTCGGCGAGGGCTTTGTCAATATTGGTTACATTGCGAATACCAAAGGCGATGGTATAGGCATCAAAACTGGCATCGGGAAAGGCCAGACTTTCGGCATTACCGCAGACCCATTCGATGTTTTTCAGTATTCCCCTGTCAATGCCGCGGTCACGCCCCACTTCGAGCATATTGGCGTTAATGTCACATACCGTAACTTCAGCAGGGGTGGTTTCAGAACTCGTACGCTCATTTGCCGCCTCCAGAAAGCGAAAAGCGATGTCGCCCGTCCCACCTGCCACATCCAGCAGTTTCATGCCCGGTTCTGGCCGCAAAACACGGATCATGTCATTCTTCCACAGACGGTGCAGACCACCGCTCATGACATCATTCATGATGTCGTATTTTTTGGCGACACTATCAAAGACATTGCGAACCAGACTCTGTTTGCTGTCTTTGTCCACGGTCTTGAAACCAAAATGGGTGGTATCACCAGTGTCTTTTTGTTTATTTTCCTCTATCATGCAGCGGAACATAAACCACAAGACCACACCGCACCAGTATTTTTATTAATAGTGAGCGCAAGCGAGACAAGGCCGACTGGCCGCCCGAGTTAATACGAGGAGGGGGAGCACCCACGGTGCGGGGGAGTTATCCCCCCTTATTAAGAAAGACTATATCCATGCCTGAACTGCCCGAAGTAGAAACCGTGAAAAACGGCATCATTCCCCTGCTGGAAGGTCGCCGTCTTTTTCGGGTGATCCAGAGACGCGATAGCTTACGCATTCCCCTACCGGAGAATTTTGCGGAACGTCTCACGAGCCGTAAGGTGGAGCGGATCACCCGCCGGGCAAAATATCTGCTGCTTCATCTGGATGGGGGGGAAATCCTGATCTGTCATCTGGGTATGTCGGGTAAAATGACATTGAAAGCCGCCAAAGACCGTGACACACCGGACGAATTTGAAAAACATGACCATATTATATTGGAGACGGACGCCCATGATCTGGTGATTTTTAATGACCCGCGCCGTTTTGGCCTGATGACATTATGCCGGGCCGAAGAACTGGATCAACATTCACTGTTTCGGCATATGGGGCCGGAGCCTTTGGGCAATGAATTTAATGCCGAATATCTCTTGGGGAAGATGGGAAAAAGCCGTTCTCCCATAAAAACTATTCTGCTAAATCAGCGAGTCGTTGTTGGTTTAGGCAATATATATGTCTGTGAAGCATTATTTCTGGCGGGTATTTCCCCGGAAAAAAAGGCCCAAAATCTAGGGGCAGACGAGGTGGAAAAACTGGTCCCGATCATCCGGGATGTTCTCCTGCGTGCGATCAAGGCCGGAGGCTCAAGCTTAAAGGATTATGCGCGTGTGGACGGGGAGCTGGGGTATTTTCAGCATGAGTTCAAAGTCTATGGCCGTGAGGGCGAAATCTGCATAAATCCATCATGTGAGGACAAAATTGCACGCATCATTCAAAGCAATCGCTCGACATTTTATTGTCCATCCTGTCAAGATTAGCTATTCTGCCCCCATGTCATATTTTGTAAAGACAGCTTTGTCATTGTTGCTCATCCTTTTTTCGGGGGGAATACTGTATGCTCAGAGCGTGCAGCCCCCTTTGCTATCCGATCTTGATATTCCCCTGATGAAGGGGTTTGAGGAACAGGATGGCAGCCGAGTGGTGTTTGATACACCAGAAGGCCGAATTATCGAGGCTCAGGCAACCGGCCCCCACGGCGCGGCTCAGGTAGTTGATTATTATAAGGTGGTATTGCCGTCTTTGTCATGGGCCCGGATATCACAGGAACAGGGTTCAAAAAAAACAGACAATTGTGAAGCACCAGAGCTGTTTTGCATTACGGCGCAGCGTGACGGAGAGATATTGACCCTGAAAATCCGGGAAATAAAACTGCCGCTGCAAAAGACAGTCATTTACTTTTCGGTTAATCCCGAATAAAGACAGTGCCAATATATATAAGTTGTGTAAATAAGGAGAAAATATATGTCCTATAAGATGATCTTGGTTGATTGCAAGGAGCCTGTTGGCCTGATTACCCTGAACCGCCCAGAGGCTATGAATGCGCTGAACGGGCAGCTTATGGACGAAATAACGCAAGCACTCCGCGCCTTTGAGGCCGATGATAAAATCCGCTGCGTTGTGATTACCGGAAGTTCCAAGGCCTTTGCCGCCGGAGCTGACATCAAGGAAATGCAATCCATCGATTATATGGATGCCTATATGAATGACTTTATCACCGCCAATTGGGAAGAAGCTTCGCGCTGTCGCAAGCCGATTATCGCGGCGGTTGCGGGATACGCCCTTGGCGGCGGTTGCGAGCTTGCCATGATGTGTGATTTCATTCTGGCGGCAGATAATGCCAAATTCGGCCAACCGGAAATTAAGCTGGGCGTTATTCCCGGCGCAGGCGGCACACAGCGACTGACCCGCTTTGTGGGCAAGTCAAAGGCCATGGAAATGGTGCTGACGGGCCGCATGATGGATGCGGAAGAAGCTGAACGCTCTGGTTTGGTGAGCCGGGTGGTTCCGCTGGATGATCTTCTGGATGAGGCATTGAAAGTTGCCCGCAAGATTGCTGATCTGTCCCTGCCCTCTGTGATGATTGCCAAGGAATGTGTCAATAAGGCTTATGAAACAACGCTTCGTGAAGGGGTGATGTTCGAACGCCGTATATTCCACTCCCTGTTTGCTACAGAGGACCAAAAAGAAGGCATGGCGGCTTTTGCCGAGAAAAGAACGGCAAAATTCAAGCATAAATAAACATTTGTTGAGGGGGCGGCGCTTTTTAGCAAAATATCTTGAAAAGCAAGCTTGACCAATGGGTCAGGCATGTTTATAAGCCACCACTTGAAATTGGATCAAAAAAATTCAAAGTCCTTGATTCTCCTGAAATCTATAGTCAGTAGAGAGCCGAGAATTTTATACAAAGAAAGATAGGTACCCCTGATGGCTAATTTGTTACAGGCTAAAAAAAGAATTCGCGCCAATGCACGGCGGGCAGAAGTAAACAAATCCCGCAAAAGCCGGATTCGCACATATGTTAAAAAAGTTGAACTGGCGCTGGAAAGCGGTAACGCTGAAGATGCCGCATCTGCTCTGAAAGCGGCTCAGCCCGAACTGATGCGCGGTGTTACAAAAGGCGTTATGCATAAAAAAACAGCATCACGGAAAGTTTCCCGTTTGGCAAAACGGGTGAAGGCGCTTTCGGCTTCTGCCTAAGAATTCCGAGTCGCCTGAACAAATCCGGCGAGTCTCTGCAAAATACAGTTAATCAAAAGCTGAACCCTTTCCGGTTCGGCTTTTTTTTGTAGAATCCGGTGTGACAGAGACTGAATCATTGTACCCTTCATAAGTGCGGAGATGTGATAATATTGCCACATACCAGATGTAGTATATTGTATCCAAGTCAAGCCATATCTGGTCTATAAATAGTGATTATTTTCTGATGAATCGGTTGCTAGAATACCTCCTTGGTTGTAGGCTCAATGACGTCCATAAGGGGATGAAACGACTAGTAATCGGTGAGGGGCTTTTAGGCTATGTTTTTATGAGCCTAAGCGGTTCATTGTCTATGTTCGAACAGTCTCTAAGGTTGAATATTTTCTATAATTGAATATTAGATCTGCGACATATTGGTTGCAGGCAAGGGAATTTTGCTTTGTTGTTTGAGGAAAAGTAGATGAGCTATTCGGGCGATGTTACAGTAGAGCAGGCATGGAAAGCTCTTGCGAAGGATGAAAAAGCCGTACTGATAGATGTGCGTACGCAGGCTGAGTGGGCCTTTGTCGGTATATGTGATCTGTCCGATATGGATAAGGCTCCTCTCCTCGTCAGTTGGCAAAATTTTCCTCATATGGATATTAATTCAGGATTCGCAGAGATGGTAAGTGCTGAAGCGCTTTCTAAGGATAGCCCGCTTTATTTTCTTTGTCGGTCCGGGGTGCGTTCCAAAGCGGCGGCATCCGCTATGGTCTCGGCAGGTTATGAAAAATGTTTCAATATACTGGGCGGGTTTGAAGGCGATAAGAATGATGCGGGCCACAGGGGTCAAAGCGGTGGCTGGAAAGCGTCTGGATTGCCCTGGATGCAAAATTAGAATAACAGGGAAGTAAAGCCACGGCGGTAGCTTTAGAATTTAGGGAATTTTAATAATAATGAATATGGTGACAGCACCACAGGAAGAGGCGACGGGAACGGATATGGAAGCAGACTGGGCAAGAGTTCTGGACAGGCTAAGGTCAGAATTTGATGACAGTGTTTTCAACAGCTGGTTCAAGCCGTTAGCTTTGGTGAATATAGAGGAGGGTTGCGCCGTTATGGCGACGCCGACACGCTTCATGCGTAACTGGCTCGAATCCAATTATGCCGACCGCATCAGAAGCGCGTGGAAATGTGAGAACCCATCTGTCACCGATATCAGCTTTATCGTTTTATCCGGCTTTGCCAAGGCTAATTCAGATCAACCGGAGGTGGCGGCTGTTACACAGCCTGATCGGCGAAAAGCCAAAGTTAGCGAGGTTAAGACCAGCGAATTTGGCGCCCCGCTGGACCCGCGCTTCACCTTCGACAGCTTTGTAGTTGGCAAGTCCAATGAGCTTGCCTATGCGGCGGCCCGAAGAGTGGCTGAAAATAAGGAAGTTCATTTTAATCCGTTGTTTCTTCATAGTGGTGTTGGTCTTGGCAAGACCCATCTTATGCATGCCATCGCATGGGCCAATAAAGAGAGATTCCCTGATCGCAGGGTGGTTTATCTGTCCGCTGAGCAATTCATGTATCAGTTCATTACTTCGATCCGCTATAAAGACACCATGTCTTTCAAGCAAAAATTCCGTTCAGTGGATCTGCTGATGATTGATGACCTGCAGTTTATCGCCAATAAGCAATCAACGCAGGAAGAATTTTTTCACACCTTTAACGCCCTGATTGATCATAGCCGTCAGGTGATTATTTCTGCGGATCGCTCGCCGACCAATATGGAGGGCATAGAGGAACGCATCCGGTCCCGTCTGGGCTGGGGGCTGGTGGCGGATATTCACCCGACCGAATATGAGCTGCGCCTTGGCATCCTTCAGCAGA
>DAOWHQ010000247.1:0-2673 GCA_030641355.1 Alphaproteobacteria bacterium
AACTGATGCAGTTTCAGGGGATCTATCACCACCTGATATTGCTTGACCATACCGCCCATAGTGGCCACTTCCGCTACCCCGTCAATATTCTGTAATTCAAATTTCAGGAACCAGTTCTGAAGGGTGGTAAGGTCGGAAATATCATGCTGTCCCGTCCTGTCAACTAGGGCATATTGGTAAACCCAGCCAACTCCGGTGGCATCGGGGCCAAGTTCGGGTTTTACTCCTTCGGGCAGGATTCCCGATACCTGATTAAGATATTCCAGAACCCGTGACCGCGCCCAGTAGGGGTCGGTGCCATCCTCAAACAGGATATAGACATAGCTGTCACCAAAAAAACTGTATCCGCGAACTGTAGTTGCCTTGGGTACCGCCAGCATGGCAGAGGTCAGTGGGTAGGTGACCTGATTTTCGATCACTTCCGGTGCCTGCCCCGCATAGGTGGTCTTGACGATAACCTGTACATCAGACAGGTCAGGAATAGCGTCTATAGGCGTGTTCTGGATGGAGATAATGCCCCATCCGGCTAGAATTAACGCCAGAATAAGAACCATGCCCCGATGATTGATTGAGGTCTGAATGATGTGGCCAATCATTACATGTCCTCCATATTATGGTGCATATGTTGGTCATTTATCTTTTGGTCCAGAATCCTGAGCTTGGCACCGGTGAAACTGCTTTCGCTGTCCAGTAGGAACTGACCGGATATGACGACCCTCTCACCCTCTTTAAGGCCACGCATGACTTGAACCTGCTCACCAGATGATTTTCCAAGCTCTACTTCTACGGCTTCAAAGCGACCAAACTCATGGGAAACCATCACATGATTTCCCGTGCCGAGCCGGATGACGGCACTTACCGGGATGATAAGGGATAGTTCTGAATCTCCATGAATATTGACCATGAAAAATTGCCCCGGTTTTAGTTTTCCCTCAGGGTTGGGCAGGTTTATGCGCACTTGTACTGTTCGGGATGCGGGATCAAGGTCGGGATAAATATGGTCAATCATGCCGTGATAAATGTCGCCACTCTGCCCGATAATTTGAGCATGAGCCCCTTGGTTGAGATCATGGGAATCAGTTTCAAATACATCAGCAATCAGCCATAGATTTGTTGGGTCTGTAATCTCAAAAGCAATGGTATTTTTGACGGCAATACTACCCTCTCTGACCCCAAGGCTGGTCACAACCCCATCCTGCGGCGCATAGAAAATAATAGCCTGCGATAAGTTTCCGGATTTAAGGGCTTTTTGAATGGTTCGTTCTGTGAGACCGAGCGCCATCAGGCGTCCTTTGGATAATTTTTTGAAGGCCTTGGATTTGCCGCGCCGGGCATCGGCATATTCACCGAGCGCGGTGGCAATGACCGGGGAATAAAGCGCAAATAATCTATCGCCCTTTTTGATATTTTCTCCGACCGTTTTCACATATAGTTTTTCGATCCAGCCTTCCGTCCTGACTTGCAGACGGGAAATTTTATTTTCATCATAAGCCAGCCGCCCCGTGGCCTCTACTAGGGGGGTAAACGTCTGCTTTGCAACCAGAGCTGTTTTGATGCCGAGATTGGCTTGTACGTTGGTGGAAATTTTGAAGCCGGGATCATCCATGCCCGACATCCTGTTATTTTCTTCATATACGGGAATGAGATCCATGCCCATGGGGGATTTTCCCGGTTTGTCTTGGCGATAACTGGCATCCATCGGGGCGACCCAATAGGCGACCTTTTTTTCAGGAGCGGGTATTTCTTTCGGTTTGTCAAAAAGAAATGAGCCTAAACCCAGCCCAACAATAAGGGCGATGACTGTTATAGATATTATTTGCTTGTTCATTGGATTTCTCCGTTAAAATAGGCCAGATCGGCCTGAGCCTGAGCCGTTATCATTTTTAATTCTTCAATCTTTAGCCGCACATCCAGTTCGCCGAGGAAAATACGGATCATATCGTCATAACTGCTGCTGCCCGTTGCATAGGATTTTTCCGCAGCTTTTGCGGCGGCCTGAGTTCGCTCAAGAATATGAGTTTCATAAAGCGTCAATCGTTTTGATGTGCGCCGCCATTTCTCAAATGCCACTTTCAGGTTCCGGCGCATATCTTCTGCGATGGCAGCTTGAGTAAGCACTGCGGCCTGTTTTAATTTTTGGGCGGAATAGAGCTTCTTGTCCTGCCTACGGCCGGTGAAAATAGGTATGTCAAAGGTCACCATCGCGGTGAGCAGGTCAGACCGCCCGCCGCTTCGAAATCCATAACCAACGTCAAAACCCCAATTGGGTTTATAGTCTTCCCGTGCGAGACCGATGGCTCTCCCCTCGGCGCGAATTTTTGCAGTATGCTGTTGAAGCGCGGGATGATTAAACAGATTATCTTCCAAGCCGGACAAAATAGTCGGTTCGGGTAATTGTGAATATGGCCCAATGGGTGAAGACATCATGGCTTTGTCCCCGATATAGCGGGCAAGTTTCAGGCGGGTTATATTTTCTTCTTCTGCTAGTTGTTCCTGCTTGTCGTCAAGCAAGGCCATTTCTGCTTCCAGAAGCAGAAGATTTTGCGAACTGCTTTTACCGGAAAGATATTTGCCCTCAAGAGAATTGGTTAGTTCCTGTAGCTTTTCCTTCCTTTCCAGCAGGATCAGGTCGGCATGGTTGGTGAATAGTAATTGTATCCATAAGCGCCGCAC
>DAOWHQ010000146.1:0-7163 GCA_030641355.1 Alphaproteobacteria bacterium
AGAAATCTGGCAAATGAAAATTATAATAACACCATCAATGGCAATATAGGCTATCCCGTTGTTGCAGACCCAAGCCATACGGAAGTGAATCAGGCCTATCTGTCTTATAATTATGAAGGCACAAAAGTCAGCGCCGGACGTCAATCAATAAATCTGGGTAACCTGCGGTTTGTGGGTACGGTTGGCTGGCGCCAGAATGATCAGAATCTGGATGCGGTGACAGTAGTTAATAAGTCCGTAAAAGACACAAAATTCTTTTATGCTTATGTGTGGAACGTGAACCGTATTTTTGGCAATAACAGCCCAGCGGGCGACCATTCTTCCAATACGCACCTGTTTAATGCAGAATATAGCGGATTGAAAGCAGGCAAGATCACGGCCTATGCCTATTTGTTAGATAATAATGATGTGGCCGGATTTTCCAGCAACACATTTGGTATTCGCTTTGCGGGCAAAACCAAGGTCGCAGATAATACCAACATCCTCTACGAGCTTGAATATGCCAATCAGACGGACGCAAATAATAATCCCGGTGATTTTTCCGTGAATTATTTTCTCGGTACTGCCGGAGTTAGTTTTTCCGGCGCTACACTGAAGGCATCATATGAATCACTCGGCAGCGAGGATGGCACAGCAAGCTTTAAAACACCGCTGGCCACATTGCATAAGTTTAATGGCTGGGCTGATAAATTTCTCGGTACACCAAATGGGGGTCTGAATGATTTTTATATCACCGGCGCTTATAAATTTAGCGGTGGTGCCAAGGGCCTGAAAGCGGCGGTTATTTATCATAAATTCACATCCCATTTTGGTGATACGGATTATGGTACTGAACTTGATGCAGTTGTGTCCTATGCCATCAACAAGAATTACAGTGTAGCATTGAAATATGCCGATTATAATGCCGATACTCATTCTGTGGACACTAAAAAAATCTGGTTCACAGTGGCGGCTAAATTCTAAATAAGATAACAGATGCACTATGTTATTCATTGTCGCCGGAATTTTTTCGGCGGCAATTTTTTATGGTTACGGTGAAAGATATAAAAAGGACTTTTTTTTTAGCATAAAAACCCAATATGATATCTTACTGGGGTCATTATAATGCATTAAAAGGACGATCTATGAGATATAACAAATTTGGACGGACAGACATCAAGGTTTCCAATATTTGTTTAGGCACGATGACATGGGGCCAGCAGAATTCACAAAGCCAAGCTTGGGAACAATTGGATTACGCGGTCGAACAGGGGATTAATTTCATCGATACGGCGGAAATGTATCCCGTACCGCGTGATGAGGAAACCTCTGGCCGGACCGAAGAATATATCGGGCAATGGCTTGCCGAAAGAGGCGGACGTGACAAGGTGATTTTAGCCACCAAGATCGTTGGGCGCAGCCCGCATGGCTGGTTTCGGAACAATGCTTCGTCAACCCGTCTCAACCGTGAACAGATCACCGAAGCTGTGGATAAAAGCTTAGGCAGACTAAAGACGGATTATATAGATCTTTATCAGCTGCATTGGCCCGACCGGCCCCTGAATATTTTTTCCAAATCCCGGGGCTATGTCCATAGTGATGAAGAAGATGTCATACCGCTGTCCGAAACATTATCCGTGCTGGGTGATATGGTAAAGGCGGGAAAAATCCGTCATGTGGGTCTGTCTAATGAAACTGCATGGGGTGTTATGAACAGCCTGCATCATGCGGAGCTGGACGGCCTGCCAAGGGTACAATCAATTCAAAATGCCTATAACCTTCTGAACCGCTTGTTTGAGCAGAATCTAGCGGAAGTATCGATGCGGGAAAATGTAGCGCTTCTGGCCTATTCGCCAGCGGGTGGCGGGTCTTTAAGTGGTAAATATCTGGATGGAAAATTGCCAGAGGGCAGCCGTAACAAGCTCTTTCCGGGTTTTGGCGGGCGGTTTGAAACCCCGACCGCTCTGGTTGCTATCGCAAAATATATTACGCTGGCAAAAGAGATGGGAATAAGCCCCATGCAGCTTGCCCTGAAATTTGTTGATAGCAGGCCATTTGTCGGCTCGACAATAATTGGTGCCACGAGCATGGATCAGCTGCGCGAGGATATTGCCGCCTTTGATGCCACATGGACGGATGAGATCGAACAGGCCGTAACCAAAATTCATCTCGAAAGCCCCGATCCCTCACCCTGATAGATTGCATTGCAGTTCTTCTCTCAATAAGATATCTTTAATATTAGTAGAGAGGAAAAAATATGGAAAAAGCAACTCTAGCAGGCGGGTGCTTCTGGGGCGTTCAATTGGACTATGACAAGATAGAGGGCGTGCTATCAACGGTTGCAGGCTATATTGGCGGCCATAAAGAAAACCCAACCTATGAAGAAATATGTACGGGTCAGACAAATCACGCCGAAGCGGTAGAAGTAACCTATGACCCTGAAATAGTTTCTTTCGAGGAATTGCTGGATCTTTTCTGGCATTTCCATAATCCGACGACCCTGAACCAACAGGGGCCGGACAGCGGTAGCCAATACCGCTCTGCCATATTTTATCACTCAGAAGAACAAAAAAATCTCGCGGAAAAATCCCGTGTGGAATGTGATGCAACGGAACTGTGGCTGGATCCGATCGTGACCGAAATTACCCGGGCGGATCACTTCTGGCACGCCGAAGACTATCATCAGAAATATCTGGAAAAACGCAACATAACAATTTCCTGCCATTGATCTGTCATGCAGGCTTTTGTCAAATTGCTTAAGGGGGAAGTTCATATCCAAAGCGAAAGCAGGGTTGGGTCAGGGATCATTTTAATATTTTAAACGATACCCCAGTCCAGAATAACTTTACCCGACTGGCCTGAGCGCATGACGTCAAAACCTTCCTGAAAATCATCAATGCCATAAGAATGGGTCAGTATGGGGCTGATATCCAACCCACCTTCGAGCAGGGCAATCATCTTATACCAGGTTTCAAACATTTTGCGGCCATAGATGCCGTGAATTTCCAGACCTTTAAAGATCACCTGTGTCCAGTCGATACCTGTACCGTCCGGCAGGATGCCGAGCAGGGCAATCTTGCCGCCATGATTGATGGTATCGAGCATATCGCTAAAAGCCTGAGAGACGCCGGACATCTCCAGCCCCACGTCAAACCCTTCGGTCATATGAAGTTCATCCATTACATCCCGCAGGGGCTGGCGGGTTACATTGACCGCCCGTGTTGCACCCATTTGTTTTGCAATGCTGAGCCGGTAGTCATTGATATCTGTGATCACTATATTACGCGCCCCCACATGGCGGGCAATGGCGACCGCCATAATGCCGATGGGTCCGGCGCCGGTGATCAGCACATCTTCGCCCACCAGATCAAATTCAAGTGCCGTATGGGCCGCATTGCCCAGCGGGTCAAGAATCGCGCCCATATCATCGCTGATGCCATCGGGAAGCGGGCAGATATTAACCGCCGGAATGGCAACATATTCGGCAAAGCTGCCGGACCTGTTGACCCCAACCCCAAGGGTGTTGCGACATAGGTGCCTTTTTCCCGCCCGACAATTACGGCAATGGCCACAGGTGATATGACCCTCAGCGGAAACGCGCAGATCTAATTTCAAGCCGCGAACCTCAGATCCCATTTCAACAATTTCACCGGAAAATTCATGCCCAACAGCCATAGGACTTGGGACAGTGATAGGGATGGTTTTCCGCGCCCAGTCGTCCCAGTTATAGATATGAATGTCCGTGCCGCAAATGGCCGATTTTTTAACCTTTATCAGGACATCATTATGGCCGATTTCCGGCACGGGAATATCTTCGAGCCATATGCCCTGTTCGTCTTTTGATTTGACCAGTGCTTTCATCAGCCTATCACTCCCAGTTCACGACCAATGTGCCGGAAGGCGTCTATGGCGTTATCAAGTTGTGTCCTTGTGTGCGCCGCGGATATTTGAGTGCGGATGCGGGCCTCGCCCTTTGGAACGACGGGGAAAGAAAAGCCCACCACAAAAATACCTTCGGCCAGTAATCGTTCGGCCATTTCCGCTGCAAGTTTGGCATCGCCCAGCATCACCGGAATGATCGGGTGATCCGCCCCTGCAAGGTTAAATCCAGCTTCGGTCATCTGTGCGCGGAAATACTGGCTGTTGTCGTGAAGTTTTCTACGCAAATCATCACTTTCGGCAAGCATATCCAGAACTTTGCAGGTGGTAGCCGCAATCACCGGCGCCAGCGTATTGGAAAACAGATAGGGTCGGGAACGGTTACGCAGCCAATCAACAATCTGGCTAGAGGCGGCGGTATAGCCACCGGACGCACCACCGAGTGCCTTGCCCAATGTTCCGGTCAGGATATCAACCCGATCATTAACCCCCCAATGTTCCGGCGTTCCGGCCCCGGTTTTGCCCATAAAGCCGACCGCATGGCTGTCATCCACCATGACAAGCGCATCATATTTATCTGCAAGATCACAAATGGCGGGCAGATTGGCGAGAATACCGTCCATGGAAAAAACCCCATCCGTGGCGATCATACGGAAGCGGCAATCCTGCGCTTGCTGAAGACATTTCTCCAACGCGTCCATATCATTATTGGCATAGCGGAACCGTTTGGGCTTGGACAGGCGCACGCCGTCAATGATACTGGCATGATTGAGCGCATCAGAAATGATGGCATCTTCCGGCCCAAGCAGCGTTTCAAACAGGCCCGCATTAGCATCAAAGCAACTGGGATAAAGGATTACATCTTCCTGCCCCAGAAAATCCGCCAACCGACTTTCCAGCTGCTTGTGAATATCCTGCGTGCCACAAATAAAGCGGACCGATGACATGCCATAACCATATTTATCGAGCGCGACCTTGGCGGTATTCACCAGAGTTTGATCATTGGACAGACCCAGATAATTATTGGCGCAAAAATTGATATAATGCTGATCACCGCCAGAGGCCACGGTAACTTCCGCTTGTTGTGGGCTGGTGATTGTCCGTTCGGATTTATATAGACCCTGATCTCTCAGGCCTTGTAATTGCTCTTTTAAATGGTTGGTATATTTCTGGCTCATATGCGGTCTCTCCATGGATTCCGTTATATTGAATTTACCCCTTAAATGAAATGGAAAATTGACTTTATGCTCTTACAATTTAATATCCTTTTCAAAAGGGAGATTTGCATATGGGTAAGGCACGTACCATTGGCCTGATTGTTGGTTTGTTATTTTTCATGATACCACTGTTCACGTCCGCCCCGCAGGGCATGAGCGATCCGGCGTGGAAAACGGCGGGCGTTGCCATGCTTCTGGCTTCTTGGTGGGCGACAGAGGTTCTGCCAATCCCGATCACCTCCCTGCTGCCGATGCTGTTATTCCCCGCCCTTGGCGTCATGACTATGGCCGAAAGCACCGCCCCCTTTGCCCGCCCTACCATCTTTCTGCTGCTCGGTGGTTTTATCATTGCCACGGCACTGGCGCGGTGGAATTTACACCGGCGGCTGGCGTTGAATATACTGGTGCGGGTAGGCAGTAATCCGGCCTCAATCATTGGCGGCTTTATGGCGGCGACGGCGCTTATGTCCATGTGGATCAGCAATACCGCCAGCACGATCATGATGATCCCCATCGCCCTGTCACTGGCCGGGGAAATCGTAAAAGACAGATCGACCAAACATCAGGGCTTTGTCCTGTGTCTGATTCTTGGTATCGCCTATTCCGCCAGCATCGGCGGGCTGGGTACGCCTATCGGCACGCCGCCCAACCTGTTTGTGGTTAGTTTCATGAAAGAGACTTACGGCATTGAAATAAGTTTTTTAACATGGATGATGTTTGGTATTCCGACCGTGCTCATCATGACACCCATCGCATGGTTTGTGCTGACCAGATGGGCCTATCCTTTTAATCTGTCCGATGCGCCGGTGGCTCAGGATTTATTGCGTCAGAAACTGGCTGATATGGGTCCGATGCGGCTGCCGGAAAAAAGGGTGGCGTGGGTGTTTTTAGCAGTTGCGGCCTCGTGGGTATTCCGGCTGCCGTTACAGCAAAATCTGCATATCATGCTATGGCTTAATGACGCCATGATAGCCATCGGCGGGGCGACGATCCTGTTTATGATCCCGTCCGGCGGCAAGACAGAAAAAGGCACGGCCTTATTGGACTGGGACAGTGCCAACCATATTCCCTGGGGGGTTCTGTTGCTGTTCGGCGGCGGGCTTAGTCTGGCGGCGGCGGTAAAAATATCCGGCCTTGCGGTTTGGCTGGGAACGGCCATGTCGGTCCTTGGTACTATGCCATTGATTCTGATAATCCTCTGTCTGGTGACGATGGTTATTTTCCTGACCGAACTGACCAGCAATACCGCCACCGTGGCGACCCTGCTTCCAGTGCTTGGTGCCTTGGCGGTGACCACGGGAATTGACCCGATGATGCTGTTCGCGCCGGTGGCTCTGGCGGGAAGCTGTGCTTTCATGCTGCCGGTCGCCACCGCCCCCAATGCGGTGATCTATTCCACTGGCGAAGTGACTATTCCCCAGATGGCCAATGCGGGTTTCCGACTTAATCTGGTAGGAATTGTTGCGGTGACCAGCCTTTCTTATGCTTTAGTTCCGATTATATTTGGCTAATGACCATCAATTTTTAGTGGACTTTTCTTCAAATCGGCCCATATAAGGCATTATGACTATTAACAATGATGGCTCGCTGCGTTCCTTTCGCAAGATGCACGGGCTGGGTAATGATTTTGTGATATTTGATGGCCGGACGGATCAGCTTGATCTGACCGCGGATAAGGCACGCCATATTGGCAGCCGCAACCGGGGCATTGGCTGTGATCAGATCATCACGATTTTACCAAGCACAAAGGCGGATGTTTTCATGCGCATACAGAATGCGGACGGCAGCGAGGCGGGGGCCTGCGGCAATGCCACGCGCTGTGTCGGTGATATTCTGTTGCGCGAGCAACACAGCCACAGGGTCACCATTGAAACCATTGCCGGAATTCTTAGTGCGGAACGTGATGGGGATTTAATTCGGGTCGATATGGGCCAGCCTTTGCGGGACTGGCAACAAATACCCCTGTCCAAAAAAATGCATACGGATAATATGGAGTTGACTGTCGGCCCTTTGTCTGATCCGGTTGCGGTCAATATGGGCAATCCCCATGTGATCTTCATTGTTGCCAGTGTAGACCAGATTCCTCTG
>DAOWHQ010000158.1:0-3682 GCA_030641355.1 Alphaproteobacteria bacterium
AAAATTTCCTGCATGGCTTCTGCGGTTTTATCGATCTGAACCGGGGCGAGAAATATATACAGGCTCGGCCCTTGTGAGGAAATGAGGCCGCTATAGGCACCATAAGACCAACCCTTGTCTTCGCGCAGGTTCATATTCAGCCGAGACGAGAAATTGCCCCCCAAAATCTCATTCATGGCATTCAGGTCAAAAAAGCGTTCATCATTGACAGACGGCGCAATTTGCCCAGCTATTATGGTCGCCTGCGTTGCGCCGGGCTTGTCTACCAGAAAAATACGCGGGGATGCCGCATGGTCAACCTCTGGAACCTGTTTTTTACCTGCTGGTGTCTTTGGCGCATGCCATTTGCCAAAACTTTTCTCCAGATAGGGCATTATTTCAGCCAGTGTCGCATCCCCAACCACAAAAATAGTTGCATTATCAGGCCGTATCCAGTCATTGATAAAGCCAAAAAGATCGTTGCGGGTCATAGCTTTAAGAGACTGTGTCGTACCCCGCCTCTGAAGGCCGTAAGGATGGCCCTTGCCGTATGTTTTCTTTGCAAGCAATGTCATGGCAATAGAGCGCGGGTTAACCTTGGCTTGTTCAAGGCGATTGAGGAGAATAGCCCGGTCCCGTTCAAAGTCTTCCACCCGAAAGCCCGGATTCTGCACCACGTCTGCCCATAACTCAATGGAAGGTCCAATATTCTTCTTCAGCGCCGACAGAGTTATGTTGGATGTGTCCTGCCCATTATTAAAGCCAATATTAGCCCCGAGCATTTCCTGCTTGTCCGCCATTTCAAGGGACGTCAGGCTTTTGGTGCCTTCATTCATCAGCCCAAAAGCATATTGGGCCGTTCCTTCCCGGGCGTTCTGATCGGTTACAGCGCCCGCATCGAACTGAATACTCATGTTGACCACAGGAACAGTATGACGCTCCGCCAGAATAACCTTTATACCGTTCTTGAGCTTGCCTGTTTGTAAGGGCGGTAACTTAAGGGTAGTGGCTTTAGTCATATCAGGCATATTGCTGCGATCAGCAGTGGCTTCCCCTGCTTTATGGTCGCCGTGGGGCAATATGGTCAATTGAAAAGAACCATCGGAAAGCCATTTGCGGGATACTTCTTTCACTTGATTACGGCTTGCAGAATTCATCCAGTTTAGCGAAGTATTAATGAAATTGGGATCACCGGCATAAAGCTGCCCCTTGGCAAGAATGCGGCCTTTACCTGAAACAGATTCCAATGACCGGATAACGCTACCGTCCAGTATGGATTTTACCCGCGCCAATTCCTTTTTTTTCGGGCCATTTTCAAGAAATTCTTGCAAAGTATCTTCAACTATAGCTTTCACCTGATCAATATCTGATGTCGGTTTTATGGTTACGGAGATAGAAAAAATACTAGAAAGCTCAAATTTTTGCACATTGACAGAAACAGCTGTGGCAAGTTCCGTCTCGTGGATTAATTTTTTATACAGGCGGGAATTCTTTCCCGTTCCAAGAACAGCGCTGGCAAGAACCAACTGCGCAGTTTCCTGCTCTACCCGCCCCGGAACAGCCCAAAGCCAGCGCATCTGAGGCTGTGGTACTTTGTCATACATGACGTCCGCAGTATTATGTGTCCTGTCCGGAACCCATGATTTCTTCCGGCTTAACGGTACGCCGGGGCCAATATCTCCAAAATATTTTTCCATCAGTTTTTTAGCTGTCGCCAGATCAATATCACCAGCGAGCACCATAACTGCATTGGTCGCTCCATAATATTTTTTAAACCAGCCCTTAACATCCTCCAGACTGGCATTGCCAAGATCTTCCATGGAACCAATCGTGGAATGGTGATAGGGGTGATTTTCCGGGAACAGCCCTTCTGATTCAAGATATTCTGCCATGGCATAGGGGCGGTTATCGCCCTGCCTTTTCTCGTTCTTAACCACATCGCGCTGCTCGTCCAGCTTTTCCTGACTTATGGCCCCCAAAAGATGGCCCATACGTTCAGATTCCATCCATAACGCCCGATCAAGGCCGCCCGTGGGTACGGTTTGATAATAATTGGTCCGGTCTAGCCACGTGGTTCCGTTCATGCCCGTGGCCCCTATTTCCTGTAGGGGTTTGAAATAATCGGCATCATAATTTTCTGTACCGTTGAACATGAGATGTTCAAACAAATGGGCAAAGCCGCTTTTTCCCTTTGGCTCGTCCTTGGAACCCACATGATACCAGACGCCAACAAATACTACTGGTGCCTTATGATCTTCATGGACAATCACCGTCAGGCCGTTATCCAGTTTAAATTGTTCATAATTCAATTGCACCGTGTTGGCAGCAAAGGATTGCTGAAGCGGAACCAGAAAAAACAATACTATGGCGGCTAGGCAAAAATGTTTAAATCGCATGATTATATTATCCCGTATTGAAGAAAGTTATTTTTATAAGGCGCATAATGGCATATATATTTGCACGATAAAATAGATATTTCAGGAAGTTTTTCTATGTTGCTTGATTATAAACCACCCCTGTCCTCGTTGGACATTCTGTATCACGACAAGGATATCGTGGTCTTGAACAAGCCGAGCGGACTGTTATCTGTTCCGGGGCGTCAAGAACAGATGAAAGACAGCCTGAGTATGCGGGTTCAGAATGAATTTCCAACGGCAACGGTTGTCCATCGGCTTGATATGGATACATCGGGCGTTATGTTGATGGCCCTCAACAAACCGGCTCACCGCCATATCAGTATGCAATTTGAAAAAAGAGCCACCGAAAAATCCTATATTGCCCATCTGTACGGTTCGGTGGAACAAGACGAGGGCGAAGTAGATCTGCCGCTTATTCTGGACTGGCCCAACCGTCCGCATCATATTGTCGACCATGATAATGGAAAAAATGCCCTGACCCGCTGGAAAATTCTATCGCGAGAAGAAGAATATACCAGAATTGCCTTTTATCCGGTGACGGGCCGCACTCATCAGCTAAGGGTTCATGCGGTGGCTATGGGACATCCCATATTGGGCGATAGCCTTTATGCGCACGAAAAGGCGCTTGCAGGAGCAGACCGACTATTGCTTCATGCCACCATGCTCACCATACTGCATCCTTATACCAAAGAGAAAATGACCTTTACCACAGAGCCGGATTTTTAATTTCAGCGATTGCGAAGTACCTGTGAGGGTCGTACTGACATGGCGAGCCATATACTGACCATGCCAAACATCAGTGTTACCGCCACACTGCCACCAACCGTGCTGACCGGAATTGAAAAGGGCAGTTGCCACGACATTTCCATGACAAATTCTATCACAGAATAGGCGGCGAGCGAGCCCAGAATAATGGCGATGACCCCAGTCAGAATACCCAGCAAAACAAACTCTATGATATAGGCCTTTAAAATATCCCGCCGGGTTGCCCCTACTACTTTAAGAACTGCCGCATCATAAATTCGTGCCTTATGTCCAGCCGCAATGGCGCCTGCAAGTACGAGTATGCCGGAAATGATTGTTATTGCGGCCATGACGTCAATAGCACCGGATATTTTACGCAACAATATCAGAGCGTTATCTAATACTTCTTTCATACGGACAATAGAGACACTGGGGAATTTTTCATATAATTCCCGGTAAATACTAGACTCAACAGCGGGCGATGTTTTGGCCGTTGCCACATAGGTGAAGGGGGCGGAAGTCAATGTCTTTGGGTCAAGCAT
>DAOWHQ010000083.1:0-3631 GCA_030641355.1 Alphaproteobacteria bacterium
ATGATAATGCTGATTGCGGCATTATGGGATGCCGCACAGTCAACGAAGATGGCTCAGCCAGGCCATCCGCAAGGTTCTTCCCAACCGCCTTTAGGCTGTTTCTACAGCGGAGCGGCCTAAAGTCATTCTTCTCATTTAAGGAAGATATGACGATGGAGAAGGGTGACACACCAGAATGTGACTGGGTTTCCGGCTGTTATTTCCTGATCAGAAGAGAGCTTGTTGATGCGCTGGGGCTGTTTGATCCGTTGTATTTCATGTATTACGAAGAAGTCGATTTATGCCTTGCCGCAAAAAGGGCCGGATGGAAGGTTATTTGCAATCCTGAAATTGAGGTGGTTCACATCGGGGGCGGCAGCGCCACCGAAGGGGAAACCGTAAGCGATATAAGAAAAGAAATGCAATTCTGTCGCTATGAAAGTGAATTACTATATTTTCGTAAGAATTATGGTATTATCGGCTTGTTTTTAACAATCATACTATCAAATATTGCTGACGTTATTATTATAATAAAAAATGCGATAAGATTGCGGTCTAATACTGATTATCTGGGGCATTTGAAGCATATTCTATATGTTTGGGGGATGTTATTTTCCACTAAATTTGGGGTGCGTCCGACTAAGAAGTATTCGGCGGGCTATCAGGAAAAATAAGGGAGGCGAAAATCACCAATATTGTAAAACAATTAGATGTTGGTGCGGTAATTATTGGCCGTAATGAGGGCGAACGGCTACGCACCTGCCTGCAATCTCTTGTTGGTGTCATTGATCATTTGGTTTATGTGGATTCTGGTTCCAGTGATCAGAGTGTTTCAATGGCGCGGGAAATGGGCGTGGATGTGGTTGAACTTGACCTTGCGCGCCCCTTCACGGCGGCGCGGGCGCGGAACGAAGGCTTCCAGAAATTAATACAGGATTCACCGGAGTTGAAATATGTTCAATTTGTTGACGGCGATTGTGAAATAGATCCCGCGTGGATAGGCAAGGCTAGTAAATTTCTGAAAGAGAATAACACGGTTTCTGTAGCTTGTGGCCGTCGCGCAGAGCGTTACCCTGATAAAACCATCTATAACTTTCTTTGTGATATGGAATGGAATACCCCCATCGGTGAAGCGAAGAGCTGCGGTGGGGATGCGTTAATGCTGGTCGAAGCAATTAAAGAAGTCGGAGGCTATAATAACGACCTGATCGCAGGGGAAGAACCGGAATTATGCTATAGGCTTCGTCATAAAGGGTGGCGGGTTTGGCGCATTGATGAAGAGATGACTTTACATGATGCAGATTTAACCAGATTTAGCCAATGGTGGGTGCGGGCCATTCGTTCTGGTCATGCTTATGCCGAGGGTGCTTATATGTATGGTCTGCAAGAGGAGAGGTTCCGCGTCAGGGAAATTAGCCGCATTATGTTCTGGGGGTTATCATTACCTATTCTAATTTTAATCGCTGCGGTTATAGAGGAACGGTTGCTTTATTTGTTTCTATTATATCCAATACAGGTCATCCGTACGGGGATAAGTGGTGAAGGTGCTCGACATGAGAGATGGATATCGTCAATTTTTTTTGCCATTGGGAAATTTCCTGAAGCCTATGGTATGATTAAATTTTTCCTGAACAGGCTGTTGAGAAAAAGAGCAACAATAATAGAATATAAGTAATTTTTTTGGGAGATTATTTTAATATGTCAGATGTATCTGCAGAAAAGCCTTGCTGGCAAAGAGAACAACCGAGAGGCTTTTGGGACCCAAGCCGTCGTCTGTTAAGGGCAATACGGAAATATCAATCGCTTCCTGTGGAGGGAATTGGTTTATGGGGGCTGATATGCAAAAAATATTGGGTACTTCAACATTGCTTCTGGTCTATTATCACAGGGGCGGAGATTGACTTATCATGCCAAATAGGTGGGGGGCTGCTCATACCTCACCCCAATGGAATCGTTATTCATCCAAAAGTCACGATTGGCCCCAATTGCCTAATATTCCAGCAGGTTACTATTGGTGTTACAAGCGGCTACCCTCCCACTATTGGCGGTCATGTTGATATTGGAGCCGGGGCAAAAATATTGGGGAGCATCACCCTTGGTAATCATGTTAGTGTCGGGGCCAATGCGGTTGTGACGAAGGATGTAAAGGAAGGAGATACTGTTGCAGGAATTCCTGCGAGAGTGATAAGTTAAAAATGAAAATCGGATATTTTGTAAATCAATACCCCAAGGTAAGTCATAGCTTCATTCGCCGTGAAATTCAGGCGCTTGAGAGACAGGACGTTGAGGTATGTCGTTATGCCCTTAAATCAGACCTGGCGGAATTGGTTGATGATGGCGATATCGGCGAATATTATAAAACAAGATTTATCCTTGATACTTCTTCTCTGTATATTCTTTGGATTACCTTCTTTTGGTTTTGTAACGCCCCGTTAAGGTGGTTATCAGCTCTTAAATTAACACTGGCTACTGGCTGGCATTCAGACCGAGGGCTGTTTCGGCATATTTTTTATTTTTTGGAAGCTGGCGTACTTGCGAAGTGGAGCAGGCAGGATAACATAGAGCATATTCACGCACATTTTGGGACAAATTCAACAACTGTGGTGATGCTTGCCGAAAAAATGAGCGGCGTCTCTTATAGCTTTACAGTTCATGGACCAGAAGAATTTGACAAACCAGAATTTCTATCACTTGGGCGTAAAATTGAGCGTTCATCTTTTGTCGTGGGCATAAGTTCCTATGGCAAAAGTCAATTGTTCCGTCAGATCTCAGGAAAATATTGGCCTAAAGTAAACATAATACATTGCGGCCTTGATGCTGAGTTTTATGATGGGGATGTGGTTCCCGCATTGAATGATAATAAATTTGTCTGTGTTGGGCGGTTATGTGAGCAAAAGGGCCAGATTTTGTTGGTGGAAGCCGCAAATATTCTTAATGCGGAAGGGGTTGATTTCCATTTAACCCTCGCCGGAGATGGGCCGATGAGGGCCGATGTAGAACAGCTTATTAAAAAATATAATCTTACCACCAAGGTTTCAATCACCGGATGGATATCAAGCCAACGGGTGCGGGAAGAAATTATTGCATCGAGAGCCTTGGTGTTGCCAAGTTTTGCCGAGGGATTGCCAGTGGTTATCATGGAGGCTATGGCCCTTTCGCGCCCTGTCATATCGACTTATGTTGCCGGAATACCGGAACTCGTCATTCCTGATGAAAATGGCTGGCTTGTGCCTGCGGGGGACATTTCCCGCTTGGTCGACGCCATGAGGGCTACTCTTGATATGCCAATAGAAGAAATCAATAAAATGGGGATGAAGGCGCATAATCGGGTAATAAAACGCCATAATATTGATACGGAAGCCGCTAAACTTATTGCGCTATTTGAAAACGCTATTGCCGGCGGGCTGAAATAAGGGAGTGATATTATTATGTTCATTGTGAATATTGCCCTCTTCAGCATCATCTTTGTCTTTGGTATTATAGTGCTTTTTTTAATGCTGCAGGTCATTAATGCCGTATTTTATTCTGAGGAAAAGGCCGAAGGCAATGGAGCTAGAAAACCTGTTGCCGTTCTTATTCCGGCGCATAATGAAGAAAATATTATAGGCCAGACTATTGAGGTGATATTGCCGCAGCTTGTAGAAGGTGACCG
>DAOWHQ010000113.1:0-26606 GCA_030641355.1 Alphaproteobacteria bacterium
ATCTATTACTGCCAATAGTCAGCTTGGCAACCTCTCCCACATTACTCAAATAAACAGTGCTCTTGGCGGCATAATAATGATCTGTCTGTCCAACTACATTTTTTTTACGCAGGGCAAAACCATTATGGCGAACAATCTTTCCTGTATTTTCCAGGCTACTATTCCCCGACTTGCTAACCCATTCCTTATCATCCTGAAATTTAAAGTTGACGACCACTTTGGTGAGAACAAAATCATCCCCCACTGGGAATTTATAACGAAGATCGAACTGCCCGTGGTATTTTTTTGAGCCTATGACAAGTATATTTTGATTATCTAGTCGTAATTTTCCAGACAGGCCTGTAGCCCCGGCCTCACTAGGCCAGAGCATTGTCAGCATTAAATATCCTGCAACTATTAACTTCAAATCAAACTCCTTTTTCACGCAAACCATACACACAGGATGTTCATAATTTGTTAAATTCTAGGGAGATTTTTATCCAATTGCTAATTGAAGGTCATGGTCTTATTATGGAAATATGACAGACATTAAAATCACCAAAATTTCAACTGAAGAAGACCTGAATAAATGCTTCCATATCCGCACAGTTGTTTTTGTTGATGAGCAGAAAGTTCCCATAAAAGAAGAAATTGATGGACTTGACGGCGAAGCGGAACACTATCTGTTACTTGTTAACGGGAAAGCTGTCGCCACGGCCAGAATCCGCATCCCAGAAGACGCGCAGGCAATATTCGAGAGAGTAGCCGTTCTGAAAAGTCATAGAGGTCATGATCTAGGACGAAAACTTATGGAATTTATCATAGCTGATTTACGGAAAAACCCCGCTATCAAGGGATTGAAGCTGGGCGCTCAGCTTCAGGCTATCGTCTTCTATGAAAAACTCGGATTTAAAAGCTATGGCAATGAATATTACGATGCCAGCATCAAGCACATATGGATGAAACGGAACATATAGATATCAAATTTTAATCTGAGAAAGCCATTTTTCCGCAAGGTCTCCGGCAAAAGGAAGCTTATACTTCTCACCTTGAAGTGCCTTTACAATCAATATTACCCACAGCACCAGCATTACAAGCCCAAGGATCGGAATTAAAGGAAAACCAATTAGGCTGGTGACCAAAAACACATGTAACAAATTAATCCCACCAAAAACCACAATCGATTGCAACGCATGAAATCGTATATCCTGATCTTCCTTTTCAACTAAAATAACAATCAAGCCTGATAACCAACCCAAAATATAGCATGCCCCGCAAGCAACATTTTTATCTAGCCCCATATATTTTTTGCTCATTTTTTTACCTCTTTCTCTGATATAAAACTATATAGTAATTATTCATAAACTTCCAGCAGGCTGTTGAATGACAAATAATCTGCCTATATTATATAGCTTTCGGCGGTGTCCCTATGCCATGAGGGCGCGGATGGGCCTCTTTTATGCCGGAATAAGGTGTGAATTACGCGAGGTTATTCTCAGGGAAAAACCGCCCCAGATGATCGCTATCTCCCCCAAGGCTACGGTGCCGGTATTACAGCTACCCGGTGGCAGGGTTATTGATCAAAGTTATAATATCATAAAATGGGCCATCCAACAGAATGACCCCGATGACTGGCGATCTTTTACCCGACAGGCAGACGAACTTGTCAAAGAAAATGATGGTTCGTTCAAGCTGGCTCTGGATAAATATAAATATGCCTCACGCTTCCCGGAACAACCGCCAGAATTACCGCGTTCCAAGGGGGAGGCTTTCCTGAAAAAACTGGACCTGACATTACAAACTTCAACCTTTCTATTAGGTGATCAACAAACCATCGCAGACATTGCCATATTCCCCTTCATACGGCAATTCGCCCATGTGGATAAGGACTGGTTTTATGGTTTGCCCTACCCGCACCTTCAGGACTGGTTACGGCAATATCTGGATAGTAATATCTTCACAGAAGTGATGAAGAAATATCCCCGTTGGGCGACAGAAGAAAACCCGATATTTTTTTCCTGACCTGTATCAAGGATTCCATTCATATCTTGGCGCATTCTTAAAATAGTGATAGACTGAAAAAATTAGGAGAATAACATGGAATCCCTAAGTCAGGACAAAGTAGAATTCATTATTTCTATCGCCCGGGAGGTGGGTGAAGCATCTCTTGCTATAATCGGTGAAGAACTGGCAGAGAGAAATGAACCTCAACAATATTCCGAGCTGACATTAGCAGTACAAGCCGACCTTTCTGGTGCTGAAGAGTTTGCAAGTGATTCCGCCTATCAGGAACTGAAATCGGTTATTAACGGCATGAATGTAGAAGAACGTAGCGAACTTGTCGCCCTGATGTGGCTTGGGCGGGGAACTTATATCAAATCTGAATGGGAAAGCGCGGTTTCAGATGCCCGTGATGCCAGCAATGATCATACTGCGGAATATTTAATGCGCGCCCCCCTGCTGCCTGATTATCTCACCGAAGGTCTGAATATAATATCAGAGGATTAATCGCCTGAGCGCATCCCGTTCCAACCGATAGCCAGTCCATCCATCCTGAGCTTTAGCCCCAAGTGATTGATAAAACTTGATACTGGGCGTATTCCAGTCCAATACTGCCCAGTCTAGACGGCCACATCCCTCTTCGTAAGCCATCGCCGCCAGATGCAAAATTAAGGCCTTGCCCAGACCGCGGCCCCTGCTGTCCTGCTTGACAAAGAGATCTTCCAGATAGATACCCGGACGCCCCAGAAACGTAGAATAGTTATAGAAATAAAGTGCAAAACCTAAGGCTACACCGTTAACCTCACCTATGAGGACATGGGCAACTGGCCTCTCACCAAATAATGTTTCCAGCAGGCTTTCTTCCGTGGCGACAACTTCATGTAGAAGTTTTTCATATTCCGCAAGCGCCCTGATAAACCGCAGAATTACAGGAACATCCTCCACCTCTGCCGGACGGATGATTAACGAAGTGTCCGGCACTAGACCTTTTCCACAATCAGGATCGTCACGTTAATTCCGGTTACTCTGACCTTGTCATTTTCTTCGGCTTCAAAGTTCCCCTGAACACTCCAGTTGCTATCACCAATACGGATTTTGCTTTTGCCGTTTTCCATGGCGCGCAGCAAGTTATAAGTATGACCCACATATTGGTGACCCCTCTGATTCAGGGTGTTATCTTCCGTTTCGATGGGATTTCTTTTCAGGTATCTGCGACCTGCTAAAACACTTGCGATGCTTAAGACTGAAAAGATAATGAACTGATTTTCCCAGCTCATATCAGGTAGAAAAAATACTACCCCGCCAACAATTGCTCCTGCGATAGCCATCCAAAGGAAGGCAATGCCCGGTGCTGACATCTCCAGTCCTAATAATACCAGGGCAATTACAAACCAAGCCCAGTGGTTCATCGTAATACTTTCAAAAAATCCCATCTTATACTCCTTTATATTATGAGGGGGATCGCTCCCCCTCCTCACATTAACTCAGACGGTTCATTAACCACCAGATCTGGGTACGGAACCCGATCCGCCTTTAGGGGGGGTGCTGATATTTTTCAGCATATCCGTCATGCCACCCAGAGAACCGATCACACCACTGGCTTCGAGAGGCATAAAGACAAGCTTCTCATTGGGTGAATTGGCAAACTGGCCCAAAGTTTCCACATATTTCTGGGCGATAAAATAGTTAATCGCCTGTGGATCACCCTTTGCGATAGCGTCTGATACCATAGTCGTCGCTTTGGCTTCAGCCTGAGCTTCTCTCTCACGGGCCTCCGCATCACGGAAGGCGGCTTCGCGGCGACCTTCAGCTTCAAGAATAGTACCCTGCTTCTCGCCTTCGGCACGCAGAATTTCAGCCTGACGATAGCCTTCCGCATCAAGGATGTTCGCGCGTTTTTCACGCTCGGCTTTCATTTGCCGCGCCATGGCATCAACGATATCCCGTGGCGGTTCAATATCCTTGATTTCGATACGGGTAATCTTGATACCCCAGGGCTGGGTCGCATCATCCACCACATTTAACAGACGCGTATTTATATGGTCCCGTTGCGACAGAAGCTCATCCAGATCCATAGACCCCATCACCGTCCTCAGGTTGGTCATGGTCAGGTTCAGGATTGCTAAGATCATGTCATTGACCTCATAGGTGGCCTTGGCCGCATCCAGTACCTGAAAAAACACGACGCCGTCAGCCCGCACCATTGCGTTATCCTTGGTGATAACTTCTTGAGACGGCACATCCAGCACCCGTTCCATCATACTCACCTTTGACCCGATACGGTCAATGAAAGGGATGATGATATGAAACCCCGGCTGAAGCGTTCGTGTGTAACGCCCAAGACGCTGTATGGTATAGGTATAACCTTGCGTTACCGTAAGCGAACCCATGAATAAGATGATTATAACAATCATAACAATGGCAAATACAAATAAACTAAATCCATCCATTTTTCTATCCTTTCATAAATAATATTGATTAATGAAAATTAGTGTAACGGAACATCTCGTTCATGGGAAGTGGACTATGTATCCTATAATCCAGCAATCATAAAAGCCCCCGATACACATACTGTGTTCGGGGGCTTTTATGGGTATTTAAGCGATTCCGGCCACACCAAGTACAAATGTGGGGAGGGGAGTGTTCAAAAATAGACCAGAACCGCTCAAAACGCTGTAATTCACGCTAAGATATTATTTTCCAGCTACCGTCAGGTTGGCGACAGGCCTTGCCGTAAGCATTTTCTGTCTTGCCAGCAACGGTTATTGTTTGTTGATATTCCCGGCAGTATGCTCCCGTTCTATCCTGATAAGCCGGTTGAGGCTGATAGCTGCCGGAATTGCCAGAATCAGGGTTGTACCAAGAGGAAGTCTCGCCAGAAGTATATGTTTCCAATGCAAGTTGGCGATTACGCTCCATGGCTCTACGGTCTTCTTCATCCAGTGACCGCCCAATGCTGCTGCCGATGGCAGCGCCGGCCATTGTGCCCGCAGCAACGGCAAAGAATTGCGTCGTGCCGTCACCATTATCCCCAATAGCGGATCCTATTGCCGCCCCTGCCAAGGCACCCATCAGGGTTCCGAACCCTTCATTTGATCCCGGTTCACAAGCTGTGAGCGTTAGAGCGCCCGCCATTATAATTGCTATTTTACTATTTTTCATATCACTACCTGTTCATTCACTATGGAAGTAGAATAGAACAGGTAAGCTGAACCATTCATGAACAAATAATTCAGCTACGTGAATTTTCTTTAATCGCTGCTGCCGGAAGGCTAAGGCGCGCCAGAAGACCGTGAGGCTTATTATCCAACAGACTGATTTCACCGTCATATAATCCCGACAAATCCTTCACAATAGACAGCCCAAGACCAGTACCGGGCGTGTTTTCATCCAGGCGCTCCCCGCGCATAAAAACAGTATCCCGTACTTTTCCATCAATGCCCGGACCGTCATCAGATACTTGAATAATAATTTGATCATCCTGTTCATAGCATGAGATGGTAACTTTAGTTTCAGACCATTTCGCAGCATTCTCAATCAGGTTGCCGACCATCTCTTCCAAATCCTGCCGTTCGCCCCGAAAAAACAGCGGCGATAGTTCGCTGGATGGAGACATAGTGAACGTTTTATCTGTATGTATTTTAGCCATGATCCGGCAGAAATCCTTCAGAACGGGAAAAACCTCTGTGCGGCTGGTTATGATCTTGGTACTGGCTGCGACCCGCGCCCGCCGCAGATAATGATCCACCTGACGACGCATCATTTCCGACTGTCTGGCGACCACATTCGACAATTGCCCCTTATGCAACTCCGATTCATTCAACAGCACCGCCAGTGGCGTTTTCAGGGCATGGGCCAAATTCCCCACTTGCGTGCGGGAACGCTCTACAACCTGATTACTATGATCCAGCAGGGCATTCATTTCATCAGCAAGAGGCTGAATTTCTGTCGGAAAATCTTGTGGCAGATGAGCATCCTCTCCGGTACGAATTTTTGAGAGGGATCGGCGAATATTTCTCAAGGGTTTCAGGCCAAGAAAAACCTGTAAGAAAGACGCTGCAATCAACCCAATACCAAGGGCGCTAAGGGAATAAATCAGAATATTGTCAAAACGATCAAGCTGTTCCTTAACTGCAGTTCTGTCTATGGCAATACTAAAGCGAAAAACAGTTTCATCCCCCGGAATGATAATATCCCTCTCTACCATTCTGAGCATTTGATTTTCCGGACCTGCAATGATGGAATAACGTGTCTGGTTTGCGGGTTTATTATAGTCTGGCTCAAGACTTTGATCCCACAAAGATCTTGACCTGAAAGCCTCATGATCCTGAGCCGAAACCTGCCAATACCAGCCGGAATAGGGCTGCTCAAATCTCGAATCCGCCATCGCCCGATAAAAGCTGATCTGACCTTCGGAATTACTGTCGCTAATGCCGATCAGATTTTCCAGCAGACCATTTAATCGCTCGTCAAAATTATTTTCGATTGTCTCTTTAAAAGTAAGCGACAGGAGATAGCCGCCAAACATCAGCGCAAATAATGTCCAGACAGCAGAATATGACAACAGCCGAAACCATAACGACCTGTTAGGTATTTTGTTCTTCTGAGTTAACAAGCTGATATCCCAACCCTCGAACTGTATGAATGATATTCACGCCCAGTTTTTTCCTTACCCGGGTGACAAAAACCTCAATTGTATTTGAATCACGATCAAAATCCTGATCATAAATATGCTCGGTTAATTCTGTTCGTGATATGATTTTTTCAGGATGATGCATAAGATAAGCCAATAACTTATATTCCTGAGCCGTTAAACGGATAGGCATACCATCCACCGTCACCTTACTGGTATTGGTATTCAGGGTGACTGCGCCACAGCTAAGTTCCGGTGACGCCTGCCCCGCTGACCGCCGTATCAAGGCCCGCACCCGCGCCAGAACTTCTTCTATCTTGAAGGGTTTTGTCACATAATCATCGGCTCCGGCATCCAGTCCTGCTACTTTTTCAGACCAACCATCCCGCGCCGTCAATATAAGAACAGGGGTTGACATTCCCGCCTGCCGCCATTTATTCAACACGCTGATACCATCCATTATGGGCAAGCCCAGATCAAGAACAATAGCATCATAACTTTCCGTTTCTCCCAGAAAATGACCATCTTCACCATCCATTGATACATCAACTGAATAGCCATCTCCTTCTAGTATGGTCTTCATCTGCCGGGACAGATCAGGATCATCTTCAACCAAAAGCAACCGCATTATTTATTCCCCTTCACACCTACAATACTGCCATTTGCGGCATTTATTTTCAGCTCCAGCAACTTGCCGTCTTTCCTCAGCACCTTGACCTTATAAATAAAGTTTCGGTTATTGCTTCTTGGTTCCTGTAGCCTGACATCAACGATTTTACCCGGAAAGCTTTGCCGAACCCGTTGGCGAATGACCCCCAAAGATACAATACGCCCTGATCTCAGGGCATCCCGCGCAGTATTCTGACGATAATGTTGTTTCTGCGTCTTTCTTTTCTGGACAGGCTGCTTAACGGTGGGCGGTTTTGTATATTTCTTCTTCGGGAAAGTTTTTCCCTGATAAGTTCTTTTTGGGTAATTATACTTTTTTATGGTTTTAGTTTCATTCTGCGGTTCCGCAACAGCATAGGTTCCCGTTCCCATAAGGAACAGGCCCAATAACACACAGATAAATAACTTATAATATTTGTTCATAACATAAACTTAACTCATCCCTGCTGAATAGAAGATGAATATTTTTCTTAATTGTTATTCAGCGACGCCAAGCCGTTCCTGAATAACGCTATTAGTTGTTGTGTATCCTCCGGCCATTTTCCGATCAGGAAAAGCATATTTAAAGGCGGCCCGCGCCATGACGGCTCCCTCATAAAACCCAGTCAAAATTAATTTTATTTTTCCCGGATAAGTGCAAACATCACCAATGGCATAGATACCCTCTGATGTGGTACCAAAAGTTTCATGGTTCACTTCAACATGTTTCTTGTTCAAATTAAGCCCCCATTCCGCAATAGGGCCTAATTTTACCTTCAATCCCATGAAGGGCATCATATAATCACAGTCTACATTTACCACATCACCATTCAGGGTCGAAATCTCCACGGTGGAAAGTTGGCCATTTTCTCCTATTAGATCAGTAACATTACCATAAAGAACATCCAAATCATCACCCTGTGCCAGTTTAAGCACTTGTTGAGCCGTATCATATGCCCCCCTGAACTCCTCTCGGCGGTGAACCAGTGTGACTTTTTTAGCAATAGAAGACAGATTTATAGCCCAATCGAGAGCAGAATCCCCACCGCCCACAATGACAAGCTCCTTGTCACGGTATTTTTCCATCTTGTATACGGCATAATCAAATGACTTTTCTTCAAACTCTTCCCGCTTTTTAAAGGGCGGTTTCTTAGGAACAAAGCTGCCTGCACCCACCGCCACTACAACAATAGGGGCCTCTAAAGTAACCCCTCTGGTGGTGATCACCCGCCAGTTGCCATTTTCCTGTTTTTCGAGGGCTTCGGCCTGCTGGTTTAAATGAAAAGTTGGATCAAAGGGACTTATTTGTGCCATCAAATCATCAATCAGCTGCTTTCCGGTTACCGTTGGACGGGAGGGAATATCATAAATGGGTTTCTCTGGATAAAGCTCTATACATTGTCCACCGGGTCGATCCAGATTGTCAACAAGGTCGCATTTCAATCCAAGCAATCCCGCTTCAAAAACCGCAAATAGACCTACCGGACCTGCTCCAATAATGATCATATCTGTGGTAACTATCTCTTGCTCCATTCCCATATCCAACTTTTTTTATAATAAATATATACGCCCTAACTCAAATTAAAATTATCAGAAACTATGTAACCATTAGTGCCTATGAAGATGCAAGCCTTTTTCTTAATCTATTGCAATCTTAGACATTTTGTCATACCTAATGTCACATAAAGAGATAGATTGGAAAATAATGAATAAGACTTCTTTCAAAGACTTTATCGCAATGGTCGAGAACGTATGGGAACATGGCGTTTTTGGGGTTGATATTGGTAAAATCATTCTGGCTTTACTGGTTTTATTCTTCTTCCTGATTATTCGCCGTCTGTTCAGCAAATTTATCATCAATAGATTGAAGGCACTTACGCGTAAAACTAAAAATGATGTTGATGATATGGTGATAGAGGCTTTGGAAAACCCACTGCGCTTCATCCCGGTTGTTATAGGCGTTTTTCTGGCTACAGAAATTCTTGTCTTAAATGAGGGATTACAGCAGGGAGCCTATAGCCTGAACAGGTCGCTAATTACTTTTAATATTTTTTGGATTCTTTTTAAATTGGTTGGCCCATTAAGCCGCTCTTTCTCTGGCTTAAAAGGTATTTTTACCGATAGCATGATCGCATGGATAATAAAGGCCATACGGGCATTGGTTTTCTTTCTTGGAGCAGCAGCTATTCTGGAGATATGGGGCATCGAAGTTGCCCCTCTGATCGCAGGATTAGGCCTGTTCGGGGTTGCGGTTGCTCTTGGCGCACAGGATGTTTTCAAAAACCTGATAGCCGGATTATTCATCATCGGTGAAAAGAGATTTCATCCAGGCGACTGGGTTCGGGTCGATGGTATTGTGGAAGGAACTGTAGAAGATATCGGGTTTCGTACCACAACAATCCGCCGTTTTGACAAAGCCCCGGTCTTTGTTCCTAACGCCAAGCTGGCCGACAATGCAGTGGTTAATTTTACTCGCATGACCCATCGCCGCATCTATTGGAAAATTGGGCTGGTCTATGACACATCAATTGAACAACTGCGTGATGTGCGCGACAGGATAGAAAATTATATCCTGACCAATGAAGACTTCGCCCAACCACCGGAAGTGTCAACTTTCGTCCGTATTGACAGCTTTAATGACAGCTCTATCGACCTTATGCTCTATTGTTTTACCAAAACAACGGACTGGGGGGAATGGCTGAAAATCAAGGAAATGCTGGCCCTTATGATCAAAGATATTGTTGAGGGTGCCGGCAGCAGCTTTGCCTTCCCAAGCCAATCTGTCTATCTGGAAACACTGCCGGGTACTGTGGAGAATTTTCCCATTCCGAAAAAAAAACAGGATAAATAATTTTTTTATAGGATGATCGTGAATTACCCTATATCGTTCTTGCATGACCATGTTGGCCCAGAAAAAATATGCACCGGCGACCGAACGCAACAAAAAACCAATTTTAGCTGTCCTGAATGATTGCCTGCCAGACTACGGCACTATTCTGGAAATTGCCAGTGGCAGCGGACAGCATGCCACCTATTTTGTCAAAAATTTGCCCAATCATTACTGGCAGCCCAGCGACCCCGATAGAGAATGCCGCGACAGCATAAGCGCATGGTGGTGGGAAGCACAGCTGAACAACATTTTACCGCCGCTGAATATAAACACGCAAGAAGATATCTGGTCTGTGGAAAAGGTTTCCACCCCCCTGCCCATCACGTCAATAGTCTGTATCAATATGATACATATTTCGCACTGGAAATCCACAATTGGCTTGATGAAAGGCGCCGCCCGTATTTTGCCGACAAATGGCATTCTTTATTTTTATGGTCCCTTTAAAATAGACGGCAAACATACCGCGCCTAGCAACGAGCAATTTGATCTGGGGTTTCTGTCTCAGAATAGTGAATGGGGCGTGCGTAACTTGAATGATGTCGTAAAGCTTGCCGATCAAAATGGGCTGGAGCTTGTAAAGACGGTCAAAATGCCTGCCAATAACCTGTCGGTGATCTTTAAGAAAATCTGATTATATCCTAGAGGCTTCCTTTTGGTCGATATGCTGTAGTGGCCCCTTAGCCGTTTAATGTATCCTGAAAGCGGATTGGCTGGCCGATGGCTTCATCGGCTAGTTCGCCTTCCCACATGACTTTATGGCCGCGAATGATAGTTCCCACTGGCTTGCCCGTTATCTGCCTGTTGGTATACGGGCTCCAGCCACATTTACTCTGTAGCCAGTCTTCTTCAATGGTCCATTTTTTCTTCAGATCAACAAGCGTCAGGTCAGCATCATAACCAACAGCTATCCGGCCCTTGCCTGCAATATTGAATAATCGGGCCGGACCGGCACTGGTCAGATCCATCAGGCGTTCCATGGATATGCTGCCTTTATTAACCTGATCCAGCATCATGGGCAGCATTGTTTGCACACCCGGCATACCGGACGGGCTTTTGGGATAGGCAAGCGCCTTCATCTCTTTTTCATGGGGCGCATGATCAGAACCTAATACGTCTACGATTCCAACACGTAATGCCTTCCACAGACCAATACGGTCTTCCTCCCCCCGGATCGGCGGGTTCATCTGGGCATAAGTTCCCAGTTCCTCGTAACATTCCGGTGCAGAAAGGGTCAAATGCTGTGGGGTAACTTCTACCGAGGCCACATCTTTATAAGCCGCAAGCAAGGCCATTTCATCCTCGGTTGTGACATGAAGCACATGAATTCTACGCCCGGTACGGCGGGCTATTTCCAAAATACGATCAGTCGCCCGATAGGCCGTTTTAGCATCGCGCCATACGGGATGCATGGCGACCCCGCCTTTTTCTGACAAATGCTTTCGCTCATTGAGCCTGTCTTCATCTTCCGCATGAATGGCTATTCTACGGGTGCCGTTTGATAAAATATCAGCCAGTGTCTGATCATCAGAAACCAGAAGATCACCCGTGGATGAACCCATGAAGATTTTCACACCACAACAACCGGGCAATCTTTCCAGTTTGTGAAGTTGTTTCGCGTTCTTTTTTGAAGCACCCATATAAAATGCAAAATCGCACCACATACGGTTGGTGGCCCGGTCAACTTTATCTTTCAGGGCATTTGCAGTGGTGGTAGAGGGTTTTGTATTTGGCATTTCAAATACTGAAGTTACGCCGCCCATAACCGCTGCACGACTACCACTTTCCAGATCTTCCTTAGCCTCTGCTCCCGGTTCCCTAAAATGAACCTGCGTATCAATCACCCCCGGCATGAGGTGCAGGCCTTTTGCATCTATGGTCTCTTTGACATCAATATTATCAATATGGCCTATAGCAACAATAATATCATCCTTGATAGCCACATCTGTAGCTTCGATACCATTATGCGAAACACAAATTGCATTTTTAATTAGAATATCAATGGTCACTAGAATCGCTCCCTCATTTAAGTTATGATGCCTAGAGTAACCTCATTTAAATGAATCAACAAGAAATTCCTTGAGGTATTAGAGTGTTAGTATTGTTAGGGTATTTTGTATGAGTTATACACATAAAGTCTTATTTTGTTGTGGCTCCCGGCCGGAACTCATCAAAATTTCTCCTGTTTATCATCACTTAAAAACCATTGAAAAAATCACGCCTCTACTTTGCAATACGGGCCAACACACAGATCTATTGACCCCCCATTTAGATACGTTAAGGATAACTCCTGATTTTCAACTGAATGTCATGCGCAAAGGACAAAGTCTGGACCAGCTTATGGCACATCTCCTCACCCAATTACCCAATGTATTTGAGAATTCCAGCCCTGATATTGTCATCGTTCAGGGAGATACGGCCAGCGCCCTAGCCAGCGCAACGATTGCTCATGAAAAAGGCTTGCCCGTAGCCCATATTGAGGCGGGCCTCAGAACATATGATAAAGCCTCCCCTTTTCCTGAAGAAATATATCGGCAAAATATCTCCAAGCTGGCCCAATGGCATTTCTGCCCCACAGATAAAGCGCGGCAGAATCTACTGAGCGAAGATATTGCAGAAGAAAATATCTTTGTTACCGGCAATACATCAGTAGACACGGTATTAAGAACCTATGAAAGCTCAAAGAGCAACGGCTGTGATGTGCCCAACTTCGGTAGCGATTCTAGCAGGCCCTATTTCCTCATTACACTTCATCGGCGGGAAAGTCAGGGAGCGCCTCTGAAGAGAATTACGACCTGCCTGTTGGATTTCGCAATAAGCAGGCCTGAATTTGATTTCATATTCCCCCTGCATCCTAACCCGGTCACATCTCAAATAATCAAAAGTCAGTTTGGCAACCAAAAAAATATTTCTCTTATCACCCCTTTAGCCTACCCACAATTTGTCTGCCTTATGGCGAAAGCCTTTGCCATCATAACGGATTCCGGCGGCATTCAGGAAGAGGCGCCTTCCCTCAACACACCCGTAATAGTGGTGCGCGATAAGACAGAACGAGAGGAAGGCGTGGAAAGTGGCTGTCTTCGACTTGCAGGAACCGAAAAGGATGCCATATTACATGAACTGAACTTGCTAATTGATGACAAGGCGCATTATAAAAGAATGCAACAAGCTCCAAACCCATTCGGTGATGGGCTAGCAGCGGGTAGAATAACCGCTCATCTGGCAAATATTTTAGAAAAGAACCATGCAAAACAACATTCCCATTAAAGACAGAGCTGTCCTTACCCTCTCCGGCACAGACCGAAAAAAGTTTCTTCAGGGACTGATTACCAACAATATAGAAAAAATAGCTGAGAATTCTGCTCTTTATGCCGCCCTGCTCACGCCGCAGGGTAAATATCTCCATGATTTCTTTATATCGGAAGTGGATGATACCCTCTTTCTGGATTGCGAAAGAGACAGACTGCCGGATCTTTTAAGAAGGCTGATGATGTATAAACTCCGCGCAGATGTTGAAATTACTGATTGTTCAGAAAAATACAGCGTCTTCGCCACGGCAAATAAACCCACCAATGCCGTGATCTCCTATCCAGACCCACGATGTTCAGAAATGGGCTACCGCAGCATACAGATGGCCTCCGTGGGAAAACCGGACAATCACTATGATTTACTTCGCCTGAAGCTTGGGTTGCCGGATGGATCGCTGGACTTTGATGTTGACCGCACCTTAATTCTGGAAGGTAATCTGGAAGAATTAAACGGCGTAGATTTTGAAAAGGGTTGTTATGTCGGCCAAGAGGTCACGGCCCGCATGAAACACCGTGCCAGCCTGAAAAAACGACTTCTGCCTGTCATTCTGGACGGTGCGTTGCCTGTACGCGGCACAGAGATTACCGATGAAAATGGCCGGAAAATTGGCGACATTCGCTCTGGACGGGATAATATGGCCATAGGATATTTTCGACTGGCCCATATTGAATTTGACAAGACTTACACTTGCGGCGACGCCTATGTTACCCCGTGGCGACCAGACTGGTTAAAGGGGCAATTATGATCGATAAAATCCGTTGCACATGGCCGGGAGATGACCATCTTTATGTGGCTTACCATGACGAGGAATGGGGCGTTCCGGTTTATGATTCACAACAGCTCTTTGAAAAACTTATTCTGGATGGCTTTCAGGCGGGGCTGTCATGGATAACTATTTTGCGTAAGAAAGATGGATTTCTATCAGCCTTTGACAATTTTGATCCTGAGAAAATTGTTCGTTACGATGAAAAAGACATCGAACGACTAATGAATGACAAAGGCATAATCCGCAATCGCCTTAAAATACAGTCCACCATCACCAATGCCCGTGTTTATCTGGATATGGAGAAAGACAAACAAGGGGGATTTTCTGAATTCCTCTGGAGCTTTACCGGCGGCAAAATCATCCAGAATGAATGGCAGACAATGGAACAGCTTCCCGTGGCAACGGCTGAATCAGAAGCCATGAGCAAAGCCTTGAAGAAAAAGGGTTTTAAATTTTGCGGCCCAACAATCTGTTACGCTTTTATGGAAGCTGTTGGCATGGTCAATGACCATAAAACATCCTGTTTTCGGCATGCAGAATTAAGCGAAAGCGCCACCGCGTGAGATAGTTGTATCCCGGTGAATTGCCACACAAAGCACAAGCCCTATCCCACCAAGCAGGGTCAGCATGGCTGAACCGCCGTAAGACACCAGCGGCAATGGCACGCCGACCACAGGAACCATTCCCAGATTCATCGCTATATTTATGAACATATAGAGGAAAAATGTTACCGCGATACCAAAGGATAATAAGCGACCAAACTGACTTCTGACACTCATGCTGATAATCAAGGCATAGCCCATCAGAATAATATACAATCCCAGAAGGCCAAGCCCGCCCAGCAGGCCAAATTCTTCCGCAAGAACCGTAAAGATAAAGTCGGTATGTTTTTCCGGTAGAAAATTAAGCTGGCTCTGGCTACCCTGAACGAAACCCTTGCCATAGACCCCACCGGAGCCAACTGCGATTTTGGCCTGAATACTATGATAACCCGCACCCAGGGGGTCTCTTTCCGGATTAAGGAAAGTCAGCACCCTTTTCTGTTGATAGAGTTTCATATAATTCCACGCACCAAAAGCCGCCGGAATCATGGCAATAAAACCAATCACAAAAAGCCACAAACGAACTCCACCACAGAATAAAATGGAAATCCCCCCAATAATAATCAACAAGGCAGTGCCAAGGTCCGGTTGGAACAATACCAGAATCACGGGAGCTCCAATCAGGAAAATAGGCATAATAAGGCGCATATATTGACCTGTTTCTTCCTTCGCCAGACAATGATAATAACGGGCCAGCGCCATGATAAGCGCTATTTTCATAAGTTCTGATGGTTGGAGATTCATGAAGCCCAGATCAATCCAACGGGTTGCCCCCATTCCGGTCTGGCCCGTGATACTGACAACAACCAACATCATAAGTGACAGAAAATAAAACGGATAGGCCAGAAACATCCAGACACGAATATCAACCATGGCAATTACGACCATGCCGACCATACCAAGGACAAAACGAATTACCTGTTTTTTGGCCCAGGGGTCAACGGCCCCTCCCGCCACAGAATATAATAAAGCAAAACCAACCCCGGCTATCATGATAACGACCACAATAATCAATAAGTTCAGTTCCGATAATTTCTGGAACAGAGATTTAGACCGCCGCCGTCCTTGTAATTTTGTCCCCATCAGACTTTATCCTTGGTGAACATAAATTCCAGCACGTCTTTTGCAATGGGGGCCGCTTTTTTTGCCCCACCACCACCATGTTCCACAATCACACTGATAGCATAACGCGGATTTTCCAGCGGACCAAACCCGACAAAAAGCGCATGATCGCGCTCTATCCAGGGCTTCTCCTCATTCTTAAGAACCCTTTTATCACGCTCACTTTTTGAAATACGCCGCACCTGAGCTGACCCGGTTTTACCACCAAATGACATATCCTTCTTTATCATTCGTTGAGCATAGGCAACTCCGATGGGCTTGTTGATAACGGCATCCATACCATCAAGTATGATTTTCATATTCTGCCGATTATAGGGAATGACTTCCGGCACAGCAGCTATGCTGTCCTTCTCTGACAATAAAATACTTGGCGACACCGCCTTACCCCCGTTAACCATACGGGACGTCATGACACAAAGTTGTAATGGCGTAACCAGAACATCGCCCTGTCCAATGCCCACGTTGGCGGTATCCCCCCCTTGCCAACGCAACCCGCGAGTCGCCATTTTCCAGCCTTTTGAAGGGTTTAAGCCATTTCTTTCGCCGGGGATATCAATGCCAAACTTTTTACCCAAGCCAAAACGGGCGGCCATTTCATGAATTTTATCAATGCCAACCCGTCCGGCAACTTCATAAAAATAAACATCGCATGAGCCCGCGATGGCTTCCACCATATTCACATGGCCATGGCCCTTACGCTTCCAGCAGTATTTGGTGCTATTGCCAATCTGATATTTACTATTGCAGAATATTTTCTCGTCGCTTTTAATGATACCTGCTTCTAATGCCGCCAAGGCCACGATCATTTTAAAGGTTGAACCCGGCGGATATTCCCCCTGAACCGTTTTATTCACCAAGGGTTTGCGGGCATCATTCAGCAGAACATCGTATTTTTTCTGGCTGATTCCCAAATTAAAATCATTTGGGTCAAAGGCCGGGGTAGAAGTCAGAGCCAGAATTTCACCCGTATGAACATCCATCACAACCACAGCCGCACTTTCATCGCGCACCCTGTCTGCGGTAAATTTTTGTATATCGCGGTCAATAGTGAGGTTCAAAGTATCTCCGGAAACGCTGTCATTGCGTGATAATTCCCGGATTACCCGCCCCATGACATTGACTTCAACCCTGCTGTTTCCTGCCTTACCACGAAGTCTTATATCGAGAATACGTTCCATGCCATTCTTGCCAATTTTAAAACCGGGAAGCTCTAGCAGCGGGTCTTCGCCTATCTCCCGCTCATTGACCGAACTGACATAGCCCACAATATGGGCCAACAGGTCTTTCTCAGGATAATAACGGGTGATCCCCATATCCGGCTGAATCCCCGGAAGGTCTGGAATATTAATATTCACACGGGCGAAGGTTTCCCAATCCAGGTTCTCCGCCACGGTAACCGGCAGAAATGCTCTTTGCCGCCGCGTTGCCCTTAGAATTCGTTTTTTCTGCCGCTCGGTAATTGGTAAGAATTTATTGAGAGCTTCCAGTGTTTCTTCAACATTATCCGCCTGTTCCGGGATGATATTCACCCGGTAATCTGTGCGGTTAATGGCAAGAGAATGGCCATTGCGATCCAGTATTTTGCCGCGTTCTGGTGCCAGAAGCCGCAAACTGATGCGGTTTTTATCCGCAAGGAGCTTATATTGATCCTGACCGACAACCTGCAGGAAATACATACGCCCAATAAGACCAGACGTTAACACCAGCATACCCGCAGAAATCAAGCCAGCACGCCGGGTAAATAATTGATATTTCTGATCTTCAGGCGAATTTACCATTATCTCACCTGTTCTCCATCACAAGCAAACTACGTATCCATCTGAGGCATAAAGCCACCACGGGAAAAATGGCTATTGTCACCACACTTTGACCAAAGGAATCCCAGAAATTCTGGGTATCTTTTAAATAAATCGAGGCAACAGTCCATGTTGCAAAACCAAATACCAACGCTACAACAATGAAAACCAACCAATTAAACAGAAATTCCCGCTCTAGAAACCGACTGCTCTGGCGCACAACAAATATCCGCACCACAATAAGCAATAAAGCCATCATACCCAGCGGACCTCCGGTTAATATGTCCTGTAACAAACCCAACAAGAAAACAGCCGTCACGGGCATAAGCCGCGGTTTGAAAATACTCCAGTAATATACCGCGATCAGTGATAAAAATGGCAATAAATTGTCAATAAATACCAGCCTGTATTGAATTTGCATTAATAGCAACAACACCAGAGTGCTGATAAAAGGTAATGCACCCCTGAACCCGACTTCCGATTTATGATCCTGCCCCATATTTATCATTTTGGTTCCCTGGTGCCCTTTTTTTCCTGCGAGACCACCGGACCTCTGATAATATCATATGCTAGGATACTCACATAATTCAGGTTATATAATTTAGCCGATAGTTTGATCCTGATACCTTCCATATTTATTTCCACCACCTGTCCCACAGGCAGATCGGGGGGAAATACCATACCATATCCAGAGGTTAATATCAGGTCTCCCACACTGAGTTCTTCACCAAAGGGCAGAAAGGCGAGTTTTGGATAGGCTGAATTATCGCCTTCCAAAATCATATTGATACCACCGGAGGCGAGCTTGACAGGTATGCGGCTGTTGATATCTGTGACCAATAAGACCCGCGAAGAAGAAGATCCCACATTGATGGTTCTACCGACAATTCCGTCCTCATTAACAACGGCCTGCCCCTTGTCCACCCCATCACCGGTTCCCCGGTTAATTAGGACACTCTTGAAAAACGGACTATCGCTATCGGAAACCACCCTTGCGGCGGCGATGGTATTCACTTTACCCTCGCCAACATTTAACAGTTTTTTAAACCGTTGATTATCAATTACCAACTGGGAGGACTTGATCTGTGCCAATTTCAGGCTATCATTTTCCGCACGCAGACGTTTGTTTTCAGAAAACACAATGGCGACCTGCCTGGTCCATTCGATAAAACCATCCACAGCCTCAAAGGGCCGGGAAGCAATATCCAGCACAGGGACAAAAAAGTTAGAAACTTCTGAACGTATACTATTCACTGCGACTACATTTTTACTGCCGAATATGAGTAAGGCAAGCGACAATACAATGAAGAAACCAGAGGTAAACCTATGCCCTAAGCCCTTCATATTTTACCTCGCCTCAATATGAATCAAGCAATACATGTTGCAGAATTTCGTCTTCCAGTGCCCGCCCGGTCCCAAGCGCAACACAAGTTAGCGGCTCGTCAGCGATGATCACGGAAAGGCCGGTTGCCTTGCGGATAATCTTATCCATATCCCGCAGCAATGCGCCGCCACCGGTAATGACAATCCCTTTTTCCACAATATCTGACGCCAATTCCGGCGGTGTTTGCTCAAGGGCCGTTTTCACGCCCTCCACAATGGCACTCACTGGCTCTGTAAGGGCTTCAGATATTTGAAGTTGGTCAATGATGACCACCTTTGGAACCCCGTTCATCAGGTCACGACCCTTGATTTCCATTGTCTCCCCAACACCATCTTCCGGTGCAGCAGCCGTACCAATTTCCTTTTTGATTCGTTCAGCACTCGCTTCGCCGACCAAAAGATTATGATTGCGCCGGATATAGGAAATAATTGCTTCATCCATCTTGTCGCCACCGACCCGTACGGACATAGCATAAACAATACCGCCAAGGGAGAGAACTGCCACCTCGCTAGTGCCGCCTCCAATATCAACAATCATGGATCCTGTAGGCTCCGTCACCGGCAGGCCAGCTCCAATAGCAGCAGCCATTGGTTCTTCGATAAGAGATACGCGCCGCGCCCCGGCTTCCAATGCACTGTCCCGAATAGCTTTGCGTTCAACCGGAGTTGAGCCAGAAGGTACACAGATAACGATATGCGGGCTTGCAAACATGCTGCGGTTATGAACCTTACGAATAAAATCCTTAATCATGGCTTCTGCCACTTCAAAGTCGGCAATAACACCATCCCGCAAAGGACGAATGGCTTCGATATCACCGGGCGTGCGACCCAACATCATTTTAGCGGATTCCCCGACCGCAATGACTGACTTGACGCCACTGCTATTCTTGATAGCCACCACAGATGGCTCATTGAGGACAATGCCACGTCCTTTCACATAGACAAGGGTATTAGCTGTGCCCAAATCAATCGCCATATCGGATGAAAACATCCCCAAAAGTTTTTCTAACATATCTAATCGCCTGTTGCTTATCTTAACCTGTCTTTTTCAAGGCTATTAACCTTGATTTTGCCTGCTTGTATATTGTTTGTATTAACATACTACTGCGAAAGCAATTTTTTTGTGTAGAATCTGAAGCCTTTTATGTTTTTTCCACTATATTTATATCTAATCAAAGAAAAAGGTTAAAATATATTAGCAGGGTTACATGAAAAAATATTTACTTTCATGCTGCGTTATCCACATAAACCCGTCTGGAGCCATGCTACTGAATACACTAATGCGTAAGCGGACAATTATGTCAAAGCCTGTTCACCCCAATGGATTTTGACCTGTCTTCTTATTTCTCAGTTAGGATTAATCAGTCATCGCTTCTGGTGCGGTTTTTTCCCGCTTTACCCTGAGCTTATTGAGCGCATTGATATAGGCTTTAACGGACGCCACCAAAGTATCCACATGAGCACCATGACCATTAACCGTCTTGCCGTTTTCTTCAAGACGCACTGTTACCTCTGCCTGAGCATCAGTTCCCCGTGTTACCGCGTGGACCTGATACAGCTCCAGAAGCGGCTTGCCGCCTGATAATTCCCGCAATGCTTTGAAAGAAGCATCCACAGGGCCGTTTCCCTTGCTGGTGACGGTCATATTCTCACCATCCACTTCCAGCCCGAATGTAGCACTACTGGCCTGCCAGCTGTCACAAATGAATGACCAGCTCATCAGCTTCATGTGATCATTGTCGCGCTGGTTTTCATCAACAATGGCAATGATATCATCATCATAGAGGGTCTTTTTCACATCGGCCAAGTCTTTGAAGCGGGTGAAGGCGCTCATAAATTCATTGTCACCCAACTCATATCCCATATCTTTCAGTTTTTCCCGGAATGCGTGACGACCAGAATGTTTACCCATCACCAGTTCAGACTTTTTTAATCCAACAGATTCAGGGGTCATAATCTCATAAGTTTCCGCATTTTTCAGCATACCATCCTGATGGATACCGCTTTCATGGGCAAAAGCATTAGCGCCGACAATGGCCTTGTTATGCTGTACATTCAGCCCCGTGACCGTAGACACCAGCTTCGATGTCCTGATGATGTTTTTTGTTTTGATACCCGTATGATATGGCATAACGTCTGCGCGGGTGCGAAACGCCATGACGATTTCTTCCAACGCCGCATTACCGGCCCGCTCACCAATGCCATTAATCGTACATTCAATCTGCCGCGCCCCGCCCTGCACAGCCGCGATGGAATTGGACACGGCCAGCCCCAGATCATTATGGCAATGAGTGGAGAAGATCGCCTTGTCAGAATTGGGGACATTCTCGATGATCTTCTGCATGATGATACGATATTCATCGGGTGTGGTGTAGCCTACGGTATCAGGTACATTGATGGTCGTTGCTCCGGCTTTAATAGCGACCTCGATGCTGCGATACAGAAAATCCATTTCTGTGCGTGTGCCGTCTTCGCAAGACCATTCCACATCATCACACAAATTACGGGCATAACTAACACTTTCTGCAATGCGTCCGATCACCTCATCCGGTGTCATTTGCAGCTTATGCTCCATATGCAATGGACTTGTGGAAATAAAAGTATGTATACGGGGACGAACCGCCCCTTTCAGTGCCTCTGCCGCCCGATCAATATCCTTGAGGGAGGCACGGGCCAGCGAGCAAACGATGGTTTCTTTCAGTAATTGCGACACCTGTGATACGGCTTCGAAATCGCCGTTAGAGGCAATGGCGAACCCTGCTTCAATCACGTCTACGCCTAATTTTTCCAATGCTTCTGCTACGCGCAATTTTTCATTTAACGTCATGGAGCAGCCCGGCGACTGTTCTCCGTCACGCAATGTGGTATCGAAAATGATAACCCTGTTTTTATCTATGGTCATTTGTTTAGCCTTAATCTTTGAATTGAATATATCATATTTCCCGGTCCGGGAACAAATTTGGTTTTTCTCCCCTGCACGTCCGCCAGTCACTGGCTAAAATTACTAAAACGTCAGGGGCGACTAAGTCGACCTGATAGGAGGGATAGGAGAAGGAGGGAGGCAAGCGGCAACAGAAGCGCACAAGCAATTACCTTACCCGTGTTCATAATATTCAGCGATGTGAAATCTATCTGTCTCATGCTCATTCTTGCATAATGTTTCAATTATTAGGGCTTGTAAACAATTTTATTCGCTCTGTGAACCAAAAAATTTTATGTTATGCCTTCTTGCTCCAGCCACCCTGCTCGGTCTGTTGCCAGTAAGTAAGCTCATGCCCCGCATCCTTATAGGTTTTCCAGCGCACCCTTGCGGCGGTGACAGCCACTTGATCATTACCGTCAAACATTTCAAGGCAACGATCGTAATTGTGTAGCTCATCAGATTCCATGTTATCCACTAAAACCAGCACCGTTGCTCCGGCGGGGTTTTCATCACCCGTGGTCAGATATATGGGTTGTTTATCGGGAAACTTGTCTTTCATAGAGCCATGGGGCAAAAAACTTTGCTTGTTAAAGCTCCACAGCGCCTCATTCAGTTCCGCTATATGATCTTCTGAACCCACCTTGATCGCAGCCTTCAGCCCCGCGCCATCCACCTTTTCAAGCAGCTTTGGTAAAGCGCTCGTTAAGGGCAAATGCAACAAGTGGTAAAAGCTAATGTTAGTCATTTTGGTTTTCTTTTTTAGTTGGTGGGGGATAACTCCCCCCCCTCGTATTAACTCGGGCGGCCGGTCGGCCTTGTCTCGCTTGCGCTCATGGGAATTAATCTTCGTAATTGTTGCGTACCAACTGATCCAGAAGACGCACGCCGTATCCGGTGGCGCCCCGGTCTGCCACGTCTGAACTTTCGGTTTTCCATGCGGTTCCGGCAATATCAATATGAACCCACGGCACATCATTGACATAGCGTTGTAAAAATTGCGCGGCGGTGATGCTTCCTGCATATTTCCCACCTATATTCTTCATATCGGCAATTTTGGAATCAATCATCTTGTCATAAGCCTTGCCAATGGGCATCCGCCATACGGGCTCATCAACATCTTTACCGGCTCTGGTCAGGTTTTCGCATAACTCATCATTATTAGAAAATATTCCGGCATATTCATGGCCCAGTGCTACTAGCATAGCTCCGGTCAGGGTCGCGAGGTCGATCATAAATTTTGGCTTGAAACGGTCTTGTGTATACCAGAGCGCATCGGCCAGAACCAAACGGCCCTCGGCATCAGTATTGATCACTTCGATGGTTTGACCGGACATACTGGTCACCACATCTCCGGGGCGTTGCGCGGTGCTGGACGGCATATTTTCCACAAGTCCGACAACCCCGATGACATTAACTTTGGCATTGCGTCCAGCCAGTGCCTTCATGGCGCCGACAACGGCGGCGGACCCGCCCATATCAAACTTCATATCCTCCATACCGGCTCCGGGTTTCAGGGAAATACCGCCCGTATCAAACGTAACCCCCTTGCCGACAAAGGCGATAGGTTGCTCATCACCATTATCCGAGCCATTCCAATGCATGATCACCAGATGGGATTCGCACGCACTGCCCTGCCCGACACCGAGCAAGGCTCCCATGCCCAATTCTTCCATTTCGTCTTCGGTCAGCACTTCCACATCAATACCAAGCGTGGATAATTCCTTGATCTTTTCAGCATAGCTTTCCGGGTAAATAACATTGCCCGGTTCCGTTACCAGATTACGGGCGAACTGAACCCCATCAGCAACCGCGTCAAGTCCCGCAAAAAGCTTTTGTGCGTTTGATCCCGCATTAGACATGAGGGATACGCTGATCACAGAGGGTTTTTTAACATCTTCTTCCTTGGTGAAATATTTATCAAATCGATAACGGCGCAGGCGAATACCAAAAGCCAGATTAGCGGCAAATTCGGCCCCTGAAATATTGGCTTTTTTCGGCACATCCGCCGCGATGGAAATGCTCTCATCACCAGACGAAATGAGCTTGGCCATTATTTTGCCGCCAATTTTCTGAACTTTCACTTCATCAAGCTCGCCCTCGTCCCCCAAACCGACAACAAGCACACGATTAATGTCCAATGCCACCGGCGCAACGAGATCAATTACCTGACCGAACTTTCCTTCGAAATGTCCAACCTCCATGGCACGGGTCACAAGACCTTCTGTTGCCTTGTCAATTTTTATGGCTGTAGCCGATAATTCACGGTCTGCAAAAGCAAAGACCACATGAGCATCGGAAGTGGGAAGACTGTTCTTGATAAATTTAATATTCATTATTGCCTCAATTATGTCCAAGTATATCTATAGTGATTGATACTGCTGCAAATGTGATTGTGCAAGTGTAAAATCTTAGCTATTTTTGGACTATTTTGCAGTGAAGCGCAAATAACTATAGGCAACAAAAAGAAAAGTATGTAAATAACGCATATGGGAAGAAAATTAATCCTCACCTGCTTGTTATCAGGAGCATTATTATCTGTATCTTCATTGGATGGTCTATCTTATGAGGGCGGACTGCTTAATGTTGCATTACCGAGCTTGCAAAAAAAGATTAACTTTTCCGCTAGTCAGGTCGAATATGACAGCGTTAAAGGACTGATTACTGCCACCGGCGACGTCACTCTATTTCAGGACAACAATGTTCTTAAAGCCGATAAAGTTATCTTTAACCGTAATACGCAAGAAGTGATCGCCACCGGAAATATCAGCCTTCGGGATGGCAATGGTAATATTATGTTTCTGGAAGAAACGGCCCTGACCGATGGTTTTAAAGACGGATTCATTCGTAATGTAAGGGTTTTATTTTCCGATGATGGTCATCTCGTAGCGCAGGAAGGCGCGCGCAAAGGCGGCAACACCACCTTTAAAAAAGCTGCCTATTCCCCCTGCGAAATCTGTAATACGGACGGGATGAGAAAGCCGTTATGGCAGATTCGCGCGGATGAAATCACCCATGATCAGGGTAATAAGGTTATCCGGTATAAAAATGTCATATTAGAAGTGGCCGGTGTGCCAATTTTCTATACACCCTATTTTTCCCACCCTGATCCTTCTGTTCATGCCGCATCTGGTTTTTTGACACCAGAATTTTCCACCTCGTCGGAGCTTGGGGTTTTTGTGACAGTGCCCTATTATTTTAATCTGGCCCCGCATAAAGACATTACGCTAGAGCCTTTAATCACAACTAAAGAAGGCATTGTTATGGCGGGAACATATCGCCAACACACCGGCAATGGTCAGTTTTTTATCAAGGGTTCCGTCACCAATGCCATCGACCAGGACATTGATCAGATTGATATAGGCGACCGGGAGGTTCGAGGGCATTTCTTTTCCGGTGGTAAATTTGACCTTGATACCCTGAAATTTGCCGGCGATGAATGGCAATGGGATTATGCTATGCGCTGGGTCAGCGATGATACATACCTCCGGCGGTATTATCAGGACCGTTCAGATGTTCTGGAAAGTCATGTCCGGGTTGAAAATTTCACAAACCGCAGCTATTTCACAGCAGGCGTATATGGCTTTAAGGGACTCGATGAAGAAGATGACAGTTCCACAACAGGCCATGCCCTGCCCGCATTCGATCTGAATATAGCCACCACTCCCGGCAAGTGGGGCAACCAGTTTACTGTGGATGCAAGCGGTGTGGCGATTGTTAGGACTGGCGGGCTGAATTCACAGCGTATAAGCCTTAAAGGGGCGTGGAAACTACCCCTAAAAACCAGGTTAGGGGATTTTTATACCATCACTGCCAGCGTTCGGGGCGATGCCTTTAACATCAGTTCAGCAGAAAAACAGGATCAACCCATTCACGGCGGCAAGGATGGTTCTTACACCAGACTTCTACCAAAATTTGCCATCGACTGGAAACTGCCGTTCATTAAGAACGGAGAATCAACGCAACAGATTATAGAACCTTTGGTATCAATTATTTTTGCGCCAAATGATAAAAACACCCCTGATATTGTCAATGAAGACAGCCGGAATTTCGAATTTGACGAAAATAACCTATTCAGTCACAACCGCTATAACGGTTATGATAAATGGGAATCTGGCACGCGGGTTAATTATGGCGTCCGCTATTCCCTCTATTCCGCAAAGGCTACCGTCATTGCCACCATTGGGCAGAGCTTTCGGCTGCAATCATCCGAAACCTTCCCTATAGGATCAGGCTTTGAAGGAAAATCATCGGATTTTGTTGGCCGTATGGACCTGACCCTTGGTGATTATATTGATTATGTCCACCGTTTCAGACTGGATAAAGACAGCCTCAGGCTGCGCCGTAACGAAATGATTTTATCCGGCGGCACCAAGAAAGTCAGAGTTTCAGTGCGCTTCCTTGATCTTGATAGAGAAACCACGGACCTCACCAATACCGAGCTTGAAAATATTAAAGAGTTCGGAACTGGGTTTCAATATCTGGTTACGGATCGATGGTCCGTTCGTGGGAGTTGGGTTCATGATTTACTAAAAAATGACACAATTTCCTACGATGCTG
>DAOWHQ010000005.1:0-7276 GCA_030641355.1 Alphaproteobacteria bacterium
AGACAGGATCAATGCGGTTGATCTGGTGCGGGCGGGGGCCGGAGCCGTGGGCGGTAAAGGCGGCGGCGGTCGGCCAGACATGGCGCAGGCCGGTGGCCCGGATGGGGCAAATGCCGATCAGGCAATTCTGGCTATAGAAGAAATTTTGGCGAAATTATAAAAATCAGGTACCACAGAGGGAAAATATTGCAAAAAACACAACGTCGGCAGCTTTTTGAAGTGATTGAAATGGGACTTAGCGGCAACCGTGTCGCTTGGTTGTTTGATAGTTTTATGGTGTGCCTGATCATTTTGAATGTTGTTGCTGTTTCGCTTGAAACTGTGCCTGAAATTACACAGAAATATCATCAGGAATTTATCGCCTTTGAAGTTTTTTCACTATTGATTTTCTGTGTGGAATATATTTTACGTGTTTGGGTGTCCGTAGAGTATAGGCCAGAACCTGATGAAAAAGGCAAGGCCGGGTTTCGGTTACATTTTATCACATCGCCCCTTATGGTAATTGATTTTCTAGCCATCGCCCCTTCGTTATTATTTGCCTTTGGTATAGATTTAAGGCTGTTGAGAATTTTTCGTTTGCTACGCCTGTTCAAGCTAATGAGATATTCCCCGGCCCTAGCTTCTTTGGGCAGTGTGTTATATTCCGAACGGCGGGCATTGATCGCAACATTGATCATTATGTTAGGGTTGTCGTCCTTTGCAGCGAGCATCATGTATTATTTGGAACGTCATATTCAGCCCGATGCCTTTGGCACTATCCCCCATGCTTTATGGTGGGCGCTGGCTACCCTGACTACGGTTGGTTACGGCGATATTGTTCCCCTGACATGGGCAGGACGACTTTTTGGTGGGGTGGTGATGATTTTCGGTGTTTGTATGTATGCTCTGCCCATCGGCATTATTGCGTCTGGTTTTGCCAATGAAATTCATCAGCGGGATTTTGTTATTCGTTGGGGCTTGGTGGCTAATGTGCCTTTGTTTAAGGGGCTGGATGCTAACCTGATCAGTACTATAGCCAAATATTTACGATCCAGCGTAGTGGATAAAGACAACCTAATGGCCGTTGAAGGTCAACTGGCCGATAAAATGTATCTGATTGTATCGGGTAAAGTTGCCCGAAAGAATGGGGATAGTGTTACGATCCTTGGGGAAGGTGGCTTTTTCGGGGCGAAATCCCTAATGGAAAAAGCAGAATATAAGTCCAACTATGTCACGGCAACAAAATGTCACTTTTTCATTCTGGATGCACGTGAGTTCCACCATCTTTTGAATGAAAACCCCGCATTAAGAAAAAGGATAGAGGCAGAATACGGCACAATTTCCCATTCTGACTTTGGACAGGCCCCCGCCCCATAAAAAAATCCCGCGTTTAAAATGCTAAACGCGGGATTTAAAATGTTGATAAATAATTATGCCATAGCTTTTTGCAGGTTCTCATCAATTCTGTCGAAGAACTGTTTGGATGTGAGCCATGCCTGATCCGGTCCAACCAACAGGGCCAGATCTTTGGTCATATAACCTTGCTCCACTGTTTCAACACAAACCCGTTCCAGCGTTTCGGAAAATTCCTTCAGAGCTGCGTTATCATCCAGCTTGGCGCGATGAGATAATCCACCAGTCCATGCAAAGATAGATGCGATGGGGTTGGTGGAGGTTTCTTTGCCCTGCTGATGCATGCGGTAATGGCGGGTCACGGTGCCATGGGCGGCTTCGGATTCAACGACCGTTCCATTGGGGGTCATGAGCACAGATTTCATCAGGCCGAGAGAGCCAAAGCCCTGTGCCACGGTATCGGACTGCACGTCACCGTCATAGTTTTTACAGGCCCATACGAATTCACCGTTCCACTTCATAGCACAAGCCACCATGTCATCAATCAGGCGATGTTCGTAGGTGATGCCGGCATCGGCGAATTTTGTGGCAAATTCTTTTTGGTAGATTTCTTCGAATAAATCCTTGAAACGACCATCATAGGCTTTGAGGATCGTGTTCTTGGTGCTTAAGTAAACAGGCCAGCCCCTGTTCAGGCCGTAATTCATACAGGCCCGCGCAAAACCCCGGATGCTTTCGTCAAGGTTATACATGGCCATGGCAACACCGGATTCTGTGAAGTTAAATACTTCACGTTCGATGGGCTCGCCACCATCCTCTGGTTCAAACCGGATGGTCAGTTTTCCGGCACCGGGTACAAGGAAGTCGGTGGCGCGATATTGGTCACCGAAGGCGTGACGACCGATAACAATCGGGTGAGTCCAGCCGGGAACCAGACGTGGCACATTGGAACAGATAATAGGCTCGCGAAATACAGTGCCGCCCAGAATATTACGGATGGTACCATTGGGAGACCGCCACATTTTCTTGAGATTAAATTCCTCAACCCGCTGTTCGTCCGGCGTAATGGTTGCGCATTTAACGCCGACACCATGTTCCAGAATGGCATTGGCCGCATCAATGGTGATTTGGTCATCGGTTTCATCACGTTTCTCAATGCTGAGGTCGTAGTATTTCAAATCAATATCAAGATAAGGGTGGATAAGCTTGTCTTTAATCCATGCCCAGATGATACGTGTCATCTCATCGCCATCTAGTTCGACAACAGGATTTTCTACTTTAATTTTAGCCATAATGAACCTTTAAAAAATAGTGGCACAGAATTTTGCGCCATTTTGGATGAGGTATGATTACCATTAATTATGAGGCAAGTTATCATTGCTCGGCTCATATGTGAAGGGCAGAAACAAAATAATCTGCCTAAATAAGGGTGTTTTTTGTGATCAGATCAATTTCCGGCAGTGATTTTATCAGGGGGATAACATCTTCTACCGTTTTCACTACGTGAAACAGATCCCGAGTTTCGGGGCTGGTGAATTCTTCCTTTATGAAATTATCAATCAGCGCGAGCAGGGGTTGCCAGTAATCATCCATATTGACAATGATGATTGGTTTATTGTGAAGCCCAAGCTGTTTCCAGGTAATCACCTCGATGGTTTCATCCAGTGTTCCGATGCTGCCGGGCAAGGCAACGAAGGCATCGGAATGATCAAACATCATGCGTTTGCGGTCATGCATGTTATCAACCACAAAAAAATCGGTAGCCTCTTTCCAGCCGCCTTCTTCTTCATCAAGGTGCTGTGGTATGATGCCGGTGACCTTGCCGCCGTACTCCATGACTGTGTTGGCGATAACGCCCATCAGGCCCACATTTCCACCGCCATAAACCAAGCGAATTTTTTCATAGGCAAGAATTTCGCCAAATTTCTTAGCTATTTTTTTAAAATGGTTGTTTGTGCCTGGACGAGACCCGCAATAAACGCAAAGAGATTTGATATGTGCCATATTTTAAAATTTTAACCCTGTATTTTTTTATCCGCTAAGGCTCATTTGAAGGCGGCCTTCTAATTGTCATAGTTTTGACAATTTTTTACCTTATCTATGGCACCATTGTATAGCAACTATGTTAATGAAAATATTATAAAGCATGACTTAACAAAAAAATGATACTGACATTCTCTATGGTATGCAGTATATAGCCTATGCGCTTTTTTAAATAGATTTGGTGAGTAGTTGACAGAGCAGCCTTCAGATATTCCATTAAAAAGGGAAAAAAACGGTTCGGACGGAGCCCTGAGGGTCAGTATTATCATATTGACTGTTGTGGCCGTCTGTGCGGTTCTATGGATTGTTTTCTTTGCTGAAGATGGTGCAACGGATTTCTTCTCTTCTGACAATCTGCCGGATATTCCTCTGGAAGAGGTGATGCCGAAAGCGGAATACTCAGAACCGCCTCAAAGCCAAGCCAAGCCAGCCTCCATATTACCTAGTTTCGATATTGTGCGGATCAGTAGAAATGGGACAGGGGTTATCGCGGGCCGCGCTGAACCCAATAGTGATATTTATATATATGCAAAAGACAAAATTATCGGTTCTGCGGTGTCAGACCGCAATGGGGAATGGGTACTCTTGTATGATGACCCTTTGCCCAGTGGCCCAACTGAACTTAGCCTGAAGTCCATAATGCCCGGAAAATTTGAAGTATTCTCCAGCGATGTGGTGATCGTAGCTGTACCAAGCCATGATGAGGAACGCTTTATCGAAGACGAAACAAACGGGGTTATCGTTATATTAAGCCCACGCACTGGCGAAGGGCCGACAAAAGTTCTACAGAAACCGCGTCTGGTGAATTTTTCTGAGCTTTCCAAAGGGCTGTCACTGGATAGTCTGGATTATGATGAAGATTCTAACGCGATTATTTCTGGCACGGCTTTAAGAAACGCCCGGTTGAGACTTTATCTGGATAATGAGTATCTTGCGGAGGTGACGGCATCCGACGAAGGCCAATGGTCTCATGCCTTTGTTAAAGATCTGGATTTAAAAGAACATATTATTCGTATTGATCAATTGCTGGAGGGGGACGATGTAGAAGTGCGCATTGAGCAGCCTTTCACACGCGGGAAAAATATTGATACCTCCAAGGCCAAGGGCGAAGTTATTGTTCGCCCCGGTAACAGTTTGTGGCATATCGCCCGGAAACTTTATGGTACGGGTTTCCATTACACTCTGATTTTTGGCGCCAACAAAAGCCTGATTAAAGACCCTGACCTGATTTATCCGGGGCAAAAATTTAAACTGCCATCTGTGCCTGTTACGGAATGACCTAAGACAATATTGATGACTGTATGGACTTCAGCTCGACATGAAGGTCAAAAAGGGTATAGGTGATTACTTCCACAAGACGTCTGGCATTCGCAGGCCCGGAAAAATTGGTCATCAAAACCATCTGTATATGACTATTTTCCGACAGGGAATAGTCACCCTTCATAAAGAGGGGGGTGAAGAGTTTGAGCAGTTTTTTTCTGAGCAGGAAATTTTCCGAACTGAAGGGAATATAGCCAAGGTCGGCGACCAGATTTAAGCAATATTGGTCAACCTCATTTTCCGAACGCAATATTCGTCCGGTAAATTGTATATTATGCCAGATAAATTTAAACTGAGCCGGGAAATTAATATTGTTATCTGTGATTTGACACGTCACATCATTTAGTAATTGTCCGATATCTGACAGAGACTTATTGGGCGCAGGTTCTGTATGTTCACTGGCGGGCACTATTATTTCCTAATATTTAGGGGGCTGTCATGGAATATTATGTTCAGAGCCTTAAAATACTGTAAATAATTACTATATCAATAAACTTAATCAGAGAAAACTTTTATAATAGGGAGAAATAGTGGCCCGTCGCAGATCTTCACATCATATGTCCGATGACGACAAGGAAAATGCCAGTGAAAACCACTGGCAGACCATAAAAACGTTACTGCCCTTTGTCTGGATGAAGGGGCGCTGGGACCTAAGGGTTCGGGTGGTTTTGGCTATGGTATTTTTGGTCACGGCAAAATTAATCGGGATTTATGTGCCGTTCCTGTTTAAGGATGCGGTTGATGCTCTGACGCCGGGGTTTCAGCCGGACGTGAGCACTGTTATTCTGGTTTTACCAATGGCGATCATACTTGGTTATGGTTTGGCGCGGGTGCTCAGTTTGTTTTTTGGTGAAATTCGTGATGCGGTTTTTGCCAAGGTGGGCCAGAATGCGGTACGAAATATTGCCCTCAGCACATTTCGCCATCTGCATAAACTGTCACTGAAATTTCATATGGAACGTAAAACCGGCGGCCTTAGCCGGGTGATTGAGCGCGGTACCAGAGGTATAGATTTTCTGTTGCGCTTTATGCTGTTCAATATATTACCGACCCTTTTGGAAATATTACTGATCACATTTGTTTTCTGGACTAAATTTGGCATCTATTATGCGCTGGTCACTTTCACTTGTCTGGTGAGCTATATTTTCTTTACCATTATGGTCACGGACTGGCGTTTGAAATTTCGCCGGGAAATGAACAAGCAGGATACTGAGGCCAATACCAAGGCCATCGACAGTCTGCTGAATTTTGAGACAGTCAAATATTTCACTAATGAGGAGCATGAAGCCCGGCGCTATGACGTGGCGCTGGCAAAATTTGAGACGGCCTCTGTGCGCAGCCAGTCCTCTTTGGCCATGCTCAATGTGGGGCAAAGCCTGATTATCTCTGCGGGGCTGGTGATTGTTCTGATCATGGCAGGGCAGGGGGTGGTTGACGGGCGGTTTACTATAGGTGAATTTGTTCTGGTTAATTCTCTGCTGATTCAGATTTATATGCCGCTTAATTTTCTTGGCTTTGTTTACCGTGAAATCAAACAGTCACTAGTGGATATGGAAAAGATGTTCACGATGATTCGTAAGGAATCAGATATAAATGACGCGCCCGATGCGGTCGCACTTAATATTAATGGCGGCGAAGTGGAATTTGATAATGTGTCTTTCCATTATGCTGAAAACAGGCCGATCCTGAAGAATATATCTTTCAAGGTGGGCGCGGGAACGACAACAGCGATCGTCGGGGCAAGCGGGGCGGGTAAATCGACCATTTCCCGTATTTTATTCCGTTTTTATGATGTGACCAAGGGACGCATTCTTATCGATGGACAGGATATCAGTCAGGTAACCCAGAAAAGCCTGCGTCGTCAGATCGGTGTCGTGCCGCAGGACACAGTGCTTTTTAATGACAGTATCCGTTATAATATACGTTATGGGCGCCCCGATTCTACCGATGAAGAAGTAGAAGCCGCTGCAAAACACGCCCAGATACATGACTTTGTCAGTGAGCTTCCCGATACCTATGACAGTGAAGTGGGGGAACGGGGACTGAAGCTATCAGGGGGGGAGAAACAACGGGTTGCTATCGCCCGGACGATCCTGAAGAATCCGGCCATTTTATTGTTGGATGAGGCAACATCGGCTCTGGATAGTCATACGGAGCAGGGTATTCAGAAGGCATTGGAGGAAATATCCCTGCATAGGACTACAATCGTGATTGCTCATAGGCTTTCAACGATTGTCAATGCCAATGAGATTATTGTGCTAGACGGGGGAGAGATTATTGAGCGCGGACGCCATGATGAACTTCTGGCTGGTCGTGGGGCCTATTTTGGAATGTGGCAGAAGCAAAAAGAAGCTACGGAAGCTATGCAGAAACTGGTTGAACTTGAAGAGTTTAACCTTGAACTTGATAAAAAAGTTTGATGAAGCAAGCAGACTGCATTACAAATAGCATATGAAAAACATAATGGAAAAAATAATGGATAACTTACCACCAATATTAGGCTATTTTCACAAAGAAGGCCATAAGTTCATATTGGGATTTGGCGCCTGTACTACTCTCTTTTATTTATTGGGCCTTGATA
>DAOWHQ010000235.1:0-5006 GCA_030641355.1 Alphaproteobacteria bacterium
CGACTATTAAATAAGGTTTTTACCCAAGGCCCAGACACCGCACAGAGCCACTATCATTGCCGACACCCGATTGATTTTGAGCAGGTGATCGTCTGACAGACGGCTACGCATATGTCCCGCACATCCGGTAACGGTAAACCACCACAGGCTTGAGCCAAGGAATATACCAGCGATAATAGCAACTGCATCCACCGTATTATGCCACATTTCACCGAGTCCCAGCGCCCCGAACAGGAAAACAAATCCCAATACGGTCATGGGATTCATAATGGTCAGGCTAAAGGCCCCCACGGCCCCCTTCAGACGGTCCCTGATTGTATCTTCCACATCGGCCAGATGCGGGTGTTTGGTCCACAGGTTAATGCTGACAAGTATGAGAATAATCCCGCCGATAATTTCAAACCAGCCATTGACCTGATCCACAAACCCCATGACAGACGACAGCCCAAAAGCCGCAATAGCGCCGAAAATAGTATCGGCCACCGCCGCCCCCATACCAACCGTGAAACCATTACGCCTGCTATAGGCGAGCGTGCGCCGGATACAGATCAGATTCACCGGCCCCAGAGGGGCTGCCATAACAAGTCCGATTAAAATACCCCAGAGAATGTAAATTAAGGGCATTATCCCTCCCATGATTTTTATTATTCCCCCTTTATATAGGAAATAGACTGGTTATATAGGAAATAGAATAGCGGTTTAAAGATTTTATCTGGCTAACGCGAGATTTTCGTGTTAGATGCGCCCTATGACACAAGAAACAGAAAATACCGAAAATACCGTAAAAGAAGAAGATCCCATCATCCTCTTTATCATGAACGCTGTTGAGCGCGGTTCCCCCGTGGCCCCACGGGACATCGCTATCGAGATAGCCGATGACCGGGCACGCGAAAGCAGCCCCAAAGACGCTTGGCGGAAATATCTGCTTGCGGTCAAACAGCAGGCGAAGAATCTGGCCCGTCAGGGACGCATCAGCATCCTGCGGCGCGGCAAGCCCATCGACCCCAATAAGATGAAGGGTCTGGTTAAGTTTTCGCTTCCTGTAAAGGAATAGAAGCTAACTGACCCGTGGTATCATCCGTGGCAAAAGCATTCATGCTTAGAGCCACGCCGCCCGTGACCTGAACAATCACCCACATTAAATCTGTATCATGATTTTTAGCTTGATCGTGAACAGACGGCTGCGCCTGTCCGTCGGGATGAGAATGATAATGGCCGAGTATCTGATCATGACCCAGACGGCTTTCTTTCTGATGTTGGATGATCAGCGCCGGATCAATTTCAAAATTTTTCGCCGGATGCTCTGCCACATTTGGTGAATGGACTATATTTGTCACGGTATCATCGCCCCAGCCGATGAGAAGCCCGCAAGCCTCAAGTGGATAACACTCCGCACAATGGCGGCGGATCTGGGTCTGAAGATCAGTTGACAGGCATAATGTCTTCATTATTTCGTTTTACCTCTATCCGGCCAATGGTTTTGCCTGTGAAGTCTTTATATATGATTCGGCTGGTTTTACCGTCCCGACCAATCCTGAACCATATGCCGCCAGATGCGGCCGATGTTTCGAGAATCACCTCACCCGACTCCAAAGTCACATCGAAGGCAAATGCCTCACTGATTACCTGTTCGGGCACTAAAGGCACCTCTGTCTGTGCGGCTTCCATTTCCAGCCTTGCAGCCCTCTGTTTGGCTAGGTCTATGACCTTCCAGACCACAACGGTGAGACCCAGTACAATTAAAATACCCATAAAGATCACAATAAACTTGAGAAACCCGCTGGTTTTTGGCACTTCTTCTGTCATGACGTTACAAAATTCCAATTTAGATGACATAAACATCGATTTAACGGTGGAAGAAGAAGCCGAAGGCCTGCGCCTTGACAAGTTTCTTGCCCAGACTTTAGCCCCGTCAGAAACTGACATCAGCCGCTCGCGACTGAAGCAGTTGATCACGGGTGGCGAGGTCAAAATCATCCGCGCTAAATCTTCCCAATTGACCGAGACAATAGACGACCCGTCATATCGGGTCAAATGCCAAGATCAAGTATTTTTTACCATCCCCGATATGACAGAGCCGGACCCGGTAGGACAGAATATTCCCCTTGATGTGGTTTATGAGGATGATCAGCTGATCGTGATCAATAAAGCGGCCGGCATGGTTGTCCATCCCGCCCCCGGAAATCCGGACGGAACGCTGGTCAATGCCCTGACTTATCATTGCGGCGACAGCCTGTCGGGTATCAATGGCGTCAAACGACCGGGCATTGTTCACCGTATCGACAAGGAAACCAGCGGACTGATGGTTGCCGCCAAGACCGACCGCGCCCACAATAAGCTGGCCAAACAATTTGCCAAGCATAGTCTGGAGCGGGCCTATCTGGCCGTGGTCTGGGGCGTGCCCAATCCGGCAACGGGTATTATCCATGAGAAAATTGGCCGTGATACGCGCAACCGCCTGAAAATGGCTGTGGTTAATTATGAAAGCAAGCGGGGCCGCGACGCCATCACCCATTATCAAGTGATCAGGCGGCTGGAGGCAAAGCGAAAAACTTTCGAGCGCGGCAGTGGCTTCAAACTTCTGGCACCGAGCCTTAGCCTTGTGGAATGTCGGCTTGAGACCGGACGCACCCATCAGGTCCGCGTCCATATGTCCCATATAAGACACCCTCTGGTCGGCGACCCCTTTTACGGCAAGTCCGGTCCTACAAAATCGAAGAATTTTTCTGAGCAGGCCCAACAGGCCATAGATGAGTTCAAGCGACAGGCTCTTCACGCATATGTGATCGGATTCAAGCACCCCACCACGGGCGAGGACTTGAAATTTGAAGCAGAATTACCAAATGATATGAAGCGCCTTATTTCAGCCTTAGAACAAAAATAGGGTCAGGGTGTAAAAAACGCAAAAATATGATATACTTAAATTCAAGTATAATCAGCCGAAAGGTGGAGAAAGTTCATGGCCAGAGAAATAACACCGGCAATTACACCGGAGGGTAGCTTAACCCGGTATCTTCAGGAAATTCGCAAATTTCCCATGTTAAAACATGAGGAAGAATTTATGTTGGCCAAAGCATGGACCGAGCATGAGGACAGCGAAGCCGCCCATAAACTGGTCACATCACATCTGCGCCTTGTGGCAAAAATTGCCATGGGCTATCGGGGCTATGGCCTGCCCATTGGGGAACTGATTTCCGAAGGTAACGTAGGCATGATGCAGGCGGTAAAACGCTTTGACCCGGATAGGGGCTTTCGTCTTGCCACCTATGCCATGTGGTGGATCAAGGCCTCTATTCAGGAATATATCCTGCGGTCATGGTCACTGGTGAAAATCGGCACAACCGCCGCCCAGAAAAAATTATTCTTCAACCTGCGCCGTATTAAGGGGCAGATCAAAGCCATCGAAGAGGGTGACCTGCACCCAGATCACCTGACTGAGATTGCCACACGTCTGGATGTGAGCGAAAATGACGTGGTACAGATGAACCGCCGTATGGCGGGTTCCGATCATTCCCTCAACGCCCCCATGCGCGCAGATGCCGAAGGCGAATGGATGGACTGGCTCGAAGATCAGGATGCCATTGATCAGGAAACGGCCTATGCCAATGACGAAGAGCTTAACAACCGCCGCGCCCTAATGGCCGATGCCATGAAAGACCTGAACAAGCGCGAGCAACATATCCTCACAGAGCGTCGCCTGAAAGACAAGCCTTCCACATTGGAAGACCTGAGCAAGATTTACCACATCAGCCGCGAGCGGGTCCGTCAGATTGAAGTCAGAGCCTTTGAAAAACTACAAAAAGCCATGCAAACCGCTGCCGTTGAGCAGGGGACGGCGCCCATTAATCAAAAGTAATTTTGACGGCAGGTAAAATCACTGATATTTTCCGGTTTGATCTCTGTGGCATAACGCTTAAAAGCGGGTAGCCATATATCATCGAATACGGCTACGGCCCGCCTGTCCCCTACCTCCTGTTTGCGCGTTTCATAGCGCGCCCGCGCCTTCTCCGGCTCTACGGGCAGAAATACCTTGATATCCAACAGAGGCGCCAGACAGTCTTTGAACAGGAAGACCCCTTCAATGATGGTAACGTCAACTGTGCTGCGGGACGTCGCTATTGCCTTTGCAACCCGGTCATAATGGATACTTTCCCGGCAATAGAGATCAAGCATCTCTGCTGTGAATTCGCCCGTCTCATGGACTTCATAGATCTCTTTCTGAACGGCAAGATTATTGTAATCATCAATATGCAACAGCGCGCATGAGATATTACTTCTGCTCAGTTTTTCATATAATGTCTTGGCAAAAGTAGTTTTTCCGGAGCAATCAAGACCATTAACCCCAATAACCATTGGCGGTGACTGCAAAAGTTCTTCTATTTTCACAATAATATTATCTATGTCACACCCTTTATATTTGAGAATGTTGATGCTGGACTAAAAACCGGTTTACGTCTATATTTTCTTTGTAAATCATATTTCAGAAAAAGGAATGTTCAATGGAACAGAAATCACTTTATGAACGTCTGGGCGGCTATGATGGCATTACGGCTTTTGTCAATGACCTGTTGCCACGCCTACAGGGCGATTCTCAATTGGGGCGATTCTGGCAAAACCGTAGTGATGATGGCATCAAGCGAGAAAAGCAGCTGTTAATTGATTATATCTCCAACAGTGCCGGCGGGACGGTTTATTACACGGGCCGCGATATGCTCACCTCTCATAAAGGCATGAAAATAAGTGAAAGTGACTGGTCCATATTCCTTGGACATGCGGGCGATACCTTCACCTCATTGCAGGTTCCACAACAGGAATGTGATGATGTGGTTGCCTTTGTGCTGAGCCTGAAAGACGATATCGTCGAGGCATAGGAAGCCTCTCTGCTCGATAAATTAAAAAGCCGAATACAGGACATCCTGCAACATCAGCCCTTTTCCGCGTTGCTGAATGTTAAACTTATCCGCTTTGAACAAGGTTCTGCTCAACTATAGGAATATCCATAAAAA
>DAOWHQ010000128.1:0-5495 GCA_030641355.1 Alphaproteobacteria bacterium
GCGGCACGGGCAAGGGCCTCTTTAGGAGAGATTTCGGACGCTATGGAAAAAATATTTAACCGACATCGGGCTGAAGTGAAATCCATTTCCGGCGTTTATGGCTCCGCCTATAAAGACGACGAAGGCTTCGCAAAAATTCAGAAAACCATTGAAGATTTTGCTGAAAAAGAAGGTCGCCGACCCCGTATGCTCGTGGTCAAAATGGGGCAGGATGGCCATGACAGGGGCGCTAAAGTAATCGCTACTGCCTTTGCCGACATCGGCTTTGATGTGGATGTGGGGCCATTATTCCAGACACCCGATGAAGCCGCCCGCGAGGCGATAGAAAACGACGTTCATATCATCGGCGTGTCTTCACTTGCCGCCGGTCATAAAACCCTCATTCCCCAATTGGTAGCCGAACTGAAAGATCAGGGCGCGGGTGATGTCATGGTGATCTGCGGCGGGGTAATTCCGGCACAGGACTACGATTTTCTTTACGATGCGGGGGTCGCCGCAATATTCGGCCCCGGAACGAACATCCCCGAAGCGGCCACAAAGGTGCTGGAGGTTCTGGGGAGCAGGGGGTAGTGTATACCCATTGTCATTCTATTTGTTCCTTAGCCATTCCGATCCATATTTATCCTTCCTGCGAAGGCAGGAATCCAGTTTTTCTTAAGAGGACTAGGCTCCTGCCTCCGCAGGAGTGACGAAAGGGGCAGGAGTGACGAAAGGTTCAGGAAGGATAAATATGGATCGGAATGATAAAAAAGGTTCAGGAAGGATAAATATGGGGCAGGAATGACTGAAAATGGGGCAGGAATGACTGAAAGGGGCAGGGACGATTACATTTATTCTTGCATAAGACACTGCCTTGCTTTATCAGCAGGGACAGTCTAGGGGCCTGTTTCGAGATATGGAAACGGGTCTTTTTTATATAAGATCCTAATAAAAATCTCAGGGCAAATAAAATGAATGAACAGGCAAAATCTGTGGCGCATGGCAAGGCGTCAGAATGGCTGGCGGAATTTGGTTTAAATTCCATAAGCCGCATCAGAATTGAAAGCTTTTCCGGCCTTACTGTGGCTCTGGCACTTGTGCCGGAAGCCGTGGCTTTTGCTTTTGTTGCCGGTGTTAATCCGCTGGTCGGGCTTTATGCGGCATTCATTGTTGGGCTGGTCACGGCGGTCTTTGGCGGGCGTCCCGGTATGATTTCGGGTGCTACCGGCGCACTGGCCGTGGTTATGGTCAGCCTTGTGGCTCTGCACGGGGTTGAGTATCTTTTTGCTACTGTGGTGCTCATGGGAATTATCCAGATCATTGCAGGCATTACCCATCTGGGCAAGTTCATCCGTATGGTCCCCCATCCGGTTATGCTGGGTTTTGTTAATGGTCTGGCAATCGTGATATTTCTGGCTCAATTGGGGCAGTTCAAGGACGGGGGCGGCGCGTGGCTCACAGGTATGCCGCTTTATATGATGTTGGGGTTAGTGATGTTGACCATGGCGATCATTTATTTGATGCCTAAGATCACCAAGGCGATTCCGGGGCCATTGGCGGCGATCATGGTGGTGACTTTTATTGTGATTGGATTTAATCTGGATAGCCCAAGGGTCGGTGATCTGGCCTCTATCGCGGGTGGATTGCCGCCATTTCATATACCGGAATTCCCCATAACCTGGGATAGCCTGATGATAATCCTGCCCTATGCGGTCATACTTGCGGCTGTGGGGCTGATTGAATCCCTGCTGACGCTTAACCTAGTTAGTGACATGACTGATACTCACGGCGGGGCCAGTCGGGAATGTGCGGCGCAGGGTGCGGCAAATGTGATCACTGGATTTTTTGGTGGCATGGGCGGCTGTGCCATGATCGGCCAGAGCATGATCAATGTGAAGTCCGGTGGTCGTGCGCGGCTTAGCGGTATCGTAGCAGCACTCAGTCTGCTCGGTTTTATCCTGTTTGCATCCGGCCTGATTGAGCAAATCCCGCTGGCGGCCCTGATCGGGGTCATGTTCATGGTGGTGATCGGAACTTTCGCATGGAACAGCCTTAAACTGATCGGAAAAATTCCGCGTCATGATGTCTTTGTTATTATTTTTGTTACGGCGATTACCGTGGCCTTTGATTTGGCTGTGGCGGTGGTTGCGGGTGTTATAATCTCGGCCTTGGTATTTGCGTGGGAGACCGCGAAACATACCCATGCGGCTAAAATAATTGATGAAGGGGGTTCCAAGGTTTATAAATTGTCCGGCCCGTTATTCTTTGGTTCTGTGGCAAGCTTCCTCGAATTATTTGATCCAAAGACCGATCCTGATGATGTGATTGTGGATTTTATTGATTCTCGCGTTCTTGATCATTCCGGACTGCAGGCCATTGATGCACTGGCGGTAAAATATGAAGCGGCGGGCAAGAAACTGCACCTGCGTCATTTAAGCGCCGATTGCAGACGACTACTGGATAAGGCCCGTAAGATTGTTGAGGTTTCCGTCATCGAAGATCCCGATTACGGTGTTGCAGTGGATTATGAAGGCAATTATATGGTCAAGAATATGGCGCCAAAAGACAGATAATATTTTTTTGTTTTTATAAAAAGTCGGAACTTTTCATCAAGTTCCGGCTTTTTTTGTTTTTTGCACCCAATTTGTCAACTGGTTGCGCCTAGAGTATAATAGTTCAACAAAATGAGAGTTTTATTATGGATTGGGCTACAATTATAATGTTTATATAGATTGCTGTGACAGTCTTATTGCTCTAAAATTTTCTGGTTTCTATTTTTCACAAAAAATGGTGTCTATAAAGCTAAAGTATTGGAATGACGAAAAAGGGTGCGAGAGACGGAATGTATGGCAAAGCTTGATAACCTCAAAAATGATCTATTGAACGGACAGCGCAGGGCGTTGGCTAAGGCCATTACGCTGGTGGAAAGCACCCGCGTCGATCATCAGGCTGAGGCTCAGGAGCTTCTGGCAAGCATATTGCCCCAGACGGGAAAATCCATCCGACTTGGCATTACCGGCACACCGGGGGTGGGTAAATCTACCTTTATCGAGGCGTTTGGTCTCTCCCTTACCCAACAGGGATATAAAGTTGCGGTGTTGGCAGTAGACCCGTCATCCAGCCGTACCGGCGGCTCTATTCTGGGCGATAAGACCCGTATGGAGCTGTTGTCCAAAGACCCTAACGCCTTCATCCGCCCGTCCCCTTCTAGTGGAACCTTGGGCGGTGTGGCGCGGCGCACCCGCGAGGCCATGCTGCTGTGTGAGGCCGCAGGATATGACGTTGTGCTGATCGAGACCGTGGGTGTGGGGCAGTCGGAGATTGCGGTTTCTGAAATGGTGGATATGTTCCTGCTGATGTTGTCCCCCGGCGGTGGTGATGAGCTACAGGGCATCAAGCGCGGTATTATGGAACTTGCCGACCTTGTGATTGTCAACAAGGCCGATGGAGATTTGAAAAAAGCGGCTATGAGGTCGGCGGCGGATTATAAATCGGCCCTGCTGCTGATGCGGCCGAAAGTACCCTGCTGGACGGCCAGTGTGGTTTTGGTATCGGCTCTGAAGGGGCAGGGCCTGGAGGAGGTCTGGCAGAAGATACAGGCTTTTGAATTCGCCACGAAAGACAGCGGGGAACTGGATCAGTTGCGCAGCGAACAGGCAAAAGCTTGGATGTGGTCAGAAATTAATGATCAATTGGTGGATGCCTTTCAGGCAAACTACCCGCAAAAGATAGAACAGGTGGAACAGGCTGTGAGTGAGGGGAAAACCCCAGCGACAGCAGCAGCCCAAAAACTTTTGCGGGATTTCTTGAAATAAGGCATGGAAAGTCTTGACCTGCTCCCGTCTATGCCATATATACCGCTTTCATATTTTAACGAGTTCTCCTGTTGATTCTAAGGGATCACAGTGACGGACCAAAGCGATTAAGGACAAGACTATGTCACGCGTATGCGAATTGAGCGGTAAAGCAGTAATGAGTGGTAACAATGTGAGCCACGCCCTGAATAGAACTCGTCGGAAATTCCGTCCTAATCTGATCAAAGCAAAATTGCTGAGCGATATCCTCGGCCAGTCCGTATCCATGAAAATTTCTACAAGTGCACTGCGCTCTGTTGAACATATTGGTGGGTTGGACAATTTTCTGGTCAAGGCCAGTGACGATACATTGTCACTGAAAGCACGCCGCCTGAAAAAACTGGTTAAAAAGAAACTGGCCGCTAAAGCTGCCTAATTCTAGTTAATTCAGAATTAATACGAAGCCGCTGATTTCCTCAGCGGCTTTTTTTATGCTGAAACTGCAACTATTCATTAGACTTTGATATAACTTTATATGTTGGTTAATCAATGTGTTATATATAAGATTGATTATTGAATAATATAAGAAAAAAAATGTTAGCAAAAAATACGGATAAACCCATTGCTAAACATGGTGATAGTTCCAATAAGTCCACCAACGGAGAGCAGAAACATATATTGGTACAGTCGGCGCTGCGACTGTTCCATGAGAAAGGCTATGGCAAAGTCAATTTTTCCCATATAGCCAAAGCCGTGGGCATTGCCAATAAAGAAGCACAAAAGTATTTTTCTTCTAAAGAAGATATTTGTCATCTGGTTATTGACGCTCATCTGGCCAACCAGAAGGCGCAATTTGAAGAAATAGACCTAAACAACAATCCCCGGCAGAGATTAAGCCTTTATCTGGATAATCTTTTTGAAAATGTGGATAGCCTGATCAAATTTGGTTGTCCGCTGACTAATCTGTATTTTGATGTGAAGCGGGATGACCAAGAGCTTGCCGACCATGCCGCGGAGCTTTTGTTAGCGCGACTAGGCTGGATCAGGGAACAATTTGTGCTGATCACACAGGTGGAGGATATCGCCGATATTCCCGAACGGCTGGCAAGTGCCATACATGGCATTAGCCTTTTGGCTCAGGTAATAGATAGCGAACATCTGATAAGACATCAGGCCAACCAGCTAAAACAATGGATAAGATCCATGTAACCCTAGTTCAGACGTCTCTTTCTGGATTTTTCATCAAATAATTCTGATAGTTGTTCAGTGATAGCACCGCCCAATTGGTCGGCATCCATTACCGTAATGGCATTCTGGTAATAGCGGGTCACATCATGGCCGATACCAATAGCCAGCAACTCCACGGGCGAGCGTTTTTCGATCCAGTCAATCATGGCCCGCAGGTGATCTTCCAGATAATTGGCACTATTGGTGGACAGGGTGCTGTCATCCACTGGCGCCCCGTCAGAGATCACCATCAGTATGCGCCGTTCTTCGGTCCGGTTCATAAGGCGGCTATGAGCCCAGAGTAGGGATTCGCCATCAATATTCTCTTTCAATAGACCTTCACGCAGCATTAGCCCCAGATTATTCCGCGTCCGCCGCCAAGGGTTATCGGCGGTTTTATAGATAATATGACGTAGGTCATTAAGCCGCCCCGGTTTCTGGGGCTTGCCATCCTCAAGCCATTTGACGCGGGTTTTTCCACCTTTCCACGCCTTA
>DAOWHQ010000172.1:0-3971 GCA_030641355.1 Alphaproteobacteria bacterium
CGACAACCCTATGCATATGTTAGGTATGGTACAAAATATTGATGTCCGCAAACGTGCAGAATTGACCATGCGTGAAGCAGAAAGGCAGATGGCTCTAGCTAAAGAAGGAGCTGAAAAGGCTAATCATGCAAAGTCAGAATTTTTATCGTCCATGAGCCATGAACTGCGTACGCCGCTGAATTCAATTATCGGGTTTGGTCAAATCCTTGAATCAAACGAAATAGAACCGTTGAGCAAGACGCAGAGTAAATGTGTCCAGTATATAATGAAGAGTGGAAAGCATCTTCTGGAACTTATTAATCAAGTTCTGGACTTATCTAGGATTGAGGCAGGGTATATGAAGCTCTCCATAGAAAACGTGAATGTCAGAAAAGTGATTGAGGATTGTCTGGTATTCATAACGCCCAGCGCTGACGAGCGTAATATTTCACTCCATATTTCGACTTTTCCAGAAACCTTCGTTAAAGCTGATTCTGTACGTTTGAAACAGGTAATCCTCAATCTTCTATCCAACGCCGTCAAATATAACCGGGAAGGGGGCAGCATTTCTTTGGACGTTTCCCAAAATGATGACAAAATTTCCATTTCAATCAGTGATACTGGTATAGGTATTCCAGAAGACCGTCAGAGTGAAACATTTCAACCGTTTAATCGGCTTGGTGCCGAAAACTCGGAGGTTGAAGGCACGGGTATTGGGCTAAATATCTGCCATAAAATTATTGATAGTATGCAGGGAAATATTGGGTTCGATAGTGTGTCGGGCGAAGGAAGTACCTTTTGGATAGAGTTACCAAAAACCAACAGCCAGCCATCAATGGATAAAGATACATCACAAGAAGAAAAGCACCCCATCATCAATAAATTGACCGAAGGAAAGTCCTCATGAGTATGGCTAATGGTAAAAAAAAGGCCAATACGAATTATCTTGATGCCAAAATTCTGATTGTTGACGACCTGAAGGTCAACGTTGAGCTTGTGGAAATGATGCTCGATATAGCGGGGTACAGGAATATAACAAGTGTTACTGACTCTCGGCTTGTGCTTGACTATCAGCAGGAGTGTCAATTTGATTTAATCTTACTTGACCTTCGTATGCCCCATACTGATGGGTTTGAAATCATGGAACAATTGTCCGAGGTACTGCAGAATGATTATATTCCAGTACTGATTTTGACCGCTGAGCAGGAAGAGGCGACACGGCTTAAAGCCCTCAAATTGGGAGCCAAGGACTTTATTACTAAGCCCTTCAACCAAAGTGAGGTTTTGTGCCGTATTCATAATATGCTCGAAGTGCGTATGCTGCACAATCAAATTAGCAACCAGAATATTCTGTTGGAAAAACGCGTGCAAGAGCGTACGCAAGAGCTAAATATCGCAAAGAAAGCAGTTGAATATGCTAACCGTGTAAAGGCAACGTTTTTGGATAATATGGGCCATGAACTTCGTACGCCACTCAATGGTATTCTTGGATTCTCAGAGATCATGAAGGATCAAATGTTTGGAGAGTTGGGCAATGAACTTTACGTGGAATACACGCGTGATATTCATGGTGCTGGTGAACATCTTTTGGGTGTCATCAACAATATTCTGGACATCTCGCGCCTTGAAATGGGGGATATTGAATTCAATACAACTCAAATTGATTTACTGGTTATGCTACAGGATAGTGTGAGTGCAGTAAGCAAACGAGCTGAGGACGCAGGAATTTCCATAACCATTGAGGTTGATTCTGAACTCCCCGCGATTATGGCTGACGAAATACGATTGAAACAAACCCTTCTGAACTTATTATTAAATTGCGTAAAATTCACACGGAATGGGTCAGTGAACATATCCTCAAAATTAGAGGATAGTGGTTTGATGATCAGTGTCAGTGATACTGGGAGAGGTATACCCGAAGAGGATCTTGAGCTGGTCTTAGAACCCTTTGGACAGGTACGGGTAAGTGCCGTGGTTGCTCACGAAGGAATAGGTGGGGGCTTGCACCTTGCGAAGGCTTTCATGGAAATGCATGGTGGGACGCTGGAAGTTCAAAGTAAGGTCGGGGTGGGAACGACTGTTAGTCTGTATTTTCCATCATCTTTGTTCTGCTAAGGTGTGTGCTGCATAATTTATAGCGCAATGACCTTCAGTATCCGAAGTGTTACTCCGCTTATACTGCACTATGAGAAACAGTATTAATGACAAGCCTACACGATAAATGTATATAAAATAATAGGTTGCGTCAGAAAAGATAGGGAGGCGTACATCCCCTTTCTCTCTAGCTTTTTCCTATCCTTTGACCATTCTTAAAAAGAAGAAAATTAATTGATTTCATTTCCTTAATCTTCAAAACGAATCATGCCTGAATTATTTGGGAACCATATGGGACGTTTTTTTTAGGATTAAGAAAACTAATACCACTGATCAAACAAGAAGTTACAGATTGCATTGCAACCGGATTATGCCTATGATTGCAATCTAGTGTTGTTGTTGCTGATGTATGAATGGTTTTAGGAAATCCTATGCTAGATATTGATGATATTACTAAATCAGAAGATCTTTCAAGCGCGGGCAACAGGGTTGCTCCAGAGGCTTTGTTCAATCTTATATATAAGGATCTTAAAGCTATCGCCCATTACCGACTTAAGGGTGAATGGCACAATCATACATTACAAACAACTGCGCTTGTGCATGAGGCTTTCCTACGCCTGAATGGTGATAGTATGGCAAGCGCAAAGGACCGGAATCACCTGATGGCACTGGTATCACGCGTGATGCGCCACATCCTTGTGGATCATGCCCGCGCCAAGAAAGCCGCTAAACGGGCGCATATTGATAAATCAGGCCGTGAAGACAGAGAGGTAGATGCATCTTTAGCAATAATTGATCCCGCATTAAATATAGAGGTGTTAGACCTTGACCGTGCTCTGACAAAACTGAATGATCAACATCCCCGACTTGTTAATGTCGTGGAATGTCGATTTTTTGCAGGCATGACAGCACTTGAAACCGCAGAAGTTCTTAGTGTTTGCGAGCGCACAATCGAACGAGACTGGTATAGGGCAAAGGTATATCTATACAAAATATTGAATAGTAAGGATGCATCGGCACAGGCCGCAAAACAAATGATATAGGGGGAATTATGAGCGAGAGACTCGTAGCTGTTGATATAGACACTCTTTTTTGTGAAATGCTGGAACTGACTTCTGATGAACGGACCATAGAACTTAACCGCGTCGCAATACTGAATTTGGAACTGGCAAATAATGTGCGGGCTTTATTTGAAATAGGTACCAAGGCAGAAGCTCTTCTCGACATACCGGCGGCAGATGCCAGAGACAATCTTTATGAAAAAATAGCAGAAGGCTGGACCGAAAGAAAACAGGATGATGATGTTCGTATCGGTGATCAGGTAGGCCCATTCACGCTCACGGCAGTTATAGGTCGCGGTGCACGGTCTACGGTGTATAAAGCTACGCGTGCGGGCGAAGAATGGCATCAGACTGTAGCTATCAAGATCTTGCGTCGGGGTATTGATACGGATGACGTGATCGCACGTTTCCACCTTGAACGCCAAATTCTTGCGCGTCTTGTTCATCCCGGCATTGCCTCTATTTTGGATGTAGGTGTCACCAGTGATGGTCTGCCTTATTTTGCAATGGAACAGATTGAAGGCAAGCCCGTCAGTGAACATTGTGATGAATTGAACCTTCCCATACGGGCCCGCCTTACTTTATTTCTACAGATCGCAGATACTGTCAGTTTCGCTCACCGTCACTTGGTGGTGCATAGGGACATCAAACCTTCTAATATATTGGTAGACGCCGAGAGCAAAGCAACCTTGCTTGATTTTGGTATATCTAAACTATTGGACCCCAATGAAAAGGATGCGCCCTCTGTTCATACCCGTACAGATGTCCGGCCCTTAACACCTGATTATGCCGCCCCAGAGCAAATTGCAGGAGAGGTTATCACAACGGCTACCGATA
>DAOWHQ010000099.1:0-13354 GCA_030641355.1 Alphaproteobacteria bacterium
TACCTAATTTCATTGAGCCAACAAGTGTAATGTGGCCACAAGCTGTATTTTCATTTATAAGTGGTACCAAGACAGCCTTACTATTTTTCACAACGGCCCAGAATTTTGAATGAGGGATATTATAAAAAACTTTCACGTTTTTAGGAATACTCAGCCCTTCAATGGTATGTGGTCTGGTTACAATAACTAGCTTGATATCTTTTAGCTTTTCAAAAGCCAATAATAACGTTTTATAATCTCGCCCCTCACCACCAATTGAACAATAATAACTTCCTTTAACAGGAATAAAGTTTTCATCCACTTGTGGTGTTTCCATCGCCCAATGTAACATCTTAATTTTTTCTATCGGTACGCGGAAATAATCAGAATATAACTTTCTTTCAAACTCACTATAAACAACAAAACACTCAACTCGCTTAAAGCTATCAGACATAGACGCCCTCGTACGACGATTAGGCAACTCGGTAAAATTAAACGAAAAAGCTAAATGCCGCGACTTTACATTCAACATATTCATAAATTTGCTTTGCCAATGTGTAGTTCTTGGCATATGCGAAATTACAATGCCCCCCTTTTTTCTTAGCTGCATAGATGCCTTCATGCACGCCATGTATCTGCTAATTTTTGGCCTTTTCACAATGCGCTCTAACCAATTTTTTGAATTAGCTGAATAATATTTCCAACACACATCTTTATCAGGATAAAAGTCTTCAATAAAATTCCATTTCTGATCTGCCACCTCAGCCACATTTATTATTTTTTTCATTGGTTTTTACTCAATATCTATTCTGATTGTATTGCCCGCGCGAGTTTCTACTTACAATAAAGTATAATATATAAGTATTATCAGAAAGTCTTTTGATTAATCTAGCAATAGTGGCCCAGTTCTTTAGGGAAAATACCGACAAGATGGCGGAGCTTAATATACAAAATACTGAGATATGTTCAGCATAATGACGTGGAAAGAGAATATATATGTTTAGGATATCATTTTTGATGTTGTTACTTTTTTTATCGCAACAGGCATTATCCGCACCTTTGCAAAAGGGTAATACGGCCTATCTGTGTTTTAAGCATAGCCTGCACCAGAACTGGCCAGAGGTATTTGCCTATCAGGTAGAGGTCATTGCGATCTTTGATGAGCGTCTCAAGGTGAAAGTCATCAATTCATTCCCCATGGGCCGTGTTAACGAAGAACAGGAGCCGGTCAAGGGCGATGTGATGAAAATGTCCAGGGACAAAGTTTATAGCAAAGCAGAGGCGGGCGTTACATCTGGCAAACGATTTAACGGCAAACAAGTTTGCCGTAATCTCATGTCGAATGAACTATTCAGGACTCCAGAAAAGCCCTCATCAATTGATTAACCTCATCTGGCCGTTCCATGGTGCTTAAGTGACCACAATCAGCAATGTGATGATAAACCGCATTTGGAATCAGATCAGCCATTTCCTGATGCACCTTGGGCGGGGTCAGGACATCCTGCTCACCACAGATAATCAATGTGGGACAGATAATATCAGATAATGCCCCTCGCGAATCCGGGCGGCCAATCAGGGCCTGTTGCTGTCTTTGGAAAGCCTCTGCCCCCACTTCCGAAGCCATATCCAGTATTCTGCCACAAAGTTCCTTGTCATTCAGGCGGTCATGATGGATGAGATATTCGGTTAGTTCCTGTGCGATGATGCGGATATCTTCCTTTGCCGCCCTATTAATAAGGGATTGGCGCATTTCGATCTGTGGCTCGCGGTCTGCTCTGGCATTGGTATCCAACAGAATGAGCCTTTCCACCCTGCACGCTGCCTGTCTCATGACCTCAAAGGCGATATAGCCCCCCATTGATAGCCCGGCCAAATTAAAGCTGTCAGGGGCATCTTCAAGAAAGGCACTAACCATGGCCGATAGATTGTCATGCAGCGTATGGTCAAACAGCGCAATGTCAAAGTCTTCCTCAAATTCACCGATCTGATCCAGCCATAAATCATCGCTACATAACAGCCCCGGTATAAGAATCAGGTTTTTACTCATGACATTACCTTTTTAATGGTTTAGAATCGCATAGAATAATAGCGAAGCCTGTCTAAGATTGACATCTTTATAGTTTTGCTTATTGTGCGCAACTTATAGAGATATTTATTGAAAAGTGAAACAACACCATATGGGTTTTGATTTTTTAGGGTTAAGCGAAGATTTGCTGTCAGTAGTCGAGAAATCCGGCTACACAAAACCCACACCTATTCAGGCGAAAGCCATTCCAGCCATCCTGCAGGGCCGTGACATTCTGGGTATTGCTCAGACCGGAACCGGAAAGACGGCGGGCTTTACGCTACCCATGATAGATATTCTGTCCGAAGGCCGCGCAAGAGCACGGATGCCGCGCTCTCTCATCCTTGAACCTACCCGCGAGCTGGCGACACAGGTTTCCGAAAGTTTTGAAAAATATGGTGAAAAATCCAAACTGACTATGGCATTGCTCATCGGTGGCGTTGCTTTTAAAGATCAGGAACAGAAACTTGACCGCGGCGTTGATGTGCTGATTGCCACACCGGGCCGGCTTATGGATCATATGCAGCGCGGCAAGGTTATGCTGAACGGTGTTGAAATCCTTGTGGTGGATGAGGCCGACCGGATGCTCGATATGGGTTTCATACCCGATGTGGAAAAAATCTGTAAGGCCATGCCCCAGAAAATCCAGTCGCTGTTCTTTTCAGCAACCATGCCACGGGAAATCAAAAGACTGACCGATCAGTTTCTGAAAGACCCGAAGGAAATTGCCGTTGATGCCCCGGCCTCAACCGCGGCGACAATCACCCAACGCCTGTGTAAGGTAAAAGGCGGTGAGAAAGAAAAGCGTGTGGCTCTGCGTCAACTTCTGAAGTCGGAAAATGTAAAAAATGCTATTATCTTTTGCAACCGGAAAACCGTTGTAAAGGTTGTTAAAAAGTCCCTGTCCGTTCATGGTTATAATGTTGGTGAGCTGCATGGCGATATGCCGCAGTCATTGCGGACGGAAACACTGGCCGGATTTAAAAATGGCGATATTCAGTTGCTCGTCGCCAGTGACGTGGCAGCGCGCGGGCTTGATATTCCCGATGTGAGCCATGTTTTCAATTTCGAGATTCCCAATAACCCAGAAGATTATGTGCATCGCATCGGTCGCACGGGCCGTGCTGGTCGCGAGGGACATTCATTCACCCTGACCAGCCCTGCGGAAAGAAAATCACTGGGCTTTCTGACTAAATTCCTTGGTAAGGAAATACAGTTGCATGAATTGCACGGACAAGAACCCCGACAGGAATCAAAGTCACAGGAAACCGGGCCACAAAAGTCCCCTGCAAAACAAAAAGATACCAACCATCCTAAAAAGATGGATGAAAACGATAAGGCTATAAAACGCGACGAAAGCCATCCTAAAAAGCAGGATGAAAGCCCTAAAGCTAAAAAGCGCGAGGAAAGTCCAAAGGCAAATAAACAACCGGGAAAAGCAAGACAACCTAGCCGGCAACAGCCCATCTTTGGCGAAAGCGATCAGGTTCCAGCCTTCCTGCTACGGGACGAAGCGAGCAATAAAAAAAGCCGCTAAATTTAATATAATTTGCACTTAACCACATATTAACCATACCATTTAGCTATTCATTAGCTTGTTTATTGTAATATCCACTTCATGGCAGAAGGATCAAAAGTATTCTTCTATGAGTAGATGTAATAAACATTTAAGGGCTGATGTAATATGTCGCACCTTCGGAATAATAGAGACGTAAAATATATTAAAAAGATTTCAGATCAGGCTCTGAAATTAATGTCAGCTTATAATATCGCTCCTTCTCCGTCAAATTACCAAGTCTGGTATGACTATAGTTTACAAGAAAACATGGCCCTCAATAAAGCCATTGATGAGATAATCAAAAAGAAACAATCCTTCACATCCAAGGTCTGTAACAATCTTTACGAAAGATTTTATTTCAATGACCAGGAACAAAATGCGGTTACCAATGTAGGACAGGGCATTCAATCCGAATTAACCAAAATTGCCAAATCCGTGAATGATATGAACAAAGGCACAGTTAAATACGGTGCTTCTCTGAGCAAGAGCATGAGCGAGATGGAAGATGTTCCGGGGGGGAAGGCTTTGAAAGTAATTATTTCAAGTCTTTTGGCGGAAACAAACGAATCAGCAGCCAGAAATAATTCGACACAACAGCAATTAAGAGAATCAGCTAAAACCGTTCAAAGATTACAAACCACACTTGATACCGTACGTCGGGAGAGCCTGACGGATATGTTGACCAATATCGGTAATAGAAAGTCGTTTGAGGAAAATCTTAAAGCTGCCATCAAAAATGCCGATAGTAATGAAAGTGAGTTCTGCCTTGTCATTGGTGATATTGATCACTTTAAGGGGTTTAATGATAAATGGGGACATCATGTGGGTGATCAGGTTTTAAAAGCTGTTGCACATTCCATAAAAACACGGGTCGGCGAAGCGGGTTCAACTGCCCGTTATGGCGGCGAGGAATTTGTAATCATACTACCCGGATCTACCCTGGATAAAGCTGAAGCACTAACAGATACAATCCGCCAATCCATTGCGCTGCGTAATATGAAACGTAAAAGCACAGGTGAACTCATCAGCAAAATCACCTGTTCCTTCGGTGTGGCAAAATATCGCCACAAAGAACATCGGAACGAATTACTCGAGCGCGCTGATGAGGCTCTATACAGGTCAAAAGCCAATGGCCGTAACAGAATAACCCGCGAAGACGAGGAACCGTTAAACGTAGTTAAAATTGCTTAATTCACTGCTTTACAAACGAACGTTTTAACTTAAAATGGGATTTTCCTAAAACTTGGAGAATCCCATGTCTTATTCTAGCCACTCACTTCAAACGATGACATTGGAATATGATGATACGGTTGCTATTTTGACCCTGTCACGACCCGACGCCATGAATGCCATGAACGGCCAGTTCTTTGCTGATTTTCAAAGTATTTTAACCGAGATTTCAGAAAATGAAAACCCTGCACGCGCCCTTCTCATCAAAGCCGATGGCAAAGGATTTTGCGCAGGTGCCGATCTTAAGGAACAGACCGGTGAAATGCCGCCTAACCTTGGAAAAGCTCTTAGAGATAACTATAATCCACTTATTCAGGGTCTCAAAAACTTAACCATCCCAACCGTTGCAGCCGTTAATGGGGCCGCGGCCGGAGCGGGTATGAGCCTTGTTTGTGCCTGTGATATTGTCATTGCCGGCGATCAGGCTTATTTTCTCCAGGCTTTTATTAATATTGCGCTGGTCCCGGATGCGGGAAGTACATATTTCCTCCCCCGTATGGTTGGTCGGTCCCGCGCGGCATATATGATGATGACGGGTGAAAAATTATCTGCTAGGCAGGCGTTGGAATTTGGCATCATCTCAAATATTGTAGAGCAGGATAGTTTAAACGCCGAGGCTATATCCCTCACCCGGAAGTTGGCCTCTATGCCAACACAGGCTCTACATTCGATCCGCCAACTTCTTGATTTTTCTGAAAATAACACCCTTGAGCAACAGCTTGAATGTGAAGCTGTGGCACAGCATAAAGCAGGGAACTCAGGGGATTTTATGGAAGGTATTATGGCTTTTCTGGAGAAAAGACCTGCCGTATTCAAAGGGAAATGAGCGGCAATTTAAGATAGGTTTCCTGTTTGTTCTTTTTTTGTTCTTGACTGTTCTATAGTTTTATTCTAGAACATTTATCAACAAGGAAAATTGCTATGGATATATTGCTACATATTACCGGGTTGGGTTTTATACCAATTATGATTTATATTTTGTTTTTAGGCCTACAGGATATTATTTCTGTTTGGCGTGATCAATATGCCTCACAATTGAAAAAAGAAACATCAAAAAAATATTATTACGGCCCGCATCATTTCGGTTTGATCGTATCAAAAACTTCCATTTCGTAATTGATACACCATTCAATCATTTGCCGGTATAATATTTCCACTAATTCAGGATGAGCGCCGACTTCCTCCGCATGGGTAATTGCCTTAGACACCACATCCTCAATGCGCTGTTCATCCCGAACCAGATTTCTATCCTGTTTAATACGTGCTGCCTGCTCCATGAACCCCTGACGGATACTAAGCAATTCTACAATGATACGATCTAATTGGTCAATATCGCCGCGCAATTCTGCCATGGTTGAACATTGCCGAGTGGGATATTCAATATTTTTTCTTTTCTTGCTGAAAACTTTATGTGAATTCATTTCTTATCCTAAGCTGAAACCACATACATATTTCAGTTTTTAACCATATGAAAGAGGAAAATTAAATAAGATATCTAATCTTTTGCAGTTTTTAAAACCAGACAATCCACATTGTTATATCTAAGCTCTGCACAAAGAGTCTCGGCAAGTGATTTGGCCTCAATACTGCCGATAAAAAGGCGAAACAGATTTTTTCCATCGGCCAATTTTACCAGTTTGATACCGGGAACATAAGCATCGAGAATACCCTTGCTTTTACTTTTGATTTTCTGCCATCCGCTATAGGCCAGTTTAGTCGTAGGGTAAGACCCCAATTGAACCCTGTATATTTTCTGCTGTTGAGCGTTTGTTTTTACAGGTTTTGTTTTTTTATATTCCGAGTTTTTGTTGTTTTTTTTCTGACCTGTTTCTTCTTGCCGTAACAACTCCTGTAGTTGGCGTTTCTTTGGGTCATTTGATAGAACCGGAGTCTCTGGCATTTTTTTTCTTCCTATCCCAACAACAGGCCCCTGCTCTGTCTCTTTGGGGAAATCTTTAATACCTAGGAAGATAGCCTGAGCCCTCTGCCCCGCAGAAAGGGTTTTAACCCATTTGTACTGATGAATGTTGGTTTCCAGTTCCTCACTGGTCATAATAGCGGAGCCGATCCTGCGTCCGGCAGCATCATCCCCGGACAAAACATATACCAACACAAGGTTGTGCTGAGCTTTGGTCACTGTATGGTCCAGATAAATCGCTTTAGTTAGCAATTTGAGAGAGGGGGCATATTGTTCCTCAAATGCAAAAGATAATGCCAGGTTATTTAACAGTGAGATATTATCAACTGCGATAGTAAGCCCCCGACCATAATTCATCTGAGCATCCTCCTGTTTCCCCATTAGGTCATAGGCTAAGCCAATCATATTGTGTATGCGGTAATTATTAACATCCGTTTTTAGCAGATCACTCAAATAGGGAATAGCCTCTGCAGGGCGGTTCTTTGTTATGAGCATTTGAGCTTTGCCCAATTTTGCATCCTTATTATTAGGATCTATGCGCAGAATTTGTTCATAAAAATTGATTGCGGCATCAATGGCGCCCATCCCCTGATATGTCTTAGCCAAACCCAGTCTGGATGGAATATGGTTCGGGTTCTCGTTGGCAGCGCGCTGATACAGTCGCAAGGCACTGGCATAATCCCCCGCGGTAAGAAAACTCTCTGCCATGGTGATTAGTGAATCGGAATCAAAAGGCATCTCACCATCAACACGCCGTTCCCCAGAACAGGATGCAAGAATAGCACAACTTAAAACTGTTGCTAATGTCCTTAAGTATTTTTGAATCATTATGTCCCCGCTGTTTACTTTTTTTAATTTTGTCATCATAGCATACTATGCACTATTAACCATAACCAGTTATGATTACATAAAATTTTTACCAAAAGTTAAAGCTTTATTAAAAGATATGTTATAGAATTGTCAGGTAGAAAATAAATAAGGACTAAAGTATGGTTGATATCGCATCCACAAGCAGTACATCCAATCAAGTACAAGTTGATCGGAGTAGTAGTCAGGAAAATACCGTTGCTTTGAAAGAAGTTATTTCAAAATCTGCGGAAGATTCTGTTATTGAACGGAAAGAAGTTGAATCATCCACTGGCCCAAATGTTGGTCAAACGGTTGATATTAAGGCCTGATTAGGCAACTAAAATCTAATTTTTTTAGTATATTAAGTAAAAGGCATGGCTGTAACACCATGCCTTATTTTGTTGAATATACTATTTCTTTTCCTCAGCCGGGACAATCGTCCGCAAATGCAGTTCCCGCAACTGTTTCATGGAAACTTCGCTGGGGGCTTTCATCATCAAATCTTCTGCTTTCTGATTCATGGGGAATATGATTACCTCACGAATATTCGGCTCATTGGCCAAAAGCATGACAATACGGTCAACACCCGGTGCAATACCACCATGGGGTGGTGCGCCGTATTTCAGGGCATTGAGCATACCTGAGAAGCGCTCTTCGACCACTTCCGGGCCATAACCTGCCAATTCAAAGGCCTTATACATTATTTCCGGTTTATGGTTCCGTATAGCCCCAGATGATAATTCAATGCCATTACAGACAATATCATACTGATAGCCCAAGACATCTTCGGGATTCATAGTTTCCAGTGCTTCCATTCCCCCCTGCGGCATGGAAAACGGATTATGACTGAAATCAAGTTTCTTTTCGACCTCGTCATATTCATACATGGGGAAGTCAACAATCCAACAGAATTTAAATTCATCATCATTGATCAGTTCTAAATCCTGCCCAACTTTTGTTCGGGCAAAACCGGCGAGCTTTGCCGCCTCTTCTGCTTTGCCACAGGCAAAGAAAATACCGTCATTTTCACTTAAATCTGCAATCTTCTTAAGCTGGTTCAGACGGTCCTCGTCAAGGTTCTTGGCAATCGGCCCCAGGGCCTCACCATCTTTAAAACGAATATAACCTAGCCCGGCGTAACCCTCTGACCGTGCCCAGTCATTCATCTTGTCAAAGAAGCTACGAGCTTTAGAGCCCCCTGCTCCCGGAGCGGGAATGGCGCGGACGACGGAACCCTTTTCAACGGCTCCGGCAAAAATTCCAAAACCGGACCCGCGGAAGACTTCTGTCACATCGCAAATCTCTACAGGGTTACGCAGATCAGGCTTATCATTGCCGTATTTCAGCATACTTTCCTTGAATGGTATGCGTGGGAATGGTGCCTGCGTAACCTTCTTGGTGGTGAATTCTTCGAACAGGCCGATCATGAGTGGCTCTAGCGCTGCAAAGACATCTTCCTGTGTGACGAAAGACATTTCCACATCAAGCTGATAAAATTCACCCGGAGAACGATCTGCACGGGCATCCTCATCACGGAAACAGGGTGCAATCTGAAAATAACGGTCAAATCCGGCAATCATCAAAAGCTGTTTAAACTGCTGTGGTGCTTGCGGTAGGGCATAAAATTTACCGGGGTGCATACGGCTAGGCACCAGAAAGTCACGTGCTCCTTCAGGGGAGCTTGCGGTTAGAATCGGCGTCTGATACTCCCGAAACCCAAGATCAACCATCCGGCGACGGATACTGGAAATCACATCGGAACGCAGCACAATATTATTGTGAAGCCGTTCACGGCGCAAATCAAGATAGCGATAGGTCAGTCGAATATCTTCGGGATAATCCTGTTCACCAAATACCGGCAGGGGTAATTCTTCCGCAACGGAAAGAACGTCCATTTCCTCAATGAACAATTCAATATGTCCGGTAGGAAGATTTTCATTAACGGTATCGCCGCTACGGGAAACCACTTTACCCTTAACCCGGATGACAGATTCTGCCCGCAGGTCTTCCGCTATCTTAAAACAGGGGTTATCCGTATCTATCACACATTGCGTCAGTCCATAATGATCCCGCAGGTCAATGAATAAAAGTCCGCCATGGTCTCTTTTGCGATGAACCCAGCCGGAAAGGAGTACAATATCCCCTACATTTTCTGCGCGGAGGGCTTCGCATGTATGTGTTCTATATTCGTGCATCGTAAATCTTCTAACTTTAATGTGTAAATCATGGTGTTTTTGTGCTTTATTGCTCGCTTGTCAAGTTATTCTTTATCAGGCTTCGTTACAGCAGGCCAATTAATAAGTTTTAGGTAAGAAAATTTATGAGCGTTATTACGACTAATGATCAATTAGAGGCTCTTTGTGAGCGACTGGGGAAGTCAGAATATATCACGGTAGATACAGAATTTTTGCGCACAAAAACCTATTATTCCAAGCTGTGCCTGATTCAGGTTGCCAATGAAGAAGAATATCATGCCATCGATCCTCTGGCTCCTGGTATTAATCTGGACCCTTTTTATGATCTTATGACCAATGAGAATATTCTGAAGGTCTTTCATGCCTCACGGCAGGATATTGAAATTTTTGTAAACGAAAAGGGTGTTGTGCCAAAACCCCTGTTCGATTCTCAGGTCGCGGCCATGGTCTGTGGCTATGGGGACAGTATCGGCTATGAAAAGCTGGTTTTAAGCATGGCCGGTGCCACTCTGGACAAAAGCACCCGCATTACCGACTGGTCACGGCGTCCGTTAACCCAGCGGCAGATTGATTATGCTCTGGGCGATGTCACCCATCTTCGGATTATCTATAAAAAACTCAATGCGCAATTAATGAAAAGCGACCGTAGTCATTGGCTAGAACAGGAAATGGCTGACCTGACCAACCCGGACACCTTTATTATACTACCGGAAAATGCTTGGAAGCGTCTTAAAATCAGAAGCAGCAACCGCTTATTTAATGCCATTGCCCGTGCATTAGCAGAGTGGCGGGAGGAAGAGGCACAGAGCAGGAATATACCACGAAACCGGGTTATGAGAGATGAAGTATTACTTGAAGTTTCCGCAGTAAGGCCAGAACATCCCAACGCTTTAGGTAGTATTCGTGGCCTGTCGCCGCAATTTAGCCAGAGCAAAAGCGGCCAACGTGTCCTCGAAACAGTCAAACAGGTTCTTAACCAAGAAGCGGACAGCCTGCCGGAAATTACCCGTAGACGGCCTCCGGCGCAGAATACTGATCCGGTGATGGAACTTCTGAAGGTACTTTTGAAGCTTATCTGTAAGAATGAAAATGTGGCGCCAAAGCTCATAGCTTCGGTGGATGACCTTGAAAAACTGGCAGAAAAGGATGATGCTGATATAGCGGCCCTGTCCGGCTGGCGTTACGATTTATTCGGCAAACAGGCCCTCGCCGTTAAACATGGCAAACTGGCCTTTGCCATGAAAAATGCCGAGGTCACGCTGATTCCGTTGGACAGCGAGGAAGAAGACTAGACAATTCTTACTTTTTTCTTTTTATCAAATTCTTTAGCCAACTTACTGAAGCGTTTAGTCACGACCTCATTTACCAGCGCTTCGTCCTCTGCCCGCACATTGAGAAATATTTCACCGTCTATCATTTCCAGGGAGGCTGATTTTAGGCCTTTTTCTGTACCACCGGATATTCTTTGTGCCAGACGCAATGCAAGACCAACCTGATTTGCATACTGGATATCCGATGCTTTAAGCAGTGATTCTACCTTAGCAGTTTCTTTTTCACCGGATTTCCCCCCGTAACAAATATAAAGGGCTATTCCAAGGAATGCAGCACCCCGATGGGCCAGACCCAGCAAACGGCCATGAAGCACCTCATATAAAACTTTTTCCGCTCTATATTCCGGGTGGCCACGCCAGCCCACATCGCTCAGTATAGCCGCCGCCAGACGTAAACGGTTTTGTTCAAAATCCTCATCTGGAAACAGGGGGTCAATCCATTTCTGTAACCGCTGACCATGTTCAGAGAAACGCCCAGTATTAGCCGCTATGTCATGACAGGCCGCAATAAGGGGGTCTTGCACACGCACATCGGGCTTCATGCCTTCATATAACAACCCTTCCCGAAGCCCATAGCCGGAAAAGACCAGACGTTTGGAATCGAGCTTTTTAATCAGATGGTTCAGAATATAAGCCGACAAAGGCAGAACCTTTAACCGGCGGGAAGAAATATGGGTCCGGTAACGATTAAGCTCAGCATAATGCATCTTGGATATACGATCGGTTAGTTCCAGTGCCTCGTCCCGGTTAATGGTATAATGATGAACATTATTAAGGGCATAGCCTTTTTCCATGATATGGATTTTGGCCAATGCCCGCCATGAGCCACCAACCGCATAAAAATTCTCGTTTTTATGGTCACACTTCCAATCGAGCGATGCAATAGCGTCATCAACATCCTCTTTAGGAGAAGAAATCGTATGGCCATCAAGGGATTGATATTTAAGCGGCCCAATGGGAAAGCTGACCTTTTCTGTCACATCACCACCGTCAAGCCGCGCCAGTTCCAGACTTCCCCCACCCAGATCACCCATGATACCCTTGGCACGGGGCAAGGCGCACAACACCCCTAGCCCGGATAATCTGGCCTCCTCTTTACCGGATATTACGGCAACATCCAGATTACATTCCTGTTTTATACGCTTGGCAAATTCAGGTCCATTTTTGGCCTCCCGTACCGCGGAAGTGGCTACAACATGGTAATTCCCAACATCCATCTTGCCCAGCATCAAATGAAACCGCTTCAGGTTTTCGATGACCACATCCATGGCCTTATCCTGCATCATGTTTGTTTCAGACAAACCACGGCCAAGACCACAAATGACTTTTTCATTAAAAATCACATAGGGCGCCCGCCTCATGCTTTCATAGACCACCAGACGAACCGTATTTGATCCAATATCAACGACTGCAAATTTTTCCAAAAATTTTACTCTTTTAACAGCAAGGGAAATTCCTTGCCCTCAATTGCTTTGCCCATGCCCGACAGACTTGGATTTTTCAGGAAATAGTCATGGGCAGAGAATAGATCATCTCCGGCATCCGCCCGCTCATAAGAATGATCCGGCTGCAAATGCCAGCTTTGCACATTATCTTTCAGGTTAGCCACCATGATCTGATCTAAAACCTGCGACTTAACAGTTTGATTATCAATAGGAACTAGACTTTCAACCCGCCGCTCAAAATTGCGGGGCATCCAGTCTGAAGAAGAAATATATACCACGGCGTGATCGGACGGCATATTATGACCATTGCCGAAACAGGTAATCCGGGCATGTTCCAGAAAGCGGCCAACGATGCTTTTCACCCGGACATTCTCCGACATACCCTCAACACCGGGCCTCAGGCAACATATACCGCGTACCACCAGATCGATAGATACCCCCATACAGGATGCCTCGTATAATTTATCTATGATGACCGGGTCCACAAGAGCATTCATCTTGGCCCAGACGCTTGCTGGTTTTCCCGCGCGGGCGAATTCTATTTCCCTGTCAATTAATTCAACCAGCTTATCACGAATTCCAAAAGGTGAAATCACCACCTTTTCCAGTTCTTTTGGCCGGGCATATCCGGTGAGGTAATTGAAAATATGAACCGCGTCACGTCCCAAAGCCTCATCATCAGTGAAAAAGGACAGATCGGTATAAACCTTGGCTGTTATAGGATGATAATTACCGGTACCGTAATGGATATAGGTGCGTAACTGTTCATTTTCCCTGCGTATAA
>DAOWHQ010000010.1:0-11264 GCA_030641355.1 Alphaproteobacteria bacterium
ATCAGTCCTTTGGGGCTCATCGGCAGGATAAGACGGTTTATCGACTTCGGGATGGTGTTTCTGCCGTTCAGGAATTATCATTTGTTGGCTATATTGATGGGGTTCTTAAAGCCAGCCTGCAATTCTGGCCTATCCTGATTAAAGATGGTGACGCGGCGGTGCAGGCATTATTGCTCGGCCCCATTGCGGTTGATGAGGAATATCGGGGGCAGGGGTTTGGGCTGGAACTTATGGAATATGGTCTGCAAGCTGCTAAAAAACTCGGTCATCGCATCGTTATTCTGGTGGGTGATGAAAGCTATTATCAAAAGGTTGGTTTTTCACGTGATTTGGCCGTGGGGCTTGATTTGCCGGGGCCAGTGGATCAGGACAGATTGCTGGCGCAGGAACTGGTTCCCAGTGCTATGAATGGCATAAAAGGCATGATTTCAAAAATAAAATAGCCTTATAAGTCTTCAAATTTCCCGACAGACTACCTATACTAACCATATGACGAATAAAACCATATCATCCTTCCGGCCTGATCTTTTTGCGCTAGAAGCTAAAAAGGCATCGGGCGAAAAAGGCCTGCCGCCGGTTCACCTGTGGAATCCTGAGTTTTGCGGCGATATTGACATGCATATCAAACGCGATGGCAGCTGGGATTATATGGGCTCGCCCATTTCCCGCGCCCCTATGGTGAAACTGTTTTCCACCATCCTGCGCCATGATGATGACGGCAAATATTATCTGGTGACGCCGGTGGAGAAGGTGGGTATCCGGGTTGATGACGCGCCTTTCGTCGCGGTTGAACTGCGCATTGAGGGCGAAGGCCGTGAGCAAATCCTGCATTTCAGAACGAATGTGGATGATGTACTTGTCATGAATGAAGATCATCCCCTGCGTCTTGAATTTGCGGCGAACGGCGAACCATCACCTTATATTCTGGTGCGGGATCGTCTGGAAGCCCTGATCGCCCGTTCGGTCTATTACGAGCTTGCCGAAATGGCCGAAGAAGTGGATGGTCAGTATGGGGTATGGAGCAGTGGTATTTTCTTTAGTTTAGGGACGGCCGAATGAGGCAAAAAATTACAGATATATTTGCGGCCTATGATCCGGGCCTTGCCCGCGCCCGTCAGACGGCAGAATTCCGCAGTATGCGCCGCCCCATTGACGGTGATCTTAATATCTATCGCCCGGATGAGGATTATCATGCCTCTGAATTGCCGTTAAAGCCCGCGGCAGTGCTGATACCGCTGATTGATCATAAAGATGGCATGACAGTGCTGCTCACCAAAAGGGCAAAGCATTTAAAGACCCATTCGGGTCAGGTGAGCTTCCCCGGTGGCAGATGTGAGCCGGAGGATGTCGATGCCATGGAAACGGCGCTCAGGGAAACGGAAGAAGAAGTGGGCATTGACCGCTCCCATATGGAAGTGCTAGGCGGTATGGAGGACTATGAAACCGTCACTGGCTATGTGATCACCCCCGTTGTTGCCATCCTCCAGCCGGAGTTCATTCTGAATATTGACGAGAGTGAGGTGGAAGAGGCCTTTGAACTGCCCCTCGATTATATTCTGGATGAGGGAAACCACGAACTACAGAGCCGTGTTTGGGATGAAAAAAAGCGCTATTTCTACGTGCTGATGAATGAGAAGCATGATGTATGGGGCGCGACAGCCGCCATGCTTGTGCGCTTTGCCAAGCTGATCAATGGAACCATGCGATGAAGGTGGTCAGGACACTTGTCTTAGAGGATCACCCGTGGCCTAATGAAAAGCCGCTCATAAAGCTTTTAGATATCCTGAACTCTGATGGATTGAACGCCAGAATGGTTGGCGGTTGCGTACGGGATGCACTTCTGGGACGGAAAATCATCGACATTGACCTTGCCAGTTGCCTGACACCGGAAGAAACCATGAAACGGCTAGAGGCTGTTGGCGTTAAAGTTATTCCAACCGGACTTAAGCATGGCACTATCACAGCCGTGATTGACAAACGCCATTTTGAAATCACTACTTTGCGGTCCGATGTAGAGACATATGGCCGTCATGCCAAAGTAGCCTTTATCGATGATTGGGCGGAGGATGCAAAGCGGCGGGATTTTACCTTTAACGCGCTTTATCTGGATGCTAATGGCGGTCTTTATGACCCTTGCGGGGGGCTTGATGATCTTGAGGCAAAGCGGGTGCGTTTCATCGGTGATGCTGACACGCGCATTAAGGAAGACGCGCTTCGTATATTACGCTTTTTTCGTTTTGCGGCACAAATAGGTGAGGGAAAGCTCGACCTGTCAGGGTTAGAAGCCTGTGTCCGTAATATAGATTTGATTGATAACCTGTCCGGCGAACGTCTGGCACAGGAAATATTCAAAATTTTGGCAGCAGAAAACCTGCTTCCCATCATTAAAGTCATGGCTGAAAATGGTATTTTGGATAAAATTCTGCCGAGCCATAAGGGTTTGAAACAATTCAACGATTTTGTAAGGCTGGAAAATGAACTGGGCAGATGTGATATATTGGCACGACTTTCCTGTTTGTGTCCTAAGGGTGTAAGCCGTCATTTGAAGCTATCCAACAGCCAAGCCAAAATACTGCGCCAATTTGCGGAGCATGAAATAGTAATATCATCCGGTATGAATGAGAAGGATATCCGAAGGAGCATCTATAAATTTGGTCGGGAGGTGTTTATTTTTGCCCTGTTGCAGAATTGGGCAGGTGAAGAAGTTTTGAGCTATGCCGAAAACTGGGACATCCCGATCATGCCAGTACAGGGTCGAGACTTGATGAAAACAGGCTTTTCTGCCGGGCCGGAAATAGGAGCCAGATTAAAAAATCTTGAAGCCGTCTGGCTGGACAGTGATTTTAAACTAACAAAAGAAGAATTGCTGGCCCACTAGCATTATCGCCATTTTGCCTCTGGTGGCAGGGACATGAGGATGGCGTCCACATTGCCGCCGGTCTTCAGGCCGAATGAGGTTCCCCGGTCATAAACCAGATTAAATTCTGCATAATAGCCCCGGTAATAGAGCAGTTCTTCCCGCTGTTCTGCGGTCCATTCTTCGTTCATATGGCGGCCAATCAGTTCGGGGTATATGTTAAGAAACGCCCGACCAACATCCTGTGTGAAGGCAAAGTCATCTTCCCAGTTACCTGAGTTCAGCTGATCATAAAAGATACCACCTTCGCCGCGAGCCGTATTGCGGTGTTTGATATAGAAATATTCATCACACCATTTTTTATATTTTTCATAATAATCCGGATCGTGCTTGTCACAGGCCGCCTTATAGCTGGCATGGAAGTCCGCCGTATCGGTAGCATTGGGCAGGGCGGCATTAAGGTCGCCGCCGCCGCCAAACCAGTCCTTGGTGGTGATAATATGGCGGGTATTCATATGAACGGCTGGCACAAGCGGGTTATGCATATGAGCGACAAGAGAAATGCCGCTGGCCCAGAAACGCGGGTCTTTATCAGCGCCGGGCATGGATTTGGCAAATTCTGGCGCGAATTCGCCGTAAACGGTGGAAATATTAACCCCTACCTTCTCGAATACCCGACCCTTCATCACCGACATCACGCCACCACCATTTTCAGGGTCGTCATGGCGGTCCCATGAGGTGCGCTCGAATCTGCCCGGTTCTAGGTCAGAATTGGTGCCAATCAGGTCGTCTTCCAGTTTTTCAAAGGCGGCACATATCTGATTTCTTAAATCTTTAAACCATGCCTCGGCACGGGATTGATGGTCTTTGGTGGTGTCTTGATCCAGAAGGCTCATATTTATTTTCCTGAAAGGGGTGGAAAGAGGGCAGTTTGCCGCAGGGCTTCACCTAATACCATAGAGGCAGATACAGCAACATTCAATGATCGTGTATCCGGTGTCATGGGGATGATGACCCGCTCGTCGGCTCTATTGTGAACATCATCAGGCACACCGGCACTTTCCCGCCCCAGCAGGATAATATCATCAGGTTGGTAGGTTATATCTGTATAGACCTGAGCTGCTTTTGTGGACAACAGGATGATGCGGGACTTACCGATGCTTTCCAGAAACAACTCCCATGACTTATGGCGAATGGTCATGCTTTGGTCAATATAGTCCATGCCGGCCCGCCGGAAAGATTTTTCACCAAAGGGAAAACCGCATGGTTCAATGATATTTACCGCCACATTCAGGCAGGCGGCCATACGCAGGATCGTACCCGTGTTGGGGGGAATATCGGGCTGATAGAGGGCGAGTTGCATTGAAAAACTTTCTGATTAATAAGCTATATAGATACTATTATTATTTCTATCAACTGTATTAACCTTAAAATAATTACCAAGACTGCATTAATTCATTGCATATTGGCGGTATTCTGAGTAAATCAGAACGTGTGTATAAAAGGGTGGAGGATATTCATTCTTTGAGATTATAATTTTTTAAGTCATCTATTTAAGCATTAAGAGGTTTCTTTAATGACCACCAATGACCAAGTTGAACAGGATGGGGAAGTTACGCGCCGTAATTTTCTCTATGTTGCATCGGGTGTAGTAGGAACAGTTGGCATGACAGCCGCTGCCTGGCCCCTTGTAGACCAAATGAACCCCTCCGCAGACGTATTGGCTCTGGCCTCTGTCGAAGTGGACCTATCTTCCATCTCTGAAGGGCAGACCGTGAAAATACTCTGGCGTGGTAAGCCGGTTTTCATTCGTCACAGAACAGCAGACGAAATTGCTAAGGCCGTTGCCGACAATACGTCCGATCTGAAAGACCCACAGGATGACGAGCTTCGCGCCGAACGGCCTGAATGGCTGATCATGGTCGGGGTTTGCACCCATCTTGGTTGTGTGCCTTTGGATCAACGCGGTGACTTCAATGGTTGGTTCTGTCCATGTCACGGGTCGCATTATGATATTTCAGGTCGTATTCGCAAGGGTCCGGCTCCTCGAAATCTTGAGGTACCGAAATATACGTTTTTGAACGACACCACCGTCAGTATCGGTTAGGGAGGAAAAAATGGGATCATCTAATTACGAGCCTACAAATAAGGCTGTAAAATGGTTTGAGGATCGCCTGCCGATTCTGGGACTTATTCATGGAACACTTGGTGCGGGATATAAAGCACCACGTAATCTGAATTATTGGTGGAACTTTGGCTCGTTGGCCGGTTTCATGCTGGTGGTGCAAATCCTTACCGGAATTATTCTGGTGATGCATTATACCCCTCATGTGGATTTGGCTTTCCGTGCTGTTGAGCATATCATGCGTGATGTGAACTATGGTTGGTTGGTGCGCTATACTCATGCTAACGGCGCGTCCATGTTCTTTGTAATTGTATATATTCATATCCTGCGCGGTATGTATTTTGGCTCTTACAAGTCACCACGCGAAGTATTGTGGTTCCTTGGGCTGGTTATCTATCTGCTGATGATGGCAACGGGCTTTATGGGTTATGTGCTTCCTTGGGGACAGATGAGCTTCTGGGGGGCGACGGTTATTACCAACCTGTTCGGGGCCTTTGATTTCTATGAAGGTATGGGTGAGAGTATACTGCATCTTCTATGGGGTGGCTTCTCGGTCGATAATCCAACATTGCAACGCTTTTTCAGCCTGCATTATCTGCTGCCGTTTGTGATTGTTGGTGTTGTTATCCTTCATATTTGGGCCTTGCATCTTCCGGGATCTAATAATCCGCTGGGTATTGATGCTAAGGGACCGGGCGATAAAATCCCGTTCCATCCGTATTATACGGCCAAGGATGCCTTTGGATTGTCCTTTTTCATCCTGATATTTGCGGTCTTTATTTTCTATCTGCCGAATATCATGGGTCATCCCGATAACTATATCGAGGCGAACCCAATGGTAACACCGTCTCATATTGTGCCGGAATGGTATTATCTACCCTTCTATACAATTCTGAAGGCCGTACCGGACAAGCTACTTGGTGTGATTGCTATGTTTGCCTCAATCCTGATTTTCTTCGTTCTGCCTTGGTTGGACGGATCAAAGATTAGATCGGCAAAATTCCGCCCGACAACAGCCTTCTTCTTCTGGTTATTTCTGGCAAACACGATCTATCTTGGTTATCTGGGAACAAAACTGCCGGACGAGATTATGATTGATATGGCGGGTGGCATTGATGCCTTGACCCTTGGTCGTATCGGTACAGCGTTATACTTCGCTTACTTCTTCCTTATTGTCCCATGGGTAAGCCGTAGAGAAACAACCAAACCAGTGCCGACAAGTATTGCTCAGTCGGTACTTGATGCACGGAAGGAGGGCTAAGGATATGTTGAAAATGATTAAAAATATTAGCCTGATGGTTATTATCGCCTTTGGCGGAATTTCTTTTGCCAATGCCTCCGGTGACAGTGCTTATGCGCTCAAAAAAAATGAATGGCCTCATGCTGGTCCGTTTGGGAAATTTGACAAGGGAGCATTGCAACGGGGGCTTCAGGTCTATACGGAAGTATGTTCCGGCTGTCATTCCCTTGATATGGTGGCGTTTCGTGAATTGGTTGCCCTTGGTTATTCCGCTGATGAGGTGAAAGCCTTTGCCGCAACTTATGAATTTGCTAATGGTGAAGACGATGAAGGCGAAGAAAAATATCGTAAAGGTTTGCCTCAGGATTATTTCCCGGCACCTTTCTCCTCCGAGGAAGAAGCCCGCGATTCCAATAATGGTGCTTTGCCGCCTGACTTCTCTCTGCTCGGTAAAGCACGGGAGCATCTGTCCATGTTCACACCGTGGAACAGTCTCTATGGTGAAGATTACATCGTAGGTATTCTGACTACATATCATGAGGAAGCCCCTCATGGTGTGGAACTGGCTGAAGGTATGTATTTCAACGAAGCATTCACCGGTAATCAGATTGCCATGGCAGCCCCTCTGTATGATGAGGCTGTGGAATATGCTGATGGTACAGAAGCGACTACAGAACAGATGGCACAGGATGTCGCCACTTTCTTATATTGGGCTGCTGAGCCAAAAATGGAAGAACGCAAGAAGATGGGTCTGAAAGTTATTCTTTTCATGTCCCTGTTAACCTTCATGCTTTATTTCGTGAATAAGAGCGTATGGAAAAATATTAAAAAAGGCGATGATCTTGTTTAAAGATTTGATCTTAATCTAGAATTATTTAAAGGGCTGCCTAAGGGTGGCCCTTTTTTTATAGAAAGATATTATGCCAGAATTTAAAGACCATTTTTCAAAACAATCCGTGGGCTATAGCAAGTTCAGGCCCCTGTATCCACCGGAACTATATGCGCATTTATCGGATATATGCGCGGATCACGCTATGGTCTGGGACTGTGCCACGGGAACAGGACAGGCGGCGCGGGGTTTATCTAATTATTTTGATCGTATCGTGGCAACGGATGGCAGTGAAAAACAGATAGTCAATGCAGTAGGGCCGGAAAATGTGTCTTATCGCGTGGCAACAGCAGAACAATCGGGGATAAAGGCCTCCAGCGTTGATTTGGTCACCGTTGCCCAAGCCCTGCATTGGTTCGCCGGTGATGCCTTTTTTAAGGAAGCTAAGCGGGTTCTGAAACCGAACGGAATTATTGCTGCCTGGACCTATAATTTGCTGAAAATTGACGAAAATATTGACCCAATCCTTCAGAAGTTCAACGAAGATATTATTGGTGAATACTGGCCGCCTGAAAGACAGCTTGTCCGGGACGAATACCGGACCATAGATTTTCCCTTTGATGAGATAGTCATGCCCGCCTACAGTATGGAGGCATTATGGACGTTGGATGATCTTCTGGGGTATTTGGCCACATGGTCATCGGTGGTACGCTACAGGCAGGCCAGAGGACATGATCCCCTGAAGATAATACAGCCGGAACTCTCCGCTGTCTGGGGTGAGAAAGAAAAGACGAAAGCTGTTCGTTTCCCTTTGGGGTTCAGAGTTGGGCGGCTTTAACGGCCTCAAGGGTCAGGAACATTCCTGTCGATGTCAATGTCATCACAAGTTCATCTTTTTGGTTAAATACATCAACCTTGTAATTGACAATACCGACGCCGGGCTTGCTTTTGGATAGCCTTACATCAAGGGCGGTTACGGCTACTGACAGGCGGTCATTCACATAAACCGGCCTTATCCAGCGTAATTTTTCAACGCCGGGAGAGCCGATGCTACTGCTATCTGTCAGAAGATTGTCACATAGTATACGCATCATGACAGAGCACGTCATCCAACCGCTCGCGATCAATTGACCATGAAAGGATTTATTAGCAAGCTCTGGATCAGTATGAAATGGCTGGGGGTCATATTTGGTGGCGAATTCAATGATTTCTTCTTCGGTGATCAGATAATCCCCAAAGCTATCTGTCGCGCCAATTTCGAAATGTTCAAATGTTATCATGAAATCCCAACCTTTTTTTTAAATTAATTCGCAAAACGGAAATGTAGCACATCGCCGTCTGCGACAATATATTCCTTGCCTTCCAGCCGCATCTTTCCGGCCTCTTTTGCGCCATTTTCACCCTTATGTTCGATATAATCATCATAAGCGATAGTCTCAGATCTAATGAAGCCTTTTTCAAAGTCAGTATGGATGACGCCGGCAGCTTGCGGTGCCATAGTTTCCTGTTCCACTGTCCATGCGCGGGCCTCTTTCGGCCCTACGGTGAAATAGGTGATCAGATGCAACAGATCATACCCCGCGCGGATTACCCGGCCCAGACCTGTTTCCCCTAATCCTAAGTCTTCCAGAAATGCCTTCTGTTCTTCTTCATCATCCAGTTGGGCGATTTCCGCTTCCAGTGCGGCCGATATATTAACAGATACGGCATTTTCGGACGCGGCCTTGTCATCAACCCTGCGGCTTTTGTCATTGCCTTCTGCGGCGTCATCTTCGCTGACGTTACACACATATAGCACTGGCTTAGAGGTCAGGAGCTGCAATTCATTGATGAGTTTCTGTTCTTCCTCATCGGCGGCTTTTATGGTGCGGGCAGGGACGCCTTCTTCCAGAACCTCTAACATACGCTCTACCATCGCCATGATCTCTTTGGCTTCTTTGTCTTGGCCCCGAATACGTCTTTCCAACCCTGTTTTGCGTTTGTTTAAGCTGTCAATATCCGCAAGCATCAATTCAGTCTCGACGGTTTCCGCATCGGCGATGGGGTCTATGACGCCCTCCACATGGGTGATGTCGTCATCTTCGAAACATCGCAACACATGGATGATGGCGTCCACTTCGCGAATATTGGCCAGAAACTGATTCCCCAGTCCTTCGCCCTGTGACGCGCCGCGTACAAGTCCCGCAATATCCACGAAGGAAAGCTGGGTCGGGATGATTTCTTTTGAACCAGCAATTTCGGCCAGTTTAAGCAGGCGCGTGTCCGGCACAGGAACCTGTCCCACATTTGGCTCAATGGTGCAAAAGGGGTAATTGGCTGCCGCTGCTGCTGCCGTGTTGGTCAGCGCGTTAAAAAGTGTTGATTTGCCCACATTAGGCAAGCCGACAATACCACATTTAAAACCCATAATATTTATCCGTTATTTGTTGTTTGGTTTGAGTTGCAAACCGACTTCGTTTAAAAATTTAGCACCCGCAGTTTCACCTGACCTGTCCGTGAGTGCGGGAGCTGCAATCGCCACCGCCTCAAGCAGCTGTTCAAGCCATTTTTGATCTGCTTTTGCAAAATCACCAAGCACATGACCATGTACCCTGTCTTTGTCGCCCGGATGACCAATGCCCATGCGGATGCGGTGATAATTCTTTCCTATATGCTGGTCAATACTGCGCAGACCATTATGCCCTGCATTACCGCCACCGGTCTTGAATTTGATTTTGGTGGCTGGGATATCTAGTTCGTCATGGAAAACCACTATATCTTCTGGTGGGATTTTATAAAATCGGGCGGCTTCCCCCACCGATTGCCCTGAAAGGTTCATATAGGTTTGAGGTTTCAGGATCAGAATTTTTTCAGAGCCCAAACGTCCTTCACAGGTTAATCCCTGAAAGCGGGTTTTGGGAGAGCTAAAATTATGGCGGCGAACAATCTCGTCCACCGCCATAAATCCAATATTATGCCGATTGTTGTTGTATTCCCTTCCGGGGTTCCCCAGTCCGACAAATAACAACATGGCTAATCCTTAAAGGTTGAAGATTATTCTTCGCTACCTTCTTCTGTGGTTTCTTCTGCGCCTTCTTCACCTTCAACTTCTTCAGCTTCGTCTTCGTCAGAGCTTTTCAGTCCGCTAGGTGCTGTGATGATGGCAATGGTGAAGTCACGGTCATCAATGACCGGTGTTACACCTTTAGGCAATGTCACTGAACTAATATGAATACTATCATTCATGTCTAGCTCGGAAATGTCAATCTCGATGAATTCGGGGATAGCATCTGCTGGACACTTAAGCTCAACTTCATGACGGACAACAGAAAGAATGCCGCCGGACTTTATGCCCGGAGATACTTCATCACCGATGAAGTGCATGGGGATCATGACATTCAGACTTGCACCTTTGGCAAGACGCAGGAAGTCAACATGAAGCGGCCAGTCAGACACAGGGTGGAACTGCACATCGCGGGGAAGTACTTTTTCCTTGTCCTTGCCGACCTGTATTTCGTAGGAAGTGTTCATGAATCCGCCCTTGTTCAATTCCTTAACCAGAGCAACTCTGGTAAGGGTAACCAAGACGGGGTCTTTTTTGTCGCCGTAAATAACAGCCGGTATTTTGTCTTCTCTACGTAACGCACGAGAGGACCCCTTACCCGCTTTTTCGCGCAATTCAGCTTTCATAACTGGATTTGCCATTTTAATTCTCCTAATTGATAATATAGATATTGGCCTCCAGGGGTGCCAATTATCAAAGGCCTGCACACTTAAGTAGAGCACAGACCTCATAGTTCGCAGCTTTTAACGTGAAACGGCTGAAAACTCAATGATTATTTATATATTTTAATGCTTAATCAAACAGGACAGAAACACTCTCTGCCGTATTGATCCGCCGGATGGCCTCGGCAAATAGGGGTGCGATGCTGACCTGACGTATTTTAGCGCAGTTTGCAACGGCTTCAGTGGCGCGGATGCTATCGGTTGTAACAACAGATTCCAGATCAGATGCTGCAATCCGTTCAACTGCGGGGCCGGAGAAAACACCGTGAGCCACATAGGCGCTCACACCCGTTGCGCCACTGGCTTTCAGGGCCGTGGCGGCATTACAAAGCGTTCCGGCAGAATCAACTATGTCATCCACCAATATGCAATGATAGCCATCCACATCCCCAATGATATTCATAACCTCGGATACACCCGCTTTTTCGCGGCGTTTATCAATGATACC
>DAOWHQ010000024.1:0-16504 GCA_030641355.1 Alphaproteobacteria bacterium
CTCAAGACTGAAATTAAAGCTTTTCATCACCATGAAGGCAATGAAGGTACCGCCGATCAGCAGTAAAATTGCCTTGATCAACTGCACCCATGTAGTGGCCAGCATACCGCCGAAGCTCACATAACAGATCATCAGGAAACTGACTAAAATTACCGCATAGACATAATCCAGACCGAATAGAAGCTGGATCAACTTGCCCGCGCCCACCATCTGGGCAATCAGATAAAATATGACGACCGACAGGGAACCAATGGCAGAGATAATACGAATTGGTTTTTTCTCAAGCCGGTAAGACACCACATCGATGAAGGTATAGCTGCCCAGATTACGCAACCGCTCAGCCACCAGAAATAAAATAATCGGCCAGGCCGCCATCACACCAACCGCCAGTATCAGCGCATCAAAGCCAAAGCCATATATTGCACCGGTTATGCCAAGAAATGTAGCAGCGGACATGAAATCACCAGCGATAGCGGTGCCATTCTGCCACGGCTTGATACCGCCACCTGCGGTATAGAAATCATCCTTGGTCTTGGTCTGGCGCGCCGCCCACCATGTGATGCAGAGTGTGGCGCCGACAAAAATAAGAAACATAATGATTGCGGTAACATTAAGTGGTTGTTTCACCACCTCACCCAGAGGCACGCCACCTGCGGCCACGGCCACATTGGAAAAACACAAACTTGCCAAAATACCCAAAATAGTTTTTTTACTCATGACCCAGATCTTCCAGTAATTCCGCCTTCAACTCATCAAAATTCCGATTGGACCACCAGGTATAAATCCCCGAACAGACCATGCCGCTTATTATCACCAACAGGGCGGTTAAAATGCCGTAGGTCATGCTGCTGCCCTCCCGCAAGGGGCTTGACATAAAACCCGGCGCATAGGCCATCCCCAGTACATAAAAACCGTACCCCACCACGATGATCAGGCTGAACATCCAGCTAAACCGACTGCGGTCGTGAATGAGTTGTTTAAATTTTGGATGGGCAAGGCATTTTTCTGTTACTGACTGCGACATTTGAAATCCCGATATTTTATTTTTATACGCTATAATATTAAGTAGTGACATTAATTCAAATAAATAAGGGGCCCCCGATGAGGCCCCTTAAAAAGCGTTTATTTCAAACCGTTACCTTAGAAACTAGCCGTAGCCGTCGCACCAAAAGTACGTGGCGCACCCCATACCCCGATTGTTCCTGGGCCGATGAAATATGAATGAGCAACATAAGCTTCATTGGTCAGGTTCTTGGCCCATGCTGAAATCTTATATTTATCATTAGATGACGTCCAGGTAATGCTGCCGCTAAGAAGGGTTTTTTCCTGATTCAGCGTTTGGTCAGCAGTGGCAAAGTCATTATGGGAATCGTCCGTATGAGACAGCTGTGCATTAAAATTCACATTACCCATGTCATCATTTAACGCGAATTCATAATCCGCAATGATGTTATAGGAATTTGCCGGTGCCTGACGCAGAGGCAAGCCGGAGAAGTCCGCTGGCCCACTCCGCAACACAAGCAACAGATCATTTGCTTCTGTATCCAGATAGGCATAACTGCCGCTAAGGGTGAAATTATCGGTTATGGCCCAATTCAGCTCCAATTCAACACCTTTAATGTCTGCAGAACCAATGTTTGTGGTTTGGAAAGTACCAAATTCTGATCCGGCAACCGGCCCAAAGCGCACCACTTGCAGATCGGTATAGTCCATGTAGAAAGCAACCGCGTTAAAGCGGACGGTTCCATCAGCCAAATCGCTTTTGAATCCAACCTCATAGTTTGTCACACCCTCTTTATCCACCGGATTAGTAGCTGCCGCAGCAACCCCCTGAGATCCGGCAAATCCACCGGATTTATAACCCGTAGACAAGGTAGCATATACCATCAAATTTTCATCTGGACGATATTGTAATGAGGCCATTGGTGAGAAATCATCCCAACTCTGTTTTGCGCCTTGCCTAAAGGTTTCAGCAATAATACCAAGTGAAGAATTTCCGGACGCGCAGGGTTCAAAATTTGGAAACCCTGCCGCAGCACGGTCCACTTCATCCATGCCGCAATTCACTGCTGATGCCACATAGTCTTTTTCATCATGGGAATAGCGGGCCCCAACAAGTAATGACCATTGATCTGCAAAATCCCACTGTCCTTGCCCGTAAAAAGCATAGGAAGTGGATTTATTCTCTGTACGGGTATATTCGTTACGGACCGTTATCTGACCGGTCGCTTCTGAATTAAAGTCAATTTTGAACTGCTCTGTCCTGTCGGTTTCTTCTGTGAAGAAAAATGCCCCTACAACAAAATCATAACTGCCGCCCAATTCCGATGTCCAGCGCAATTCCTGTGAGAAGGTATCCACTTCTTCATCAATAACATCATTCACATCGGCGCCATAAACACCCGCATCAAGATCAAAACCACCACCAAGTGGCGCGCCCACGGATGGCATCGCCCATGATGTTTCAACCGTGCGGTAAGCGGTGATTGTTGTTAATGCCCCTTTATCGAAATTAATAACGCCATTCAAACTGGTTCCCTTTGATTCCCGTTTAGAAAAGCCTTCGATTGGAGATGCGGAAGTCTGTGGGCTATTTGCCCCAAGCGTTTCTGCTGTACCAACATAATCGAAATTACCATTTACAACCGGAAAACGTCCGGCCGCCGCACGGTCATCATCCATGTAGTCTCCGGATAGAATCCATTCGCTGCCTTCCAGCGCCAGTCTCAACTGACCACGTACTGAAACCGTGTCTTCATCATTTAGATCTATATTCAATAAAGTGTTGCGAACATAACCATCATGCTGGCGCAAACTTGCAACGACTTTGGCGGACAGATTTTCAGTGATCGGTCCGGTGATCAGGCCCTGAACTCTGAAGATACCTTCGTTACCGCCTGTTACGGCAACTTTTGCAGCAAATTCGTCCGAAGGCTTTTGGGTGACAACAGAAATCGCGCCGCCAATAGTATTGCGGCCAAAGAGTGCCCCCTGCGGTCCTTTAAGAACCTCTACCCGTTCCAGATCGAACATATCAAAATTGACGCCCGCGCCCCGACCAATGTAAACACCATCAAGGAACAGTGCTACGGAATTGTCCAGTCCGGCGCCATCATCAAAGGAGCCGACACCGCGCATGGAGAATAATGCCTGTCCCGGCGCAAATTCAGAATATTGCATACCCGGCACATTATTTGCGATGCCATCTGCATCATGAATATCTGCCTTGCCGATTTGTTCCATGCCCAGCACGGCGACAGAAATAGGTACATCCTGTACATTGACTGCCCGAAATGTTGATGTGACGATAACTTCGTCCATCCGGCTATCAGCAGCATCCTCATCGGCTGCGAATGCCTGTGTCGGCGCTAGAAAGGCTAATAGGGCAACACTAGACAACATATGATTTTTGATATTGGAATTCATAGTTTCACTCCCGTTCTATATTTTGATCACTTATTTACATGCAGCTTCGTTCGTAATTTATGAGCTGCAATACCCTATTCAACGATGGGCAGGAGAAACCCCTCAGTTTTTTTTAATATTTTGTTAATTATAAAAATCAGAAATTCAGCGTTACCGTCAGGCCATAGGTGCGCGGGGTGCCAAAAAGAGCATAATCATTGCCGCCCAGAACATAGAGATGGGTGATATATTCCTTGTCCAATAAATTCTTGGCCCACAAGGTCGCTTCCCAACTATTATCGGCGCTCTCATAAGCCAGTGAGGCATCGACAAGATCAAATCCCGGCTGAATGGTCACACTGTTATCCGGTTCGCGAAAGCTTATCCCCTGATAGCGGTAATCAGCTCTGAAGCGCAGGCGGCCATCATAAAAAGGCCGCTCGTAATAGAGCGCCAGATACAGGGAGTGGCGCGGAGCCTGCCGCAAAGTATTACCAGTGAAATCCCGCCCTGACAGGTCATTAAACTCATCATAAGTGGCGTCCAGATAGGCGTAGGAACCGAAAAACTCCAAGCCTTCAAACGGCTTCAGGGTGAATTCCATTTCCAGCCCCCCCAGACTGGCCGAGGCGGCATTGCTGGTCTGAAAGACACCGAAATTTCCTGTCGTCTTGAATTCCACTACCTGCAAGTCCCGATAATCAGAATGAAAAGCCACCAGATTCAGGCGCAAGCGGTCATCAAGCCACTGAGATTTAAGCCCAACCTCATAATTCCATACCGATTCCGGGTCAATGGTCCTGCTGGCCAGATCCCTTGTCGCCGGTGCCCCTTGAAATCCGCCGCTTTTATACCCGCGTGACAGGTTAGCGTACCACATAATATCCTCGGCCTGTTGCCAGGATAAAACAATATTGGGGGAAAAGTCAGTCCAGTTCCCTTCATTACGCAAGTTGAATTCTTCCAGCAATATAAACTGGTCTCCACTGATTATATTCTGCTGATCCATTTTTTTATTTTCATAGGTCAGGCGACCTCCGAAGATAATATTCACACTGTCCATCACACCATATGTGGCCTCACCAAAAGCGGCGAAGCTGTTGGTGTTATTATCCTGATCCGTGGTTGCCACCCCACTTGGGAAAATAAAATTCTCTATACGGTGAGTATGTTCAAACAAATAATAAAAACCCAGCACATATTTCAACCTCACATCGCCCGGTGAAATCCAGCGGAACTCCTGCGAAAATTGGGAATGTTGCTCATCCACATTAGAATTTACCTTCTGATCGGTAACGGAATACGGCAATCCGGTGGAATCCTCCAACCATGAAAAATCCGTCTTGCGATAGGCGGTGATAGACAGGAGCCTGCCATAATCCCCCTGCCGACTGACCCGACTGCTCAGACCCCAAATGGTGCGATCGGTGAAGCCACGGTCGCTATTGATGGCGTTTTTGGCACTACCGCCCAGGCTTTCAAAAATATCAGTCGGTAGAGCCGTCTGCCCGGTTGGTAACCCGTCAGACCCCAGCAGTCGTACCGGAATACGCCCCACCACCGGAATACGCCCCGTACTCTCCAAATCATCCCGGCTGTAATCGCCGTTTATATCCACTTGCAATTGATCGCTGAGGGCAAACAGGAGCTTGCCCCTGCCTGACCATGTATTTTCATCATTCTGTTTAATATCGGGCAGGAAGATGCTTTCCTGCCAGCCATCCCGCTTGCGGGAATGAAAAGCCAGCCGGCCCAGAATTTTATCATCCTTGAGGGAGCCACTGATCACCCCACGCAGATCACGCCGGCTGTAATTGCCAACGGTGGCCTCTATTTCGCCGGATAATTGTTCTGTGAGGTTTTTACTGGTGACATTGATGGCTCCGCCGATGGCATTTTTGCCGTATAAAGTGCCCTGAGGTCCGCGCATGATCTCAATCTGCTCAAGGTCGAAAAAATTCATGCTGATAGCGGTGATCCGGCCCACATAAACGTCATCAACAAACATAACAATGGAATTATCCAGTGCCGCACCATCATCATTAGAGCCAACGCCGCGCATATGTATGGTGGGCTGTCCGATGCTGAAACTTGCCACCGTCAGACCGGGAACGCGGGCTCCCACATCCTGCAGACCATGAATACGGGCCTCGCGAATCAGCGGCGGCTTAATGACAGTCACCGCCACCGGTGCTTTCTGCATATTACTTTTGCGGCGCAGAGAGGTGACGACCACTTCATCAATGGGGGCGTAAAGGTCGGGTTCTGATTCTAAGTCTTGTGCTTTGGGCGATGCGTCCTTGCGGGTTATATTATCCGGCTGTTGCTGTTTGAATAAATCCGGGGAGATAGAGACCGTTTTCCGGTCGATATATTTAAAACCCAGTTTTGTATCCCTCAACAGCAGTCTCAGGACTTCTCTTGGATATAATTTCCCCTGCAGGGCAGTGGAGGTTTTACCGTCAGTGTCTTTTTTTCGTACCAACAGAGATAAGTCTGCCTGTTCACCAAAAGTCAGAAGTGCCGTTGATAAGGATTGCGCAGATATGTGGAAGTTTTTCTTATTTTCAAGCTGAGCATAACAATACAGGCTAGTCCCGAACACAAGTGCAAGGCTAACCAATATAACTCTATTCATGACCTGCCACACCGTCTTGAACATAGGAAAGACACCGACAATTTTTTGTCGCATTCCTTCAATAACCTCCCATAGGGTTTATTTTAGGTGACTATACAATATTTTTATTTATTGGGATAGAGATAGATAAGGTCTTCTGATATGGGTCGGGCAGTGACATTGAATGTCGTCTCCAGTGCCCTCAGGGTTGCGCCGCGATCTTCTATTTTTAAGATAGCCACAACTTCAATATCATTTAAGGACGGGTCACCAATGCGGATTTCAGCGTCATAATAGCGGTTAATGTCCTGTACCAGTTCCCTGAAGCTTTCCCCATTATAGATCAGCTTGCGCTCACGCCATGCCAGAACAGCCGCCTCATCCGCAAGCTGGGCAACATTGGCCAGCGCATCATTTCCCAGCGTGAACCTCTGGCCCGGGGCCAGCGTGGCGTCTAGGGACAATGCGCCCATATTATCTTTCATGCGGCCATAATCCACAACCCCAACAGCCCCCTCCAGAACTGTCACGTCGCTGCTGTTGCCGCGTTGGCGAATATTAAATTTGGTACCCAAAACCCGTACAAGGCCGCCGCTTGTTTCCACATAAAATGGGCGGGATTTATCCTTGGTCACGTCAAAGAAAACTTCGCCGGAGTCCAGATAAACAATCCTTTTATCATCCTGAAGATCAATTCTGACCTTCGAATTTGTATTCATTACCAGATGCGAGCCATCCTGCAGAATAATATCCGCCAGCTCGCCTACCCTGGTGGCATGGCTATCCATCAGGAGACTATCGCCGTAATTAAACCCGACGATGCTAATGACAAAAAAGGCAATAGATGCGGCGATGGCTCTTGGGGACCAATGCCGTGACACAAAATTACTATTAGATGCTTTGCGGGGCTGATGGGCCGTGTTTTTGGTTTCCAGAACCGAAAGGTCATCCCAAAACCCACCAATTTGAGCATAGGCTGCCTGATGGCTTGGGCTTTGGCTTATCCACTGCACAAAGTCATCCGAACGCGGCTCCGATATATCATCGGCGCGCATCTTCACAAACCATTCGGTTGCTTCATCCAGCAAGGTATCGTCTAATATCTGGTCAGTCATCTATACAATCTTCATCCCGTTACGTACCATAAACGGTCCGCGTCTAAGACCCCTCAGTTTTTTTTACTTTAATTTACATCTTAAATGTTTAAGAGCCATTATCATATATTTTTCCACCATACTAATGGAAATCTCCAGTGTATCGGCAATTTCACTATATTTCATATGTTGCTCCCGATGCATGAGGAAGGCCCGACGGCATTTTTCAGGTAAAACTTCCAGCGCCTGATAAATCATATCCAGTTCCTGTCGGGCGGCCACCTGTCGGTCGGGTGGGATTGTCGCGCTTAAACTCGCCGTTCCTCCATCCCCGCCGCCGAGCACTTCGCGGATATAGCGGATGTGATGCTGTCCTTTGCGTTGGCGATCAATTATAATATTGGTGGCGGTGCGGTAGAGATAGGCGCGAGGGTTTTCCATTTCCCGCAGCCCGTCCCGCTTTATTAATTTCTGGAAAGCTTCCTGTAGAACATCATGGGCATCATCCATATTTTGAGTTTTCTGCATCAGAAACCGAAGGAAACCTTCGTGATTATCCTGATACATCTGCTCTATGAATAATGCCTGCTCTTTTTTCATAAATACCCATAAAGTCTATAGTCACCTACCTGAAGGATAATATTTTTTAACCTGTTTTACAACAGTTGATAAAAATTCTACGTTAATGTAGAATTAATCTCATACACCTGCAATAAATTTTAAGGAAAATTGAAATGAGCGTCCAGAATCCCATATTACTCGCGCCAGCCCGAAAAATGCCAAAATCCATTGCCATCATTGGGGCGGGAACTATTGGCCCTGATATAGGTTATTACCTGAAAAGCGCTTTGCAAGACCTGACGTTGGTACTGATCGATATTAACGAACAGGCGCTGACCAATGCTCTGGAACGTATCCATGCTTATGTGGAAAAGGGCCTGAAGCGGGGCAAGCTCACGCAGGCACAGGCCGCATCTGTGCGAGAAAATCTGGTGACATCCACCGATTATGCCGCGCTTGCAGATTGTGACTGGGTGCTGGAAGCCGCCACCGAAGATCTGGCGCTTAAAAGAAAAATCTTTTCCATGATAGAGGCCAATGTCCGGCCCGATGCCCTGATCACCTCCAACACCAGTTCGCTGCCAGCGGAATGGTTATTCTCCCATCTGGATCATCCGGAACGGGCCACCGTCACCCATTTCTTCGCCCCCGCCTTCCAGAACCCTGTGGTTGAGGTCGTCAATTGGAAGGGCGCCGATCCGGCTTTAGCTGAATATCTGCGCTGGTTCTTTGGCATAACCGGCAAGGTTCCCATGGTCACCACTGACGCAGTCTGCTTTATGCTCGACCGAATTTTTGATAATTGGTGCAATGAGGCAGCTTTGCTTTTGGATATTGCCAGCCCGGCGGAAATTGACAGTGTGGCTATGGAATTGGTTCATGCGGGGCCGTTTTTTGTGCTGAATTGTGCCAATGGCAACCCGATCATCGTTGAAACCAACACGGTTCAGGCCGCAGAAGAGGGTGATCATTACACCCCGGCGACCATCTTCAACGAAGTGGACAAATGGGAAACCAACCCGCCCGGCGCACCCTGCGATGTGGATCCAGAGACGGCGCAGACCATCCGTGACCGCCTGCTTGGCATATTATTTTCTCAAACCGTGGATATTCTGGACCGTTCCATCGGTTCGGCGGCGGATTTTGATTTGGGCTGCTGTCTGGCCTTCGCGTTCAAAAAAGGGCCGTTGGCACTGATGCAAGAGTATGGTGAAACAGAAGTCATGCGCATATTGGGTAAATTCGCCGACTATAAACCGGGGATGCCCCAGCCGAAAAAACCCATCGTAGAATATCTGGATTTCTTCCGCAATATTCTGGTGGATGATGTGGACGGGGTCAAGGTCATCACCCTGCGCCGACCCGAAGCAATGAACGCGCTTCATGATCAGATGACCGATGAAATTCTGTCGGTCATTAAAACCTATGAAAATGATTCCGCCGTTAAGGGCTTTGTGATCACGGGCTATGGTGACAAGGCTTTTTGTGCCGGCGCAGACATTGGCAAATTCCCGACCATGCTCGGTCATAAGCTTGAAAGCATTGACTATGCGTTAAGTTGTTCGCGGCTGCTGGTTCATCTGGACAGCTGTCCAAAGCCGGTTGTCGCCGCCCTCAATGGCCTTGCCCTTGGTGGTGGTCTGGAGCTTGCCACCCGCTGCCATGCTTTGGTGGCACGGGATAGCGCATGGATGCAACTGCCGGAAGTTACCCTTGGCATTGTTCCGGGCATCGGGGCCATGGTAATCCCCTACCGCCGCTGGCCAGAGGCGGCAGCTACTTTTAACCGTATGCTAACGCAGGCCGAGAAGCTGACCGCAAAAGAAGCCCTTAAAATCGGTATGTTTACGGAAATTGTGTCTGATCCGCAGGCGCTTATCCCCGCCGCCATCCGGCAAGTCGCTTATTTAAGCGGCACACGCCATCAAATCTCCGACAGCCCTGTTGATATCGCGCCCTTTGAGGCGGCGGACCCGACAGCCATCACTGGACAGGTTTTAAGCCGCGAAACCATTGGTATCATTGAAAATGCCGTGGCTAAAGCCGCACAGGCCACATCATTGGCGGATGCGCTTGAAGTGGGCTATCGGGCTTTCGGTGACAGCGCCTGCACCGATGCCGCCCGCGAAGGTATTTCAGCTTTTATGGAACGTCGCAAACCGGATTTTGAAAAAACCGGTTAAGACGGTTTAATCCCGCCCAAAATAATATCTGAAAAATTCCGGGCAACCTGATCGAGTGATAACTCCCCGTCAGGCCGGTACCAGCTCGACAGGCTGTTACATAATCCGAGCAGGGAATAGACCAGTATTTTGGGTGACATATCAGTTCTGATTTCCCCGCGATCACAGGCCGCACTGACCAGCTCGATCCAGATGTTTTCATAGGCCTTGAACATATCGTGCAAGCGGATAAATTTCTGCTGCACATCATCCTTGCTGTTTTTTCGCACAGCCATGGCCATATGCAGGTAGCTTGAATTAAAATATTTCAGATGATTGGCAATGCCGCGCCGGACGGTTTTTTCCAGCCCCGCATCCGTGGCCACAATCACTTTAAAATTTTCAATAACATGGGCAATCTGTGGTTCTATAATCTCATAAAGAAGGTCATATCTGCCCGGGTAATAATAATAAAGCGATTCCCGTTTGATCCCCACCGCCTCGGCAATATCCTCTAGCGAGGTTGCCGCAAAGCCCTTGTGGGTGAAAAGCCGGTTGGCTTCCTGTAAAATCAAGTCCCGCTTTTTAAATCTCTTGGTCATCAACAATATCTTTTTTCATATTTTCCGGAAACCATAATCTTTTCTGTCAGTTATGGGTAGCCATATTTGTCAAACCATCCTACTATTCCGCAAGTAATACAGGGTGTAGAGGATAATTAACCGTGAGTAAAAATAGAATTTCAGAAGATACAGAAACATTTCTTGATGGGTTCATACCCTATGTTATGTACCGGATCACCAACCGGATGAATATGGATTTACGGGATTGTCTGCGCCCGCAGAAAATAAACGTCTCGCGCTGGCGGATTCTCTGCGCCCTTCATGCCAAGGATGGTCGAAATATGAGCGGTCTTTGCACCTTTACCATGATGGAGCAATCATCGGTCAGCCGAGTGATTGACAACATGGAAAAGGAAAAGCTTGTCATACGGAAACTCCGGAAAAAAGACAATCGCTACGTGTTGGTTTATTTGACCAAAAAAGGCCACGAAAAATTTCAGACGGCCTCTGTGCCGGCTTTTTCACGGGAAGACCTGGCACTGGAAGGGTTTTCTGATGAAAACAAACAACAATTACTCGACCTTCTCAATCGGGTATTAAAAAATATTCAGGGGGATTCCCGTTAAAAATACGCCTCATGCCCAATCACGGTTCCTCACATGTCAGGGCCGGAATATCCATTTTCTGGAATGGGGTAACCCTGATCATGATACTGTCATCATCTGGCACGGTGTGATCGGCACCTGCCGGGACTATAAGGAACTGGCCGCCCGTCTTAGCCAAAATTATCATGTGATCTGCCCGGATTCCATCTGTTGTGGCCTGTCTGACTGGGCGCATGACAAAAAGAAAGACCCCGGCCTGACCACCTATGCCGCCATCGCCCGTGATCTTTTGGCACAGCTTGGCCTGACCTCTGTGCGCTGGATCGGCGCCTCCAAGGGCGGGGGGCTAGGTATTTTACTGGGCAGTATTATGACGGAATGTGAGATCAGCCACCTTATTCTTGATGATGTGGGGCCGGGTTTTCCCGACTGGTTACGACAGGCCGCCATGAAAAATATCGCCAGCCCACCCCTGTTTAACAATTTCACCAAATTTGAAAGCTATCTCAAGGATGTATTATCCAGAGGCGGGCTGGTTCTGGATGATAAAAGATGGCGGTATCTGGCCGAAAACTGGTGTCGTCAGACCGATGATGGGCAATTCACCTATCAGAATGATCCGGCGCTCGCCAATCAGTTCAGCCTGCATGGGCAGGATTTTGACCTCTGGCATCATTATGAGAAAATAACAGCCAAGACTCTTCTGCTCCACGCAAAAAAAACCATCGTCCCCGACCATGAGGTGGCTATGATGCGCGCCCGTGGCCCCAAATGCACCGTCCATGAACGGGATGGCGGTCATGTCAGCCTGCTCCACGAAAAACACCTACAGGATGTGATCCTTAACTTTCTCAAAAATTAATAAATATATTCCGGTGTCAGATCGGATATTTTAGTGCAGCCGAGCATCGCCATATCGCGCATGAGTTCAGCCCTGAGAAGCTCAAACATCCTATCCACGCCCGCTTCACCACCGGCAGCAAGGGCATAAAGATAAGGCCGCCCGATCATTACCGCCGTGGCCCCAAGTGCCAAAGCTTTAATCACATCGGTGCCGCGCCGAACCCCGCTGTCGAGCAAAATTTCCGCCCGCCCTGCCACCGCTTTCACGATCTGTGGCAGAACCTCAATTGTCGGCGGCATAAAGTCAAGCTGACGACCGCCATGATTGGACACAATGATGGCACGGGCACCGATCTCCACGGCCCGTTTCGCATCCTCAGGGTTCACGATACCTTTGATAATAAACGGCCCATCCCATTGCTCAATCATCCATGCGGCATCATCCCAATTCACACTTGAGTCTAATTGCTTGGAGACATAATCCAACAGGGTCACTTCTTTTGGCACACTGGCATTTCGTGAGCCTTTCACATTGGCAATTTCTATTTTTGGGTGGGTTAAATAATTATAGAGCCAACGCGGATGAGACAAAACATCCGCCACCACCTTTGGGGCCACCGCTGCGGGAAAGGTCAGCTGATTACGCAAATCCCGCTCCCGATTACCATGCACGGGCAGATCAACCGTCAGACACAGGGCGTTATAGCCACTCTCCCGACAACGATCCATGAATTCTTTGATCACTTCCCGATCTCGCCACACATAAATCTGAAACCATTTGCGGCCGTCACTGGCGGCAGCGGTGTCCTCTATGGATGTACTGGAAACCGACGACAGGCTATATATTGTTCCGGCCTTTGCTGCTGCCCGCGCCACGGCAGACTCACCGCTATGGTGAAACATACGCGTCTGTCCCGTGGGTGACAGTAACACCGGAATATCCACTTGTTGCCCAAGGACGGTGGTGGAAAGGTCAATATTGCTCACATCACGCAGTGCTCGCGGCATCAACTGTATATTTGAAAAACTGCTCTGATTACGACCCAGCGTTACCTCATCATCGGCCCCGCCATCAAGATAGTCATAGACCATGCGCGGCAGACGTTTTTTCGCTAACACGCGGAAATCATCTAGGTTAAAGCACTCATCTAATTGTGACATTATTTCCCCTCTATTCTCACATGAATGTACGGTACAGCATACGGGCGGCAACAATCATCAAAAAAACACCAAACGTCTGACTTAGCTGTCTTTGGCTCAAGGCATGAGCAATTTTCACCCCAAGGGGCGCCGCAAGGAACGTCGCCGGAGACAGGATCAGAAAACCGATCACATTGACAAACCCCACACTGCCCACCGGCAAGGCCATATTCCCCTGCCCCATGATCATAAATCCAATAGTTCCCGGCACAGCTATCAACAGTCCGAAAAAAGCGGATGTTCCCACCGCCCGATGAATGGGCATATTAAAGATGGTCAAAGTGGTCACGCTCAGCGCCCCGCCGCCGATCCCCATCATGGTGGAAACACCGCCGATGGTTGCCGGAAATATAGAACCAAGAACACCGTTCGGAACGCTATCCGCCAATCTGATTTTTTCCATGGGCAGGATCATCTTGGTAGCAACGAGCAAGGCCACAACAGCAAAAATTGCCGTGAGAACCGAGGTCTCCACCTGCGCCGCCAGCCAGCTTCCAAAAGCTGCGCCCATAAATATAGCCGGACCCCATTTTTTGGCGAGCGAAAAATCAACCGCGCCGCGCTTATGATGCGCCCGTGATGATGAAATGGACGTGGGAATGATAGTCGCCAGTGACGTGGCTACCGCCACATGCATACGGATCGCCGGATCAACCCCAATGAAGGCCAAGGCAAATTCCAGCACCGGCACGATAACAATGCCGCCGCCAATACCCATCAACCCCGCCATAACGCCGCCCAGCAAACCACTGGCCAGCATCAACAGGATCAAAGGCAAATATATCTCAATAAATTCCATAAAGGGACGTTAAGGAATTATGTAAGAAAAGCAAGTCATTACAGGTGCTATGTGATCAGAATTCGGAATGTGGCTGACTTATGCCAATTACATCATAAGCATATTTTTTGAATTGCCGAGGCGTTTGTTTTGATCTAACAATGCCATTTTTTATTTTCAGAAAATAAAATTCCATGAAATCCGAATGCCTTGTAAAAGCATTATTATTAATACCCACCATTAAATCTTCTGCCGTCACTAAACGCGTAAAGCGATACTGTATATAGGAACGATGTTTAATAAATGGATGATCCCCGACATTTAGCACACATGTATCATCGCTATAGCTGTTTTTCCAAGTTACTAATGGAACTATTAAATTCATCCCATCTGTACAGGTGTCATTGCAAATAACAAACAAATGCTTTTTGTCAGTATCAAACCCTGTGCCGGACGGAATAAGTAATGTTCCTTTTCTAAAAAACTTAACGTCCAACAATCCCCCCTATTTAATGTAACTGTTTATCTTCACAGTCATCATACGGCTAAAATTATGAATTTACATAGTGTGTTTTGGTGTAACCGAAATAGCGTCAAATAGCCTATCTATATTTTCGTGATCACAGATAGTCTCTATTTGATTGTCAATGTTCTTCATTCCCAAAGAAATCATTATTCTTTTCAAAGGAATACTTTTGGAGCCGGAACCAGGATCTTCCCATTCTGGTATATTTTCAGGTTTGTGGGTCCAATCACGTAATTCAAACCGATCCATTTCTCCAAATTCTGACCACACTTGCTCCATACATTCAATGTCTGCCTCACTAAGCTCAATTAAGTCATCAACAGATATTAAATCCGTCGCAGAAACTTCGTGTTTAGCCCTATCTGTTAGAAATCGTGACCAGCCACATTTTTCTAAATCATGCTCACCATTTATATGGCTATATGTGGATGAATTGACAGGTCCATGAGGCATGGAAACACGCACCTCATCAAGTATAGGGAAACCCCATTTTTCGATACTAGCTCTATCAGAAAGATAGACCAATTTAATCGCCTTCAATATAGAAATTGATTTTGTCTCAGATTGTAATGCAAAATAGGCAATAACCTGAGCCGCTTTTATCGGATTATACATAGCAAACCCCGCAATAATATTTCCAATATCCTTTAGACTACAGTTGTCATGTTAATAAAGAGTGTACCCTTATTAATCATTTTTGGCAAATTTGACCGATAACGGTATATAATCAACTCTGGCAAAAAGTCAAATCACAATATACGGCCCCCAAAATAACTCCTTTTCTAATAACGTTTACGAGATCGATGGTGCAAATCAAACATATTGCCCCGCTGCATGGCCCGACGCCCAAGCCCACTGGAAATTATAGCCGCCCAATTGTCCGGTGACGTCCAGAACCTCGCCGATGAAATAAAGACCGGCGACTTTGCTGCTCTCAAAAGTTTTCGACGATATTTCGCGGGTATCTACCCCGCCGCGGGTCACTTCGGCGGTTCTGAACCCTTCGGTGCCATTTGGTCGGATGTGCCAGTCATGGATGAAGTCGGCGACTTTTTCCAGTTTTTTATTGGACAGATCGGCGAGCCGCCCATCCACGCCCGCCTGATCACAGATAAACTGCGCCAATCTTCGGGCAAACCTCTGGGTCAGGATATTATGAAGTTCCTGCTTGGGCTGGGCGGTTCTTTGCTCTTTTAAAAATTCAAGCATATCCCGCAGGGGCGACAGATTGACCCTAACCTCGTCACCGGGTAGCCAATAGGACGAAATCTGCAATATGGCCGGGCCACTCAGGCCCCGGTGGGTGAATAAAATTGCCTCTGCGAAGGATTTTTTACCGACCGTAACCACCGCATCCTGAGAAACCCCCGCCAGTGCTTTCATTTTATCCAGCATCTCATTCTGAAATGTGAAGGGCACCAAGGCCGGTTCAGGGTCAATGATATTATGACCGAAGTGCTGTGCCAGCTGATAGCCAAAACTGCTCGCCCCCATTTTCGGGATAGATTTGCCACCACTTGCGATCACCAACGCTTGACAAGTGATCCTGTCGTTAAGCTGAAAGCCATCTTCTGTCTTCTGAATATCTTCAATCATATGGGATGTACGAATGACAGCCTCCACATCGTCACATTCTTTGATCAGCATATCGATGATCTGATGGGATTTTCCGTCACAGAATAACTGGCCTAGTTTTTTCTCATGGTAAGCAATCTCATGCTTCTCCACCAAGGCGATAAAATTCTTTGGTGGGTAGCGGCGCAGGGCCGAGACGCAAAAATGCGGATTTTCAGAATGAAAGTTTTTAGGGCCGGCATCAATATTGGTAAAATTACAGCGCCCACCACCGGACATTAAAATCTTCTTGCCTGGCCTGTTGGCCTTCTCCAGAACCAGAACTTTCAGTCCTCGGTGCGCAGCAGTAAAGGCGCACATCAATCCAGCAGCTCCTGCGCCCAGAATGATCACGTCGTATTCTTTTCTGCTGGTTTTCACACTAGAGGTCCTACTGATAACTCAGGAATTTCCCACTTCAACTTTACAGGTATTCGCCAAGCTGCCAGGGAGGTTTTTTGAGACTGCCTGGAAAATCAGGCGAGTCTGGATCGAAGACCTACTCAGCGGATTCAGTAACAGTATCTGTAGCTCTC
>DAOWHQ010000080.1:0-5470 GCA_030641355.1 Alphaproteobacteria bacterium
GAAACCCCGATGTCGTATGATCCTATTTCCACGGGTATCAAATTACCTTCCGGCACGGCTACCTTGGCATTCATGCTTTCGGAATATTTGGTGCCAAAGAAGAAAATATGCCCGATCTCAATGCCTTTAGCCGTGCGAAGGTCTTCCGCAGCCACCGGACAATTATCAGGATCATGTTTTTCCTCTTCCATGGCATAGAGGCCTTGCAGTTTTTCTATGGTTTCCGGCGCAATATTTCCGGTCAGGCTGGCCAGTTCAAAATTCTCTATTTCCTTGTCATAATAAAGTGTGCTTTCCCCGGTTTCCGCCAGAATTTGAAACTCATGGCTCAGGTCGCCACCAATAGCACCAGTATCAGCACGCACCGGGATAGCCACCAGACCAAGACGGGCAAAGGTGCGCAGGTAAGCCACATACATCTTGTCATAGGAAATGCGGCCCGCTTCCGGTGAAATGTCAAAGCTATAGTTATCTTTCATCAGGAATTCACGGCCCCGCATGATGCCAAAGCGCGGACGGACTTCGTCGCGGAACTTCCACTGAATATGATAGAGATTTATTGGCAGGTCTTTGTAAGACTTCACATCACCGCGAAACAGATCAGTGACCATTTCCTCATTGGTGGGGCCGTAAAGCATTTCACGTCCGTGACGGTCTGTAATGCGCAGCATTTCCTTGCCATAAGCATCATAACGGCCACTTTCCTGCCAAAGCTCCGCAGGCTGGATGGTGGGCATGAGAATTTCCTGCGCCCCGGCTCTATCCTGTTCCTCGCGGACGATCTGTTCAATCTTGCGCATCACCCGAAGACCCAGCGGTAGCCAGATATAAATCCCGGCACTGGTCTGACGAATAAGACCCGCCCGCAGCATCAGACGATGGGACGTAACTTGAGCCTCTGCAGGATTTTCTTTAAGCGTAGGCATAAAACAGGACGAAAGACGCATAGTGATAACCTTATGAATTAAATAATTTAGTTTTTATAAACGTCCCGCCTGCTTATTGCTAGGACGATTAAGGCAGATTTTTACTTTTCTTGCAAAATTCACTTAGCTCAATTTGTTGCTGCGCAGCTAGCGGTTTGCCATCAAGGGTCACCTTACCGTCTTTTATCACGATTTGACCAAGGTTTATATTGCCCTCAAGGCCCGGATGATCCCTAAACTGTTTCTGTGAGTTTGCGCTATTGTTATTTTTCTTGGCACGATTTTCTCTGGCAACATCAAGAATCAGTTGAAAAGAAATTTCATCTTTCAATCCAAAATCCGGTGCTGGTGATAAATCCGCAGACGCAACAGCCCGACCCTGCACATCCACACCGGATTTATAATTCACATCATCTGCCGGGATATGCCTTTTTAAAGCCCGACAGTTTTCAACCGTAATATAGGCTTTTGTTTCAGCCGAAACGCTTGGCAACATTAATAGTTTATTAATAATTAATGTTGCAAAAATACATCGCCACATGAGTTTCTCTCCTGTTATCCCATATAACACCAGTGTTTTGTTAATATCCCATAAGTGTGTGTTTTTTGCAACAGTTGGCGAAAAATTTATCCAAAAGCAATATTAATTAGTGACAGTAAGAAGAAGCTCGACTAATGTCTCCTTCGAACGTGAGGCCCAAGTCTTGGGAGGGAAAATCTTACACCACGTCGAATAAATTAAAAAATAATTATCGACTAAAAATAATAAATTAATAAATTAAAAAAAAGCAAGACTGCAAGTCTTGTTTTTTTTTGGCTTTTTCTTGAGATATTAATAGCCAGCAGCCTGACCATCTTTGCGCATTTCAGAGGCGGCTTTGTAAACGCCCTGCTTTTCATCCCACAGGATCATCTGATAACCGCCATACCCGCCTTTGCTGACTTTTACATTATGACCCCGCGCACGTAGTTCTTCCACTACGCTTGTTTCAATCCCTGATTCAACATTTAATATGCCGCAGACCCGCCTTGTTTAAGAATATCCAGCGCCACCTGAGTTGCCAAAGGAATGCTTGTTGCCGCCATACCATTTCTTGCAATAACCTGAGATCGGGTAGCAAGTTGTGCACCCACGTTTCGATCACCCCGATGAGACTGGGGCCATACATCCCCTGCATTCACGTCACTATTGCCGATCATAAAGCAACCCATAAGGAGACTAGCAAAAATAAAAGTTCGCATCAAACGCCCCCTATAGCAGTTTATCCATCAAACCTTCAAAATCAGCAGCCTTGGCAAAATCAGCGGCTATTCTATCATCATCAGATTTCACAGCGGCGTCTGCTCCATATTTCAACAGCATATCTACCACGGGTGCATTGCCAAGACTTGCCGCAGTCATAAGAGGGGTGTAACCTCCAACCTGTATGACATTGGGTTTCGCGCCAGCCTCTAATAACAAACCAACGATAGCGCCCTGCCCCGCAGCACAAGCACTGTGCAACGGCCTCAGATCTGACATATTCCCTGCATGGATGTTAACATTAGCCCCCTTCTCAACTAAAATAGCCGCGGCCTCCAGCGCCCCGAAAAAACTTGCTAAATGAAGGGCAGAGAACCCATCACCGCTCAATTGATCAATATCCGTATCCTGCTCAAGAACAACCATCAGTTTTTCTGGCATATTCAACGCAGCCAGATCAAACTGATCTAGTTCCGGATTAGCTTCAAGCAGGGCATTGGTCAGTTCATATTTTGCCAGATACAGCGTGAACAGCACTGCCGAGACACCGTCCGTACTGCGACTTGATGCGAGCGCTTTGTCTTTGGCAAGAAGCTCGCGAAGTTTTACTTCATCTGCAACATCTATGGCCTTAAATAAATCATCCCGTGACATTTTCTACCCCTTATTTAATATTGATATTCTGCCATGCCGTGCCGCGCCAGCTCATCGGCTTTCTCATTGCCCGGATCACCGGCATGGCCCTTGACCCACTTCCAAGTAATATCATGCCTTTCCACAGCCACTTCAAGAGCTTGCCATAGCTCGGCATTTTTGACAGGTTTACGGTTTGCCGTCCGCCAGCCATTTCTTTTCCAGTTGTGTATCCATTTGGTAATGCCATCCTTGACATAAACACTATCCGTAAAAAGCATCACATGGCAAGGGTTTTTCAGGGATTTCAATCCCTCGATGGCCGCGGTCAGTTCCATCTGATTATTGGTGGTCTCCGCCATGCCGCCCGTAAGCTCCTTGGCGTGCTTGCCAGAGATAAGCCATGCACCCCAGCCCCCCGGCCCCGGATTGCCTGAACAGGCACCATCCGTATAAATTGTTACTTCTTTCATACATCTAATCCATATTCTGATGGGTTTTCCACCGCCCTGTGAAATTTTAGTTTATTGATATATTCCGCTGGGTCTTTTACCTTTACCAACGCCCCTTCCACCTGATTGAGCCAGTCATAAAGACGGGACAAGAGAAAGCGGAAAGCAGCGCCCCGGCACAGGATAGACAAAGCCTTCATCTCACCATCAGACATGGCCCGCTCACCAACATACCCCCGAAGAAGACGCCTTGCCTTGGTGACGTTAAATGCGCCATCCCTCTCGAAACACCATGCATTAATACATATGGCCACATCATAGGCCAATATGTCATTGCACGCGAAATAATAGTCTATCAAACCCGACAGATCACCGCCCATAAAGAATACATTATCGGGAAATAAATCCGCATGAATGATCCCTTCCGGCAAATCTTTTGGCCAGTTTTCCCTCAGGAAAGCCATTTCATCATGTAACAGGTCCGACAGACCTGCCACAACTTCATCAGCGCGGTCCTCACATTGATTGACCAGCTTTTGCCAGCCCTCAACGGACAGAGCATTTTTCCGGCCAAGCTTGAAATCAGATGCTGCCCCGTGCATCCGCGCCATTTCCTGACCCAACTGAAAACAATGCTCCGGTTTAGGTCTGTTAACTGAAAGGCCGGGTAAGAAGCTGATCAGTGCCGCCGGACGACCACATAGCGTTTTCAGGATATTTCCCTGCCTGTCCTTTACGGGCGCCGCACAGTTGGTCCCCTTGCGTACAAGATGATCCATCAGCCCTAGGAAAAATGGCAGATCATCAGGATTTACCCTCTTTTCATAGAGGGTCAGAATATATGATGCCTTGGCAGTTTGCAGAATATAGTTAGTATTTTCCACGCCTTCGGCAATACCTTTGAGGGAGGTCACTTCCCCTTCATCATAACTTGCCATAAACTCAGATATTTCAGATGCGCTGACATGGGTATAAACAGCCATACTCAGTCCTCTTTCAACAGAATTGCAGGTAGCTTGAACTGAACATTTTCTTCGACAGTCATAACCGTTTCCAGATTTACATTATAGCGATCGCGAAATGCTGCAATCACCTCTTCCACCAGAACCTCCGGCGCGGATGCCCCCGCAGAAATACCAACATTGTCAATCCCCGAAAGCCAGCCCCAGTCAATATCCCCAGCCCGTTGGATCAACATGGCCTTGCAGCCCTGCCGATTGGCAACTTCCACCAGACGTTTTGAGTTTGAGCTATTGGGCGCACCGATAATCAGAACTGCCGCCGCTTTTTCCGCCAATACCTTGACCGCGCCCTGACGGTTAGTCGTGGCATAGCAAATATCTTCTTTGCGCGGGTCCTGAATATTGGGAAACTTTAGCTTAAGCGCAGCAATAATATCAGCCGTATCATCCAGAGATAATGTGGTCTGTGTGATATAGCCCACATTGTCAGCATTTTTCAGATCAAGCTGTTCCACATCCTGCGGTGTTTCCACCAACGTGATCCGGCCTTCGCCAACCTGCCCCATGGTTCCCACTACTTCCGCATGGCCCGCATGACCGATCATAATGATCTCGGAACCAGATTTTTCATGCCGTTCCGCTTCCCTATGCACCTTACTAACCAAGGGGCATGTGGCATCCACATAAAGCATCTGGCGGCGGCGGGCTTCTGCAGGTACTGATTTGGGCACACCATGGGCAGAAAAGATTACCGGAACATCAGTTGGCACTTCATCCAGCTCATCAACAAATATGGCGCCGCGCTTTTTTAGCCCCTCAACGACAAATTTATTGTGGACGATTTCATGACGGACATAGACCGGTGAGCCATATTTTTCCAGTGCCATCTCAACGATCTGGATAGCCCGGTCAACCCCGGCACAGAAGCCCCGGGGGTTGGCGATATATAGATTTATATCTTTATGGTTCATTACCAAATTCACCAATACATAATAAACATAATACATAAGCATGGTTCGGGTCGTTCAACTGGCTGTAAATGGTCAGACTTTCCATAATTCCTGCCATTAGAATATCCTGAGGAGTGGTTGTCTGCGTCATCAGAATTTTGCCAATTCCCGCATTACGTTCCATTAAACGAGATAATCCATGCCAATCCTTAATATCTTCAAGTGCATACTTCTTACTGAAATCGTGTAGAGTACGAACTTTCAAGTCTGACCAGGGATAACCTAGTTTATCTATCAATTCTTC
>DAOWHQ010000050.1:0-14600 GCA_030641355.1 Alphaproteobacteria bacterium
ACATCGCTTAAAACTTTAGTGATTGGCGCTGCATTTGCAGTGCCAGCCACAATGGCAGAAGCCAAAATTACACTAGACGATGAAGGCAAGCTTAAAATTTACGGTGATTTCCGGGCGCGGATGGAATCCGACTGGGACTCACAAAAGGCATCTGGTGCTTTACGGGATGACAGAACGCGGGCGCGTGTCCGTGTGCGTCTCGGATTGCAATATAAGCCTTCTGATAATTTTGAGTTTGGTGTTCGTGGTCGCTCTGGTTCTAATGACAGCCATCAATCACCGCATATAACGGTTATCGACTTTAATGATAACAGTACCGGTGATGCTCATTTCAATCTGGATAAATGGTTCCTGAAGTATAAAACGGGTAATGTATCCATTTGGGCTGGCCGTAATGGTTTGCCGCTTTGGAAGCAGAATGAAAATATCTGGGATGATGATGTAACGCCGGTTGGCGTCGGGGCATCTGCCAAAACTAATGTTGGTGACAATAGTAAAGTGACATTCAACACGGGTTATTTCTCCCTTCCTGTTGGTATGCGGTCTTTCTCTGGCAATCTTGCATTGGGTCAGGTCGTATTTCAGACAAAGGCTAATGGCGTTGGGTTTACAGTTGCTGGTGGTGTCCTGAATATTGATGCTAATCCAAGTGATCCGGATGGCGTTAGGCTTCAAAATGGTAACGGTGGTCGCGACTTTACAATTTGGACTGCAAGTGCGCAGGCTAAATTCAAAACGGGTGATCTTCCCTTAAGAGTTGGTTTTGATTTTTATAGCAACTCCGAAGATTATTCAGCCACTGATCCAAATGCATTTACAGCCGCGAATTTTGACCAAACTACTGGTTGGACAGCCCATTTCCAGGTTGGTGGATTGAAAAATGTTGGTGATTGGCTTGGACGTTATGTCTATTCCGATATCGAAACATTAGCGGTGAATTCATCCTATGCACAGGACGATATCATGCGCTGGGGTTCTTCTGTGGAAACACGGGGTACTAACTTTACCGGTCATGAGTTTCGCGTTGCTTACAAGTTAACCGGCAATTCAAACCTTGTAGCAAGATTATATATTGCGGAAGCAAAAACAACTATCGAGGACGGAAATCGTTTCCGTCTAGATTACAACTATAAATTCTAAATAGTTATAAGAATTCTATAAAGCAGGCTGTGAGATTAATTCTTGCAGCCTGCTTTTTCTAACTCGACAGATAGTATGTCTTCAAAATCCACAATCATGTAAATCATGTTGCTCATACACCAATTGATGAGCCGTTCCAGAAATTTGCATGGACTCCAAGCGAAGATTAATTATTTGATAAGTGGTCAGATATTTAATTACACCTGACCATTAGGGGCTTCAAATTTGGGTGCTTTGATAAGTTCTTTGGGTTTTCCGGTCAGAAAGCTCTGTGAGTAATCCACGCCCATATCAGCCAGAATTTTCATAGTTTCCTGATCTGGAATACCTTCTGCTATAATTTTTTTTCTCTTTGATTTTCCAATATCAATGATTAGCTGAACGAACTGGCGTGATTCTGCTTTGATCAGTATCTCTTCACAATAAATGCGATCAAGCTTGTAAAAATCTACTGGGAAATTGGTCAGGTTGTGAAAATTGCTCGATCCGATTCCGATATCATCAAGCGCCAGTTTAAAGCCGAGTGCTTTAAATTTTTCCATGGTTCTTATGGCCTTTGAAATATTCTGGTTGGCGATGGTCTCGGTGACTTCCAGAATGATTTTTTCTTTTGGAACTTCATAGTGTGACACGATGTCATTCAGTAGCCCGACAAACCGTGGACTGGCAAAGGAAGACCCGGTTAAATTTATGGATAAGCTATCTATTTCGCTGTTAAGTTTATGGAAATTTTTACACAGAAGGGTGATGACATAGAGGTCAATATCCTGTGAAACTTTATTAAAATCAGCATATTGCAGGATTTCGGCAGGAGAGTTAATGGTCGTTGCCGTTTGGTAATGGCGCAGCAGTATCTCGTATTTACGGGGTTTGACACCATCACCAATAGCGACAATGGGTTGAGCAAAAAGGCCTAATTCTGCATCATCCAGTGCCTTGCGTACATGGTGCAACCCAATTCTGTTATTGCGGTAGATATCAAATTCTTCATTATCCTCGGCTACATGCCAATAGGCCCTGCCGGATGTGAGGAAGGCTTTCTGAAGTGCCATTTCAAGTCGTGAGAAGCTTTCCCCAAGATGATCACCAAGAGAGGTTATTCCAATCAAAAGTTTGGGGTAATAAATGGTGTCATTTATTTCTATTCGGGAGGGAGAATTTTCGTCGATGAAAGTGAGGAGGCGATCTTCGTGTGTTTTGTAATCGCCGGTCAGAATAACCATGAAGGCGTTGAAAGAAACTTTGACGACCATCCCGTCATCAAAATTCAGCTGAATAAGATTTTCGATCATTTTGATCATGGTATTTTCTGCTGCAAGACCATGAAGTTCGTTCAACCGGATAACCTCTGAGGCTGGGTTAATCTGAATTTTTACCAAAAGATGGGGTTTGCCAGTTTCCTGCATAGATCTAAAAAGCGCAGAAAAGGATGATATGTCTGAAATAGTAGCAAGTTCAGGACTGTCAGGCTCTGAAATCCCCGCTTTGCCTGTAAGCACCCCCTGATATTCATATTCCGCCAGAATGCGGATAGAGGCCTGTACCAATAGCGGGATGATGAAGGGGGTAAGAATTCCCCAAGCAAAGTCTTTGGTCATGAGGGACACACCCCCGACAATTGCCGCCCCAATATATGTCATAGGGTTTTTAAATGTCTTATGTGCGCCTACTTTAAAGGAATGGCTGAAGGCTCCATCACTGTCCGGCATTTTATTCCCCTTAATTCCCTATATTCAAAGGAATAATGAAGACAATACGAACTCACGTCAACTAGGTCATTTGGCTAGGATGATGAATTTTTAAAAAACGTCTTTCGTGTTTATAATTTTTATGTTAGTTCTATTATTAAATTTAATGATGAAAATACATTTAAAAATCTATATTAAGAATCGCTATCATCAATTCAGGAAAGTTGGTTATAAAATAGGGAGCCATAAATGACCGATCAAACCCCCATTCAGAATTCCATGAAATCCGGAACATGGAAAAAGTCCTCATGCAAGATGTGCATACATTCCTGCAACACCGTTGTTCATGTGACGGACGATGGTGTAATTAACAAAATTGAGGGCGATCCTGATAGCCCGGCTAATATGGGTCGCTTATGTCCAAAGGGTAATGCGGCGATCATGCGTCATTATGACCCTACACGCTTTAAAACGCCCCTGAAGCGTACTAATCCAGAGAAAGGGCCGGGAATTGACCCCATGTGGGTGCCGATCAGCTGGGAAGAAGCCATGGAAACAACTGTCCGTGAGCTGAAAACATCCATTGATGAAGACCCCCGCAAGCTCCTGCCATCCATTGCAGATTTCCAGAAACTCTATTTATGGGCTTGGCCTCTGGTGGTGGGGAATAGTAACTATTTCTCTACCGCGGGTAGCTTCTGTGGTGGTGGTTATCACCCCATGAACGGTTTTATCCATTCCACCTTTGCGGCGGCGAATGATGTAAATTACTGTAATTACTGGATTAATAATGGTAGTGGTGATGGGTTTTCTTCTCATCTTCATACTGCCGCTCAGGCCTTTCATGTGGCAAATGCCCGTGTTGAGCGCAATATGCGCGTGGTCTGTGTTGAGCCGCGTCTGTCCATCGGTGGCGCTAAAGCGGAAGAATGGGTTCCTATCAAGCCGGCATCCGACCGTCATTTTGCGCTTGGCCTTTGCCACGTGCTGATAGAAGAGGGGCTTTGTGATTATGAAGCCTTGAGGAATGATACCAATGCGCCTTACCTTGTGGGCGAGGACGGTTATTTCATCCGGGACAGTGAGAATAAAATTTATGTCTGGGACGGTAAAGACAATAAGGCCAAGGCCTATGATGACAAATCCATAGGTGAGTTTGCCATTGAGGGCTCTTATGAAGTGGGTGGTAAGCCCTGTAAACCGTCTTTTCAACGGTTCAAGGATATTCTGGCAGAATGTACGCCAGAGCAGATGTCTGAGATTACGACCGTGCCTGCGGATACGATCCGCCGCATCGCCCGCGAATTTTCAGAGGCTGCAGATATTGGAAATACGATCAACATTGATGGTCGTACATTACCACTACGTCCTGCGGGATATAATTATTACCGTGGTGCTCATGCCCATAAATACTCAACCCAGTCCAACCATGCTTTCAAGCTGGTTAATATGCTGGTGGGTAGTATTGATATGCCGGGCGGTCATGTGGGGGCGACTCTTGATGATCAGAAGGTGGACAATGGTCATGTGGCCGAGGGTGACAGCGGTCAATTGCTGGGAACTCCCCATCAATTAGGCCCCCATCCTGGTTTCTCCTTTCCGCCGGATAATATGGATCTGATGAGCTATTTCCCATTGGGCGTGCATCCGGGGCATCTGAATGTAGAGGTCTGGAAAAACCCTGAGAAATTCAGTTTGGATTTCGAACCTGACGTGATGCTGATCTGCCATTCCAATCCGATCTGGAGCCTGCCCGGAAAGCGGGAAGACTGGTTCGACATCATGCGTAGTATGCGGTTCATTGTCGCCATTGATATTGTGCCTAATGATACCAATGCTTTTGCGGATATTATTCTGCCGGGACATGATTCACTGGAAAGCTGGAACATGACCATGATCGAGCCACCCCATACAGAGGGTATGTGTTTGCGTCAGCCTATGACGGATCCGCTTTATGATACACGCAGCGAGGAAGATATATTTAATGATATTTCCGAGGGGCTTGGGCTTCTGGAAGTCTGGAACAGCGTGTTGAATATCGTCAATGGTTTTGAAGAAAGCCCGAACCTGAAGCTTGAACTGGATCAGAAACATAGTGACAAGGAACTTGCCCGTCGCAAGGGCCTGAACTGGAACGGTAAGGACCTTGACTGGTATATCGAACATGGTCATGCGGTAACACCGCGCCGGACCGACAAATGGTATAAACCGTGGGATGGTATGCGCCTGCATTTCTATATTGAGGATATTATCCGCGAACGCGATGGCCTGAAAAAAGCCATGGATAATGCCGAGGTTCCCATCCGCAACGAATGGCACTGGGATGATTATCAACCCCTGCCAACGCCGGTTCTGGAGCCTGTACTTAAGGATAATGGCGAGTATGACCTTTATGCCATCACGTTTAAGGATATTCAGCTTAACTTTGGGGAAAGCCTGAGTAATCCGTGGATCAAGGATATTGTTTATCGTGATCCGGTGCATACGGCCTTGCAGTTGAATACCAAAACTGCTGCTGCAAAGGGTTTGGAACATGGTGATCTTGTTCTGGTAGAATCGCCATATGGCAAGATATATGGCCGACTTGGCCTGACAGAGGGTATTCATCCTGAAACTATCGGAGTATCCAATTCCCTATCGCGGATGATGTCACAGAATGCTGGGGTTCCTTATGGCGGCGGTCATTTCAATGATATGCTTCCGGCGGATCTGGAAAATACCGATGCCTGTAGTGGTCAGTGTGAATCCGTTTGTCGGGTGAAATTGACCAAGCTTGACGAAATTCCTGATGAATTGAAGGGTGATGGTAGCCTTTATGCTTACAGTGATGGAAAGGCAGCGCAATGACCAGTTATGGAATGGTATTTGATGTTAAACGCTGTATAGGCTGTAACGCCTGTACAGTAGCCTGTAAACAGGAGAATTCACTGCCTGACGGTGTGTTCTTTACTCGTACGTTAAGTGCGGAAACGGGGGAATTTCCCAATGTGTCGCGAACCTACCTGCCGACCATATGTAACCATTGTGAGGATGCCCCCTGCGAGAAGGTATGCCCCAGTGGTGCCACATATACCCGCGATGACGGTATTGTCATGGTGGACGGTGCGTTATGTATCGGCTGTGGTTCCTGTGCGGTGGCCTGTCCTTACGATATGCGAACCCAGATTGATGAAACCCAGTTGACCAATGGTTTGTTTGGTGACGGCAATCTGACCCCGTTTGAAGAACAGGGGTATTCCCGTTTTGAATGTGGAACCTTCACCAAATGTGATTTTTGTTCAGAGCGCGTGGATGCGGGTAAAGACCCGGCCTGTGTCGCCACATGCCCCACGGATGCACGGGTGTTTGGCGATCTTGATAATCCCGATAGCAAGGTCAGTCGCCTGATACGGGATCGTATGGGTCGTCAACCGTTAGCGGAAAAAAATACCCGTCCTAAAGTGTTCTACATCGATTAATCTGAGGAGAAATGTAATGGCTAATATGAGTTTAAAAAATACACTTCGCCCCGGATTTGTCGGGCGTACCTTTAAATCTGGTTATCGGTTTCAGCGTTATTGGGACACCCCCATGGCGACCGCTTTTTTCTGCGGTGAAACAGGCGCCGGGCTGTTCATCGTGTCGATGCTGGTGAATTTCCTGCCCGGTATCATGCTTGGCCTGTTGATAACGGGTGTGGGCAAGACTTTCTTTCATCTAAGCCATATGGGAGTGCCTAGTCGGGCATGGCGGGCCATTTTACGGCCCGATCGCTCGTGGATCAGCCGTGGCTTATGGGGCATTATATTCTTTGTTGGTTTCGGCGTGATACATGTCTTTGGGCAATTGTTCGCTATAGTACCAGAAGCTTTTGTTATGCCGGTCTATTGGCTATCCATGGCGGGGGCGATGATGGTCGTGGTCTATCAGGGCTTCGCTATGTCCCATTCAACCGCCATATCGCTGTGGAGTACCGGATTAATGCCGGTATCAAGTATGTTATACGGACTGCTGGCGGGTACGACACTTGTGATGGCCTTAAATGCCTTTGGATTTGCTGTTGCAGATGAAAATCAGCTGGCCTTGGTTGGTACAGTACAGATTGGCCTTGTTGTGGCGGTTTTTCTGACCATATTTAGCCTTCTTCATGGTGCGAAAAATGGTTCAAAAGGTGCACAACAGTCTTATGAACTTCTGACAAAAGACTTTCTGTCGCGAGCCTTTATTTATGGGGTTATCGGCATAGGGACTATATTGCCTTTATTGATCCTTATGTTTGCGCCCGTAAATTTCATAACGACTATTGCTGCAGCCGGATCAATCATGGTTGGTTTTTGCCTGTTTCGTGTGGTGATCTTTAAAGCAGGGGTTATGGACCCTATCCTGACACCGGCGGATATCTTCGGCAGATAGATTAATATCTAGCTTCTCCTGTCAATTTAGCCTGAAATATAGTAGTATTTGCTAATATTATTTAGGATGAAAGGAGAAGCAGAATGACTATACGCGAAGCCGTAGCCGTATTTGATACGGAAGAGGAAATGCTTGATGTCATTGATGAGTTGGGCAGTGCAGGAATTGATCGCCGTGAATTATCCGTTATGCCATCTGTTGAAAATGTGGAAAAACAAATTGGCCATTCTTTAAAATCAGTCAAAGAGACTGAAAACGACCCCAATATTATTCGGGCAATCCCGTTTGATGTGGCCTCTTTCGGCAATGCTCAAGGATTATTGATTTCTATTCCGGCCTATCTAGGCGCCATAAGTATGGCTATAGCCAGCGCGGTTATTGTTGAGAGTTATTTTACCATTGCTATTCTGGTTTCTGGCGGCGGCGCCATAGGCGCTCTGCTCGGATATTTTCTTGCCAAATTGCTCAGAATTAACCACCAGCGACAGATTAAAAAGCAGCTCGATAAGGGGGGGCTGGTTCTGTGGGTGCATCTTCGGGACAAAAAACATGAAAAAAATGTCAAGGAAATCTTATCCCAGCACAAGGCCCATGACGTCCATATGCATAATGTCGTTACCTGATTTCAGGGGTTAGCCAGATTTTAAACCAGATTTTAAAGCAGTCTGCTTCTGAACTCTATTGGTAAGCTTCAGCATGGTTTCCAATGTGATTGAATCCAGTGTGGCTAACGCGATATCATCTATCTCACCAAGTACCACCGCAAGGGATGCACCAAATTCGGTTTTATCGCCCGGCTCGAAGCCTCCAGCATCATGCAGGGTGATCGGCTCAAATACTTCCACCACATCCTTCAGGGTCGTGCGGCGGACATTGCCGCAAAAACGATAGCCACCCCCCGCGCCACGGACGGCCTCAACCATTCTCGCCCGGCCTAGGTCACGCAGAACTTTTGCCAGATGATTAAGTGATACGTCAAATTTTGCCGCAATATCAGAGGCGGACAATTGTTCATCGGGGCGGGAGGCCAGTTCCAAAACAGAGTAAAGGGCTAATCTGCTAGATCGTTGTAATTTCACGCTATTTCCTCCAGATCTGACAGGTCCATTTCCAACGGAATACTACTGCCGGCCATCATTCCCTGGCTGCGGAAGAAGGACATAACGGTGATATTATCACGGTCGATCATGGTATGAACTTTATCAACACCAGCCTGTTTGAAGCAGCGGCAGATGGTGTCAAACATTATGGTTGCCACGCCACCAAGGCGCGTATCAGGGTCCACGGTCAGCGAGAAAACCCAGCCCCCGGGCGGTGAGCCAAACTCCCATGCCCGGATTTCTCCGACGATAAATCCGGCTATATAACCATCTTTTTCTGCAACCAGGAAATGTCGCCCGCTCTGTGTCCCGCCAAAACGACGAAAGGATTCCTCCCAGTATTCGGGCTTGGTAATGCCGCTGATCAGCCCGTCAAGGCCGATAATGCGGGGCAAGTCGCCATCGCGGGCGCTACGAACAGTAATGCCGCTTTCTGCGTTATATTCACTAATTTTTGCCATTCGCTTATTATATTCCCGGATTATTTCTTATTATAAAATGTCAATTACGCATTACAATACCAATTTATTGTGTTACCTTCAAGACATTGTTACGAAAGAGAAGATATGACGGGTGAAGATCGACCGGAATGGTTGGATGAGATAAGCGCAGATGATTGCGTGAAGCTTGATGTGCGGCCCATATTGGCGAGCGGAGCGGACCCACTGGAACAGATTCTTGCCAAGGTGGATACCCTCAACCCTGATGGTATTTTGTTGATCGAAGCGCCGTTTAATCCATTACCATTGCGGCGTATGCTGGCGGGAAGGGGTTATGCTAGCCACGGGGTTCCATTATCGCCCAAGCATTGGCAGGTGTATTTTAAAAAACAAGATACCGCAGATCTAGCCCCCCTGCCGGATCTTTCCGATTTACCCGCTTTTCCGTTTTATTGGCATGAGGGGATGCTGCAAATGGACCTGCGCAGGCTAGAGCCACCAAACCCTATGGTTGCCATACTGAAAGTTATTGAAAGTAGAGAAGGGGGGGATAGCTTTATGGTTCGCCTTATGCGTGATCCTATCTATCTCTATCCGGAACTCAGCGAGCGAAACTGGCATGCTGAGCTATTGGAGGAAGGCAACGACGGGTTGAGGGTCATGATAGTCAAAGGACATAAAGAGTGATTGGGACTAATTTTTTATCGGGGGCCAATAGCCGGCTTTTGCCACCGTCCATTCCTTTTCGGTTTTTTACGGTCGCGATGATCTGCTATCTGCTGTTCTGGCTAGCGTTATTTTTCAATGCGGGGAATGTGACAAGTTATATCATTGGTGGTGGCCCTATGTTGAGCATGATTCATATTGCCACCCTCGGCGTCCTGACTATGACTGTGATCGGGGCGTCGTTACAGCTTCTTTCGGTGGCAACCCGGAAAGCCTTTGAAGGGTATTGGATTCTCCGACTGTTATCGCGGATTTATATTCCGGGGTTTATGCTGCTCACATATGGCATGTATGCAAGTTGGCATATTGGTATGATGGTGGGTGCGATTATCGCAAGTATTGGTCTTTTGATCTTCTTTTATCTTATCATAAATAATATTCGCGGAGTTCAGGGCATGGGGGCGATTATGACCCATTGTTGGGCGGCGATGCTATCTTTGCTTGGGTTGCTCTCCTTTGGCATTATGCTGATCATGGATATGGAGCAGGCATTTCTGTCCGACCATATGGCGGCTGTCCTAAGTCATTTTCTATTAGCTGTCTTTGGTTTTATGAGCCTTCTTGTCATGGGATTTTCATATATTCTGGTTCCCATGTTTGCACTGGCTCCGGCACCTTCGGAAAAAATTGGCAGGTGGTCTATTGTCTTTAATATCCTTGCCATTCTTATGTTGTTATGGGGTTTTAATTCGCCGTCTTTATTCATAGTCACAGGTGGCGTGGCCTTCGCTATTGCGGGCTGCGGTCTATATTTATATGCCATGATTAAGGTTTATGGTGCGCGGATGAGAAAACGGCTCGGAACCCCGTTTCTGCTTATTCGTGTCGGATGGCTTATGCTGGCCCTTACCATTGTTTGGGGCATGGGGGGTATTTTTGGTTTTTGGCCAGATACGGGCCACGCGCTGTTTGGCGTGCTGGCGATTATCGGCTGGCTGCTGACTTTCCTTGTGGGGATATTGCAAAGGATCATTCCTTTCCTGAGCAGTATGCATACGGCGGGAAGTGGTGGTATTCCCATGCTGGCCTCATCCATGGCAGATGAGAGACTCCTGAAAGTCAATGCAATAGGACATTTGTGCGGCCTTGGCTTTGTGTCTCTTGGGGTCATTCTTGATATGGATATGATAATAAAAATTGGAGCAGCGTTAGGGGCTATAGGTGCGGCAGGACTGCTGTGCTATCTGTTAAGTGTCGTACGTCACCTCGTCCTGAACCAACCGGAAAAACTTTAAAGAGCACCCCCGTTAAAAATGCATATTTAAGTTGATTTCCTGATAAATGAGTATTACAGTACCAAAATACCATATTAAAGGATGAAAGCCCGTATGTTTACGTTTGACCATCAGATTACCCGTACCCTACATGATGAACATCTTGTGACCATTAGTGTATTGGAAAAGCTAGAGGGGATATTTCAGAGAAATGGGCCAAAAAACATTCCTGATACTAATGATTCGGAAATAACATCGCTATTAGGAGATATTATCAATCTTGTAGAATGTGATGTGAAGAACCATTTTTTCTTTGAGGAAAAACACCTTTTTGCCTTGCTTAATACCATGGGCGACAGTCCCATCAGCATGATATTAACCGGTGAACATAATGTGATAGCACCTTTGGGAGGTTTATTATCTGAACTGGCTAGAGTGGCAAAAATGGATGGCTTCACAGACGCATCATGGGTTCAGTTCCGTCAAAGCGGTGTTGAACTGATAGAGCGCATGATTTCCCATATTCAGAAAGAGGAAATGGCTTTGCTGCCCATGTTGGAAGATATTCTTGAAGAAGATGATGATGCGGAACTGATGATGACATATGCAGAGATGCGCTGATAAATTTGAAAAACGGAGGTTGAAGTGACTAATACAGAGGGAAAGATGAGACCATTGGTGGCAGAAGATCTACCACGGGTTATTGAGATTGACGAGAATAACACGGGGCGTACCCGAAGGGATTTCTTTGAAAAACGTGTTTCTGCGGCCCTGAAAGACCCTAAGGAATTTGTTTATATCGCTTATGAAAACGGAGGGGACCTTCAGGGATATCTTCTTGTCCGGCTTCAGCAGGGCGCTTTTGGCGGCGACAAAATTGTTGCGGTTGTTGATGATATCGGGGTGTGCAGTGAGGCGCAGAGGCATGGCATAGGCCATCAGCTCATGAGTGAACTGACATCCATTGTCAAGAAGAAGGGCATAACTGAAATTCGTAGTCAGGCAGACTGGAGTGACCAGAGCATGCTGAATTTCTTTGGAGCAACCGGGTTCCAACTGGCCCCGCGAGCTATTTATGAGCGGGATACCAGTTATCTGGATACAGAAGTTGCGGTCAATGACGATGACGAGCCACTAGAGGTTGATTATAGTGATCCTTCCAGCGATGACAGCGCGGCCTTGTCCCGCGACCAGGTACCCTGCCGCAGTATGAAGGCACAGGACCTGGCCGCAATCACTAAAATAGACGGTAAAATACTGGGCTGTGATCGGTCATCATATTATGAGCGTAAGATGCGTGAAATTCTGGAAGAATCCGGAATTCGGGTTTCTTTGGTTGCGGAATTTGATGATCATGTGGTCGGCTTTGTCATGGCCCGTGTGGATTTCGGTGAATTTGGTAAAACGGAGCCTTCTGCTATTATTGATACTATGGGTGTTGATCCTGGTTATGCCAGTAAGAATGTAGGCGGTGCTTTATTGTCGCAGCTAATGGCGAATCTTACGGTTTTGAGAACGGATATTGTCCGTACAGAGGTTGGAGTGGAGCAATTGGCTCTGACGGGCTTCTTGCAGAACAACGGTTTTAACCCGGCACAGAGCCTGTCTCTTACTAAAGTCGTTTAGACTAAAATCCGGATGTAAAAAAAAGGATCTGTGTTTCGACACGGATCCTTTTTTTATTAGTCTTCTTTTATCATGCATTGTAGATATTCGATGAAACCATCTTTTTGATTTACAACTGAAATACCCCCTATAGGTCTGTAGCCCTTATTAATATAGGCGTTTACCTTTGTCTGAAGGCTTTTGATTTCAAACTCGTCTAATATCACATAGTCCATTAATCACACTCCTGATTTTTCACTACCTAAATAAATATAGATGTAGAATCTTTATAATTGGTAACTTTTTCAGGAGAAATGATTAATTCAAGGCATCATATTTTGCCTGTAGTTCGTCTTCGCTTTCCTTGAAATCAGGGTTTGGAATGATACATTCTTCCGGGCAGACAAGCTGGCATTGTGGCTCATCGTCCGCACCAACGCATTCTGTACATTTGAAGGGATCAATCACATACATGGGATCACCTTCTTTAATTGCTTCGTTGGGGCAGGCAGGTTCGCAGGCATCACATGCTGTGCAGGCATCAATAATCATTAAAGCCATGTTTTAATTCCTTTCAAATTCACTCAAGTTCAAGACGCTTTGGCCATATTTTCAAGTTCAGCCAGTTTTCCGTGTCTGAAAGCTCCCCATATGGCGGCACCAATGGCTCCGGCATAAATGGAATCTTCATGTGACACAACTGGCATATCCATCTTGTTTTTTGCCATCGCTTCATTTAGAGCAAGAACCAGCCCAGTGTCAAGGGCAAGACCACCCGTACACATCACGGTGCCTTCTCTGACTTTCAGTGATTTCAACAGTTTGATCAAGCGGGCCGCCATAGAAATATGAATGCCTTTCAGGATGTTTTCCGCTGAAATACTACGGGAAACCATGTTGATCACGTCGGTTTCGGCCAACACGGCACAAATACCGGATACGACCTCTGGATCATCTGCCTTTTGGCTTAGCTCACCAATTTCATCCTGTCCAATGCCAAGGTACCGTGCGATATTCTCGAGGAACTGGCCGGAACCGGACGCACATTGGCTGGTCATTTTGTATTTAAGAACCTTGCCCCTTTCATCCATGCTGATGGCTTTGCCGTTAAGGGCGCCAATATCCATCAGGGAACGAGCATCCGGGTTAAGGTAGAGCGCACCGCGGGCATGAGAGGTCATGGAATAGAAATGGCCCGTGGAATAGGGAATATTTTCCGCATCGCCAGTTGTTGCCACATAATCTATATCATCGCGGGTATAACCGTGCTTCTCCAGAAGATAGTCGAAGGCAGCTTCAGCGAGCATAAAAGGTTCCCGGTTTCTGATCCGGTCGGTCTGTTTGTCGATCCAGTTGATCTTATCACCGTTTATTTCAAACAAGCATGTTTTCACAGCACCTGTTCCAACGTCAATTCCTACTGTTAATGCCATTTTAAGCCTCCATTACTGCGCGGCGGGCGAATTCTGAGCCGCCTAGCGCACCGGTGTAAATTGAATCAGGGTCGATATTGATGACAACGTCACCATAGTTTTCTTTCACCAACTCACGAAGGGCCTTAACAGCCGCTTCATTTTTGGCAACGCCGCCGGTAAAGGTGAACTGGTCACGAATACCGCCAGATCGTGCGATGATGGACATGGCACGAAGAATGATCGAACGATGAAGTCCGGCCAGAATATCTTCACGCTTTTCGCCAAGAGCCAGCCTGTCGCGAAGCTCAGCGCCGGCAAACACGGTGCAGGTTGAGTTGATCTTAACTGCCTTGGTTGATTTCATGGCAATGGGGCCAAGTTCATGCAGGCCCATGTTCATTTCATCGGCAATATAGCCAAGGTAACGACCACAACCCGCCGCACAGCGGTCATTCATCTGAAAGTTATCAACAACGCCGTTGGGGTCAATCTGAATGGACTTGGTATCCTGCCCGCCAATATCAAGCACAGTACGGGTGCCGGGATACATCATATGAGCACCCAAACCATGACAGAGGATCTCAGAACGAATATGTTCTTTCGGGAAAGGCAGACGAACCCGTCCGTAGCCCGTACCCACAACAAATGTTTCTTCCAGATCTACGCCAAGCGCATCTTTCACAGGGCCCTGCACATCTTCAAAAGTAATGCCGAGCTCTGGGGATTCTATTGTCAGGTTCTTTAGGCCATCAAGGAATTTTCCTTCGAGATTACTCGCAGGTGGGCGATTTTCCACTTCAATGATGGATTTGTCATAGAAAAAATCGAGTTTCTTGTCTTCGCTAACAGTAAAACTGACTTTGCCATAAAACCCAAAGGT
>DAOWHQ010000225.1:0-15264 GCA_030641355.1 Alphaproteobacteria bacterium
GTGGAAAATATCTCTGATCTGTTTCTGTCCCCTGAAGGGCGACTGAATGAGCATGAACGCGCCCTTATGAACGATGTTTTGCTTAAACTTATCAAAACAGTAGAGAAATCTGTCAGGAAGGAATTGAGTAAACGTCTGGCTACAATAGAAGATGTTTCTCCTGAATTAGCAGCTAAACTAGCCAATGAAACAATTGATATTGCCGAGCCTATGCTCCTTAAGAGCGGGGTGTTGAAGGATGAGCAGTTAATTGAGATTGTCCGCGAACGTTCGGAAGCTCATCGAATGACCATTGCAATTCGTGCCCATGTCAGTGAAGAGGTCAGCAGCGAGTTGATTGAAAATGGCAGTGAAGATGTTATTGAAGCTTTAATTAGCAATGAAAATGCACAGCTTTCTGATCTTTCCGTAAAATATCTGGTGGCAGAATCAAAGAATGTTGATCGTTTTCAGGAACCACTTCTCAACCGTGAAGATTTACCTGTTGATCTGGCTTATCGTATGTACTGGTGGGTATCTGCGGCGTTGCGGCGGAAGATTATTCTGGAATTTGAAGTGGACGGTACCCAGATTGATGATGCTATTGAAATGGCAACAAAAGCGGCACTAAAAAGTCATGACAATGATGATGGCATAATGAGGACGGCACTGAACCTTGCCAGAGAAATGGCCAGAAGGGGTGATTTGAACATTACTTTTCTGCGGAGTTGTCTCCGTCAGGAGAAAATTAATTTATTCATAGCGGGCTTGTCAGAAATGACGGGTTTGGACGTAAAGATAGTATGGCGGGCCATTCGGGAAAGAACCGGAGAGAGCTTTGCTATTATCTCAAAGTCGCTCGAAATAGACCGCGATAGCTTCGCCACATTATTTTTATTGGTTGCTCAGTCCCGCTCTGGGGGAAGGGCCAGAGCTACAGGACTAGTAAATTCCATATTATCATTGTATGATGAGATAAAAGTGAAAAATGCAAAGATAGCCGTGCGGCATTGGCAACGTGATTTTGGTTACCAAAATGCAATCTTGGCTATGAGGGACACAGAATAACTATGTATGTGAAATCAGACCAAAGAGTGGCGGGGGGAAAAGCCAGAGGAAAAGGGATGGAGTTAAAAGAAAAACACCAGACGATCATCCCGCTTGAAATAGTTCAGCGCGTTGCGGCCAATGCAAATAAAAAAATAAATAATGGGCCAGCGACCATTGCTGATAAAGTTCGCAAACTCATTTCCAATATGATTTTTGATGAAACTGTTCCTTTATATATATCAACAACTTCCGGCGAACTTGTCTTTGTTAATGAGGGCTATCAAAAACTTGTTTCCACCTGTGAACTTTCCCATAAAACAAACGGGGCACAGGGGGGTGATACACGTCTTCCGGCGGGCCTGATGGCGATATTGAATGAGGTTCAGCTAACCAGACAGAATGTTTCCATTGAAGAAAATATTAAGGTACAGGGAGCTACTCTGCAATATCGTTCACGTCATTTCCCGGTTTGTGATGATGATGGCAAGGTGATAGCGGTCGGCGGGACCTATGTGGACTGTACAGAAAAAATGGAGGTACTTGGTCAGGAAAACATTATGCAGCAGCGGTATCGGGATTTTGCCCGGGCAACCTCTGACTGGTATTGGGAAATTGACCGCGACTATAATATTACATATGTTTCGGATCGGCTGATGGCTATTACGGGGCAGCCTGGAATACTTATGAAAGGCAAATGTTTTGAAGATTTTGGAGAGTTGAAATCGCAAACTGCTGAGGCAAATATAGCTAGTGTCAGCTTTCTGGATGACATGAAACCTTTCCGGGATCAACTTTTCCTGATGAGAGATGCTGAAGAAGAAAATATATATATGCACCTGAGCGGGGTGCCGATTTTTGAATCTACAACCGGCGAATTTATGGGTTACCGGGGCGCCGGAACGGATGTCACGCACAACTACAAAGCACGGCAAGAAACAATAACGGCCAAAAAAAATCTGGAACATACTCTCGAAGAACTCACCAATAAGAATATCCAGCTGGATATGGCATCTGCGGAATCCGAAGCCGCGCTTGGGGTTAAAAATGAATTTCTTGCGTCCATGAGCCATGAGCTACGCACGCCGCTGAATGCGATCATCGGTTTTGCAGAAGCTATGAAACTGGAAGTATTTGGCGAACTGAATTCAAAATATGTTTCCTATAGCAGTGATATTATGTCTGCCGGACAGCATTTATTAGAACTGATCAATGATGTGCTTGACGTAGCGGTGTTGGAGAACGGCAATATCAATCTGGATACCGAAGCGGTTTCATTGAAAGAAACTATCAATAAAGCCCATAACCTGATTGTGTTACGGGCAAATCAAAAATTACTGGATATCAGCGAGATCAGAATAGCAGAGGATTTCTCTATCCATGCCGATGAACGCCGTGCGGTACAGATATTTGTGAATTTGCTTAGTAATGCGGTTAAATTTACCCCTGATGGCGGCAAGGTTGGTATCAAGATTTCCCAACAGGATTTGTCAACAGTAGCTGTTACGGTTTGGGACACCGGAATTGGTATTCCTGAAGACCAGCAAAAACTGGTATTTGAGAAATTTCATCAAGTCACGGGTAACATCTATTCCCGTACGGAAGAGGGAACTGGTCTCGGGTTGCATATTTCTCAACATCTGGCAAGCCAGATGGGCGGAAATATCACGGTGAAGAGCATTGTAAATGAAGGTTCAGAATTTACAGTGACCTTTAACCTTTTTACTTGATTTTTGTTGGTATAAATTCCGGAAAACAAAGATTGTCGGTCAGGTCATTAAGGTGATGCCCGTCCAAAACCTCAAAAAATGAACTTAAGGCCATCTGCAACACACCTGCCAACATACAGTGGTTGATAATATTGCAGTTGGGGTTTTCATCATTAAAACATTCAACGACAGTCATATCTTCTTCGGTATAGCGGATCAACTGACCAAGGTTAATCTCGTTTGCAGGCTTACCCAGACGAAAACCGCCATTCTTGCCCCGCACTGTTTTAAGGTAGCCTCCCTTGCCAAGCTCATGGACAATTTTCATCAGATGATTACGGGATATCTCGAAAACTTCTGATACTTCTTTGATAGAGACCAGGCGGTCATCATTAACCGCAACATACATTAATAGCCGCAAAGAATAGTCTGTAAAGGAAGTTAATTTCATGAGATAGCCCCAGTTGCTTTCTGCGATCTTAACAATTTTCTTTTGCGCATTTTTTCCGATTCTGATTTTAACTGTCCGCAAGCGGCAAGAATATCTTCACCGCGGGGGCTGCGGATGGGCGCTGAAATTCCTTCTCCAAAAATATACTCGGAAAATCTTTTTATCTGTTTGCTGTCGGACCGTTGATAATCGGACCCCGGCCAGGGGTTGAATGGAATGAGGTTAACTTTGGCCGGAATTTCATATTGTTTCAATAACCGCACCAGTTGACGGGCGTCTTCGTCGCTGTCGTTAATGTCTTTGAGCATGATATATTCAAAAGTTATCCGCCGGGATGTCTTGGCACCGGGATAGTCACGGCAGGCCGCAAGCAGCTCCTCAAGCGGGTATTTCTTGTTGATGGGCATAATCTTATCACGAACAGCATTCGTCACCGCATGGAGGGATATGGCAAGATTGACATTGATTTCTTCGCCGCACCGCTTCATTTCCGGCACCACGCCAGATGTGGACAGGGTGATCCGGCGCCGGGACAGGGCTATACCCTGATCATCCATGATAATCTTCAGGGCTTTCTTCACATTATCAAAATTATATAGCGGCTCGCCCATACCCATCATGACCACGCTTGACAGAACCCGGCCATCGGACGGTGTCGGCCATTCGCCAAGATGATCCCGCGCCACCAGAAACTGCATGACAATTTCAGTTGGGGTCAGATTGCGCACCAGCCGTTGGGTTCCGGTATGACAGAATTTACAGGTCAGCGTGCAGCCGACCTGTGATGAGATACACAGGGTTCCACGGTCTTTGGCTTCATCGGGGATAAAGACAGTTTCCACTTCATTGCCATCGGGGAATTTCATCAGCCATTTGCGGGTGCCATCTTTGGACACCAATGCCTCGATTATTTGCGGGCGGCCAATGGTAAAATGTTCCGCTAGTTTCTCTCTTGCATCTTTCGATACATTGAGCATTTCCTCAAAGCTTTGCACGCCCCGGTAATAAAGCCAGTGCCATACTTGGGAGGTCCGCATTTTAATCTGCTTTTCGGGAATACCAATTTCCAGAAGACGCGCACCTATCTCGGCGCGGTTAAGACCAACCATCGTCTTGTCCACATCAAGTGTGGGGCGGCTTACAATCGCCGGTTCTGTACCAAGTGGTAGCGTTTGCATTTTAATTTAACTCTAACTCTAACGACATGCTTTTGTAATAGCGTTATGGGCAGCCGTAAAGCCTGAAAGGGAAAAACGGTAATTTGTGTTGTTGCCCCGGCCGCTCTGACCGATCATGACAAGGTTGCTACCTCGCTTCATAGACTGCACCATAGCATTGTCAGTTTTTGCATCATCACCCCAAGCCCCATTGCCCTCCGTAAACAATCGGTATTTTCTTTTTTTATCTATGGTCATGGTAACGCGAGAATATTTTTTAAAATTATAACCCACCACGAAATTAACTTCATTTTTTATTTTACGAACAGGTTTATGAGATACCGTGATAAATGGTTTACCGTGCCGCAAAGTGGCGGGTTTGGAGGTTTTAGGGATTGAAATCATATAACAGACTTTTTCCCCGTTGCTTTTCTTCAGCATGAATGCATCCCAGTCACGATAAGTGCCCAGCAGCTGACGATTATCCGCCAAAGCAAGATCTGCAAAAACAACAATCCCCAGTAGGGAACAAACAAATGCACATAAAATATTTTTCAATTCAATACCTCAAAGAAATCTTTAAAAACTATATGTTGCACATTAACAAAATCATATGTCATCATCAAGGCACACTATAATATTTTCAATCATAAGAAGGATGTTATATGTTATTATAAGATTCTGAAAGCTGATTAATAAATATATACAAAATGGGGTATGTTATGAATGATAATGATTTATTTTCTGTATTGAGTTTTTTAAAGTCTGCTGAACCTTTAAAAAACACCCTTAGAAGCGCCCATACCTCTACTGGCCGGACAGAAAGCACTGCTGATCATACCTGGCGACTGTGTCTTATGGCGTTGATTTTTGAAGATCAATATCAACATCTCGATATTCTGAAACTCATTAAACTATGCATCATCCATGATCTCGGTGAAACCATCGGCGGTGATATACCTGCTGTAGATCAGATTTCGGGGATGAAGAAGAGTTTTCAGGAAAGAAGGGATATGGAAACTCTCGTTTCACCCTTGCCCACCGCTTTAAAGGAAAATATCCTTAATCTGTGGGATGAATATAATGATGTGGATTCCGAAGAAGCGCAACTCGCGAAAGCCTTTGATAAACTTGAAACCCTCCTACAGCATACCCAAGGACAGAATCCGCCGAATTTCGATTATTCCTTTAATCTTAGCTACGGCAAACAATATACAAATTATGATGAGTTGACTAAAAAGATGCGTTTCCTCATTGATATAGATACGGAACGCCTCGCACTAAAATAATTAGCAAACCAAGACCAAAGTCTTGGTTGATTTCTTCAAGTTATATAGGATAAAACTTCCACAACAGGATAGGGTGTAGTATCCATCTCTTTAAATGGTTCGTTTGTACCTAAAATACCTTCCTTCAGGAGCAGAATCCACATGAAAAAACCATATGCAGATGCCGCGTCAGCACTCGACGGGATTTTATTTGATGGCATGACCATTATGGCGGGGGGGTTCGGCCTTTGTGGTATTCCCGAAAATCTGATCATAGCTTTACGTGACAGTGGAACCCAAGGCATTACCGCCATCAGCAATAATGCCGGAGTCGATGATTTTGGTTTGGGGTTGTTGCTGCAAACCCGTCAGATCAAAAAAATGGTCTCTTCTTATGTGGGGGAGAATAAAGAATTTGAACGTCAGTACCTGGCAGAGGAGCTGGAACTTGAATTTAACCCGCAGGGTACGCTTGCCGAACGCATCCGGGCAGGCGGAGCAGGCATCCCCGGATTTTATACCAAGACCGGCGTTGGAACCCTGATCGCAGAAGGCAAGGAACATAAAGACTTCAACGGGGAGGTTTATGTTTTGGAAACCGGCCTAGTGGCTGATGTATCGCTGGTAAAGGCATGGAAGGGTGATAAGGAAGGCAATTTGATTTTTCGTAAAACCGCCCGCAACTTTAATCCCATGATGGCCACCGCCGGAAAGATTACGATTGCCGAGGTGGAGGAATTGGTGGAGGTTGGCGAGCTTGACCCGGATCAGATCCATACCCCCGGTATTTTTGTCCAGCGTATTATCCAGTCGAAAGATCTGGAAAAACGCATCGAGCAACGTACTATTCGCGAATTAGGAGAATAAACATGGCCTGGACAAGACAAGATATGGCCCGCCGTGCAGCACAGGAACTTCAGGACGGATTTTATGTTAATCTGGGCATCGGTATTCCTACGCTGGTGGCGAATTTTATCCCTGATGGCATTAACGTCACATTGCAAAGCGAAAATGGCATGTTGGGCATGGGGCCATTCCCGTATGAGGAAGACATTGACCCCGACCTGATTAATGCCGGCAAGCAGACCATTACCGAGCTGGACAGTACCAGTTATTTTTCATCCGCCGACAGCTTTGGCATGATACGGGGCGGGCATATTGCGCTCAGTATCCTTGGCGCTATGCAGGTCGCGGAAAACGGTGATCTGGCCAACTGGATGATTCCTGGCAAGATGGTTAAGGGCATGGGCGGGGCTATGGATTTGGTGGCTGGCGTTAAAAAAGTTGTCATTATTATGGATCACAATGCTCGTGACGGCAGTGCCAAATTCCTCAGGGAATGTACATTGCCATTGACCGGGGTACGGGTGGTTGACATGATTATTTCGGACGTTGGTGTCTTCACCATTGATGATGGTGGTGCGACATTGGTGGAATTAGCGCCGGACGTTACCGTGGACGAAATATGCGCCCGCACAGAAGCCAACTTCAAGGTTGCATTATAGGTCGATCGTTACGACACCGTTTTCTTTAAGGGCGCGGGAAGAACAGAGAATTATTTTTTCTTTCCGTGCGTTTTTACTGAGTACAAAATCCCGGTGTTCCACATCACCATCCAGCAACCCGCAGGAGCAAACCCCGCATAGGCCATCCGAGCATTTTACATCCACATGAATACCGGCATCGTCCAAGGCTTCTGTAGCAGTTTTATCAGCCGGAACAATGATTTCCAGACCAGACTTGGCGAGCTTAAGCTTGAAATCATGATTGATATAGTCGGGCGTTTCGGGGACAGAAAAATATTCTCTATGCAGGTTCTCTTGCGCGTAGCCCGCTTTTTCTCCCGCCTCCAGAACTGCATTCATGAACCGATCGGGGCCGCAAACATAGATATGATGGTCCTGCTGGAATTCACTGAAAATCTTGTCCAATTCAACCCGTGAGCCTTCATCGGAAAAATGCAAATGGATATTTTGTTTCCACGGGAAATGGGAAAAATCATCAAGAAAACCAGCTATATTTCTGGATTTAGCAGAATAATGCAGTTCAAAATCCCTGCCCAATGTATGGAGCCTGTGGGCCATGGCGATCATCGGGGTAATGCCGATGCCGCCACCCATGAGATAAGATTTATGTGCGGTCTCATCAAGGGGGAAGTGGTTACGCGGCGGTGAGATAAACACCTTGCGTCCTTCGTTAAAAATCCGGCGCAGGAGTTTCGATCCGCCCCGCCCGTTATCTTCCCGCAGGACGGCGATTTGGTAGCGGGATAAATCCGCCGGATTGCCCGACAGGCTATATTGGCGGAAGAATTCCGGAGCAACTACCACGTCAATATGAGCACCCGCATAGAATGCAGGAAAATCCTTGCCGTCAATTCTTGAAAATTCGTATTTGGTCACATCGTCCGTCATGTGATCCACGGAGCTGACTTCCACCTGAAATACCGGCGCAGGCCCTTCGGGCATGGTGAATTCGTGAGCCAGATCATTTGTATCGCCTAATTTCAGCCGATTTTTATAAGCTCTTGGCGTGATTAAACCTGCGTAAGCGGCTATGCCTGCTTCCCGGTCCATTGGATAGGGGGCCAGATAGGGCGGCGGGGCAAGGTTGGCCGGATAAACCGCCAAGGTCTGATCCTCATATTTCAAGTCCAAATTAACCTGCAATTCCCGCTTGTTGGTTTGCCCGGCTTGCCGGTAGGGGCCTTCATCCGTCATCTCCAGATCCCACCACCATTTTTTTATCGGATTCAGGCGGCCATTGCCGAGCCAGTCGTCAAATTTTGCCAGAGATTTAGCGGCCCAAGGTGCTTTTATAGCGAGCCAGCGAAACGGAGCTTCAGCGAACAGTCCTTCCAGATTCCACGGGCAGGTTTTCATGCAACGACCACACATGGCCCCTGCGGTCTGTCCAATGCGGTAGGTCACGCATTTCTGGCTGTCTGATTTCCAGATTTCATAGCCGTTAAACATTAGTTTTGGTCCGGCCGTAATAGCGCCGGACGGACATTCCCGCGCACATTTATTGCAATTATCGCAAAAATTCTGAAGGCCAAAATTTATGGGTCTGTCATGGGTTAGCGGCATATCGGTGGTAATTACCCCCGATTTTAGCCGTGGGCCAAGATAAGGGTTTAGGATAACTTCCCCGATCCGGCTCACCTCGCCAAGGCCGGACAACAAAAGCAACGGCGGTTGCAGGACTTCGCCGTCCATGACCGTATGGGCGCGCGCGCTATAGCCAAGGGAACGGATATGGCTTGCAATAATACCACCCAACAGGGAGAATCGCAGGTAAGCCCGCATGGACTGGGCGCAGGCGATCCAGTCATCGCCGCTGGCCCCGTCCATGGTCTCATGGCCCTGATCTATTATCACTGAAATGGCATTCTTGTGATAGGGAATTATCTCATCGCCCGCCGCGTCATGGGAATAATAGGCCCAGTCGGGACAACGGCTGATACCAACTGCATCGGAGCCGAGGAAATAGAGCGCTGCCTTGATATTTTCAGCATTGCGGTCGGCATCAAGGGCTGTTTGATTGATTTCCGGTGCGGCTTCGCCATTCTGTATCACGATGAAGGCCCCCAGAGGTCGCCGCGCAGCATAGGACGTGGCGTTTTTACGGACATAATTTCCGTTCTTTGCCGCTTCCTGATTGGCTTTTCCCATATCGCCGAACAGGGCGCGGGCGAACATATCCGCTCTTTTGGGAACCCGGGCAACACGATCATCATCAATGAATGTTGTTGTATCATTCTGTCTATCCGTTCGTTCAAAGGGATAGGCACCATCCTTGAAGGCACGATTTTTGAAAAGCTGCTGGTTAAAGCCATTTTTGGCTACGCCTTTGCCAAGCCACCATTTGGGGCCAAGCCATTTTTCTTTGACCAGTGGCAGGTCAGGCTGCATTGCCAATGTTGTGGTTATGGCTCCAATGCCAAAACGGCGGCCCATATGGGGGGTGGTGATATAGGGGCCATTCTCACCCTGCTCAATGGTTCCAAGACCCGCCGCGACGGCGAGCGCATAGAGATTAACATCTGAAGAGCTGTGGGTATGGGCGCGGGCCTCATGACCCAGAAGGCGGATATAATTTGCGAGGGTGGCTATGGTTTCTGCTGCCCGAACCGCCGCCCGCTCAATCTGGCTATCCTGTATCCAGTCCGCCCCGGCTTCATCCTCCCCCGGATCGCGGGGAAATTCATACAGATACACAATAGCATGGGTATGATGATCTATCCGGCTGGGCGGGGCTTCCATGGCTTCTTTAAGTTCCGCCATGATTATATCCACACCGGATGCCAAAGTGCTGGTCTGCTTGTTTTTCAGGATATCTGCAAGGCGATTAATGTCTGGATTGACAATAGGCGTTTCAAGTATGGCTTCCTTTGGCAATTCACAAACCCCAACCTGACTGGCATCGCAATAATAGCCAAAGGATTTCAGGTTATTAGACCGTTCCACGAGGTCATCCGGGATTTCAGCCTTTTCAGCCTTGACCATGCCATCCCGGATGGAATCAAGCATGGCCTGATAATCCCTCATGGCATTGATCAGGTTCGTGGGGTCTTCGGGGCGGTTAAAAGATACCGGCAGCATCATTGGGATAGCAGACAGGTCAACGGGTTTGTTCGTGCGCTTTAAATTTTCCAACGGGTAAGGGCCCAAATGAAAGGGGCGGTTTTTATAGGAAAAAAGGCGCATATGCATATCCATTGTGAGGACTATAAGGTATTTTATCCAAACATAATTGAACTTTCAAGTATATTGGCGAGAGTTACCCAGCGACTTTAAGCACTATCTTTCCAATATTCCTGCCACTTTCCAGAAAAGCATGGGCATCTGCGGCATCTTTAAGGGCAAAGACTTTGCTGATAACCGGATTAATTTTTCCCTGTTCTATAAGCGGCCAGACTTTCTCGTGCAGACTACGTGCTATATCCGCTTTAAAGGCCGTCTCCCGCGCCCTTAAGGTGGAGCCGGTGAAGGTCAGGCGTTTTAACATGATGGGCAGGATGTTGGCCTTGACCTTCGGCCCGCGCAGAACTGCAATCATAACAATGCGCCCTTCAACGGCCATAACCATAAAATTCCGCTTCATATAATCGCCCGCTACCATATCGAGCAGGACATTGACGCCCTTGCCTTCGGTAAAGTTCTTTACTTCCTCGGCAAAATCATGGGTTTTGTAATTTATCGACAGGTCAGCGCCAAGTTCAGAGCAAAAATCCACCTTTTCATCACTTCCGGAAGTGGTGATAACCGTTGCGCCAAATGCCTTTGCCATTTGTATGGCCGTTGTGCCAATGCCGGATGTGCCGCCGTGAACCATGAAGGTTTCACCCTCTTTTAATGCGCCACGATCAAAGACATTGGACCATACCGTGAAAAAAGTCTCGGGCAGGGCGGCGGCTTCGGTCATGCTGAGGCCCTTTGGAATGGGCAGGCATTGTGTTGCCGGAACCGTGCAATATTCAGCATATCCACCGCCAGCCACCAGACCACATATTTTATCCCCGATGTTCCATCCGGCTACATTTTTACCCATCTCAATAATTTCGCCGGATATTTCCAAACCGGGTATTTTAGTTACACCTTTTGGAGCCGGATACATTCCCGTGCGCTGCATGATGTCAGGGCGGTTAACGCCCGCCGCCGCAACCTTGATCAACACTTCATCATCATTTATTTGGGGCAGGGGGATTTGCCGGGGTTTCAGGACATCTGGGCTACCAAATTTTGTAATTTCGATGGCTGTCATGAATTCTGGCGAAGATTTAGTCATAGGTTATCTTTCTTTTTGGCTGTCCATTCAGGTATGCTATAGAAAATGTACATTATTGACAAAATATCAAGGGAATAAAATGACTGATTTTGATGATGATTTTCCCCTGGCGAAAAATTCACCCATTATGGAGATGATGAAGGAAGATCTGGCAACGCATTCCGTTGAAGTATTAAAGGCTCGTCTGCAAGCGTTAGGGTCGGAAATAGACAGGACCGAACAGGCTATTACAGACAAAGGAGCTGCAAAAGAGTCTGCTGAAAGCTTTTTCAAATAAAATATTGTTTCTATAACCTCAAAACAAGTTTCTTGAATAGTAACTCCCCTTTAATGAATTCACGTTAGTTTGAAATTTAAATTAATTTTGGGTAGATTTATATGACGCAGCAGAACCTTAATAGAGATGGTTTGCTTGATTCTCGGTTTTTGGAAAAATCATATCAGGAAGCTATGGAGCTGACACAGGAAGTTGCCAGTTACCTTGAGGTGGAAAAGGAACATTTCAGGGACTATGATACAAGTGCGGACAAAGATGTTTATTATGCCAGCGAAAGTATGCGCGTATCCACATGTTTGATGCAGGTGATGTCATGGTTTCTGGTTCAAAAGGGAGTTGCTTCTGGTGAAATCACCAAAGAACAGGCCGGTACCATAAAATTCCGGCTGGGGGCCAGCGATATCTGTCTTGCCGAGGTTGATACCAAAAAAGTAAATTTACCCCAACAATTCATTGTTTTTCTGCAAAAGGCGCAAAATCTTTATCGTCAGGTGTCGCGTATGGACAACATGGTTTACGGCGAACGTGAAGACTCAAACCCTGTCCATCAACTATTTGACCGCATTAATAATAAAGACAACCTAGGATAAGAATCAGCCATAAAAAAATCAGAGGCACCTATGGAAATAGATGCCTCTGATCTGAATTTTATAAACGGTCGGTTATTTTGACAGTTTGAAGTTGCTAAAACGCTTGTTGAACTGAGCAACGCGCCCTTTATCAGCAATTTTCTTCGTTCCGCCCGTCCATGCAGGATGGGATTTTGGATCGACTTCTAATGTCATTGTATCACCTTCCTTGCCCCATGTGGAGAAAGTTTGGTAGGTGGTGCCGTCCGTCATTACCACTTTAATTTCGTGATAGTCTGGGTGTATATCTTGTTTCATCGCTTTTTTCTCTCCGCGAAAATTTGTTGGGCCTATATACCGAACCCCTATTATGAATGCAAGGGGAGTTTATACTTTCTTGGTTTTGGTCGTTGTGACGACGCGTGATGCCTGCTATATGATTTATCACTAAAAATTAAAAAGGTTCAGGGAATTAATGCAAAGATCAGCACGTAACAAGGTTTTAGGATCGGATAAAGATCTTGCTCCTCGCAAAAAAGTAAGTGAAATCAACCTGTTGTGGAAATTTCTTGCTCAATATAAGAAAGCCATGGTCGGGGCGCTGATTGCATTATTATTTGCATCTGGGGCCACATTGATGATCCCAATGGCTTTTCGCCGGATGATTGATGTTGGATTTTCCGGTGAAAAAGCAGATTTAATAAATGTTTATTTTGCGGTTCTTCTGGCGGTTGCTCTTTTGCTTGCTGTTGCGACCTTTGCCCGGTTTTATTTCGTGTCATGGCTTGGGGAGCGAGTCGTCACAGATATCCGGCGGGCGGTATATGGCAACGTCATTCGCTTAAGCCCGACATTCTTTGAGAAAAATATGTCTGGGGATATTATTTCACGCCTGACCACTGATACTACTGTGATTCAGTCTGTGGTTGGTTCAACCGTATCGGTGGCTTTGCGTAATGTTATTACTTTGCTTGGCGGTCTGATCTTAATGGCAGTGACCAGCGCCAAGATGTTGGGGTTGGTGTTGTTGGTGGTGCCTGTAGTAGTTGTCCCGATTATTTTTCTGGGCCGTAAGGTGCGTAAGCTATCCACTCTGACACAGGAAAAAATAGCAGAATCAAGCGCAAAAGCCAATGAAACCATAGGCGCGGTTCAGGTCATTCAGGCCTTCACTCAGGAACAGCGGGAAACCATGAGCTTTGGCGGCTATGTGGAAAATGCCTTTGAAACATCCATCCGCCGGATCAGGGTCAGGGCTTGGCTAACCGGAATTGTGATCCTGATGATATTTGGGGCGATGGATCTGGTCTTATGGGTTGGCGCATCCGATGTTATAGCTGGTAAAATGACCGGCGGCGAGCTGGCCTCCTTTGTCATGTATGCGGCCCTGGTTGCGGGGGCAGTGGGTGCGTTGAGTGAGGTTTACGGCGAATTGCAACGGGCCGCAGGCGCCATAAGTCGCTGCGTAGCTATCATATCGACAGAGGCTGATATCAAGGCCCCGGCAAACCCTGTGCCTTTACCAGAACAACAGGAAGGCAGAATTGAATTCCGCAATGTGACCTTCACCTATCCCTCCAGGCCGGATGATAATGTGCTTGATCAATTCAATCTTTCTGTGGCTAAGGGAGAGAACCTTGCTGTAGTGGGGCCATCAGGCGCCGGGAAATCAACAGTATTTCAGTTAATTCAAAGGTTTTATGATCCGAAAGACGGTGAAATCCTCATTGATGGCGTAAACATTAAGGATGCCGATCCGCAAGAAGTCCGCAGTCGGTTGTCTATAGTGCCTCAGGAAAGTATTATTTTTGCTACCTCTGTTGAAGAAAATATCCGTTATGGTAATCCCGAAGCAACGGATGAGATGGTTTATGCCGCCGCCGTTGCTGCCCGCGCTGATGAGTTTATTGTCAAACTACCTCAGGGAATGCAGACTTATCTTGGGGAAAGAGGTAGCCGTCTTTCCGGTGGGCAGCGTCAGCGTATTGCCATTGCCCGCGCCATTTTGCGGGATGCGCCTATCCTGCTTCTGGATGAGGCCACATCTTCACTTGATGCGGAAAGTGAGAAAAAGGTGCAGGAAGCGCTGGAAAAACTCATGCAGGACAGAACCACACTTGTCGTGGCTCACCGGCTTGCCACCGTCCTGAAAGCCGACCGGATTGTGGTTATGGATGAGGGGCGTATCATTAACATCGGTACCCATGACGAACTGATGGTGCAAGGCGGCTTATATGCCCGCCTTGCCAAACTACAGTTTGGGGATGATAAATAAATACTACCTTTGGGTCAGGCGCATTTCGATACGTCTGTTTCTTTTATGAGCCTTTGGATTATTAGACTTATCCAGCGGGTGGAACTGCCCAAATCCGGTTGCAGCCAGTCTTCTCGGCTCAATCCCTTTTGAGATCAGAAATTTAACAACCGATAAGGCCCGCGCCGTTGACAGATCCCAGTTAGAAGGGAACTGCTGTGTCCTGATAGGCAACGTGTCTGTATGGCCATCCACCCGTAAGACCCAGTCTATGCCCCGTGGGATATTGCCTGAAATTTCCTTTAAGGCACTGGCTAGTTTTGTCATCTCGGCCTGACCTTCCGCCCCAAGTGTTGCTGAGCCTGATGAAAATAGTACTTCTGACTGGAAAACAAACCGATCACCACGAATGCGAATATCGGAACGGCTGCCGAGTACTTTTTTCAGGCGCCCAAAGAATTCAGAGCGGAACTGGCTCAGTTCCTGAACTTTAGAGGCAAGGGCAGCATTTAGCCGCTGACTCAGATTTGCAATGGATATGCGTTGATCCTTGTCCCTCTCTTCAGATGCTTCCAAGGCGGCATTAAGGACGGAAAGCTGTTTGCGCAGAGTGGTCAATTGATGATTTAGCAAATCAATTTTCCGGTTTGCGGCAAGGGTGAGTTCTTTCTCGCGGGCGAGGGTGGCGGTTGTCGCACGAAATCTTTTTTCAAGGTCCCTAATAACACGCACTTGTACCTGACCGGTTCTGTTAACCGCTAGA
>DAOWHQ010000076.1:0-3413 GCA_030641355.1 Alphaproteobacteria bacterium
CGCACCCAAGTAGGTGACCGATATGTGGTTGAAGCCATGCGGGCGCAAAACCTTAATTTGGGTGGTGAGCAATCCGGTCATATTATACTGAATGATTTTGCCACAACGGGCGATGGCCTGATTGCGGCCCTGCAGGTATTGTCGGTTTTGGTGTCAACGGGAAAACCCGTTAGTGAGATTTGCAATCTATTCTCACCATATCCTCAACTGTTGAAAAATGTCCGTTATGCCTCCGGCACTGACCCGTTGGAAAAAGAAGATGTCAGGGCAGCTATTCTGGCGGGTGAAAATCTGCTGAATGGCAGTGGCCGTGTGGTGATACGCAAGTCAGGAACCGAACCCCTGATCCGGGTCATGGCAGAGGGGCAGGATGACAAGTTGATTACCGCTGTGGTGGATGATATTGTGGCCACTGTTGAAAAATTATCAGCCTAGACCGGACTTCCCATATATGAATGGAAAAATACTAACCGTCGCCGGGTCTGATCCCAGCGGAGGTGCTGGAATTCAGGCCGATATCAAGACCATATCTGCCCTTGGCGGCTATGCCATGGCGGCTATTACGGCACTGACTATTCAGGACACTGTCAAAGTTTATGACACCCATCCCGTTGCAGCAGATATCGTTGCTGCTCAGGTAAAGGCTGTGATAGACGATATTAGGCCAGATGCCATAAAGCTCGGCATGATGGGCTCTGCAGAAACCCTGACGCAGCTTGCGACTATTTTTACCGATCATAAAGATATCCCCTTGATTGTTGATCCGGTCATTTTGTCCACAAGTGGTCATGCCCTGTTGGATGACGCCGGCATAGAGGTCTTGATCTCAGATATTTTCCCGCACATAGATTTGCTCACGCCTAATCTGACGGAAGCGGCATTGCTGTCGGGTATGGATAATATTGATGATAAACAGGATATGACGCGGGCCGGGGAGAAAATAGTAGCCAAGGGCGTGAAGGCTGTATTGGTCAAGGGCGGGCATCTGCCGGGCGATATTCTGACGGATATTCTGGTCACGCCGGAATATATCTGCGAATTTTCAAGTCCAAAGATTTCCACAAGAAATACTCACGGAACAGGTTGTGCGCTGTCCTCTGCCATTGCTACGGGAATTGGACAGGGAATGGCCTTGAAAGAGGCTGTGGGCAGGGCTCATATATATGTCCATAAAGCCATTTTACAGGCACCCGGATACGGTCAGGGAAAGGGGCCACTTAATCACTCGGTTACGCTTGATTAATGACATCTTAGTAGATAACATGACCAATCATTTAACCTGATAATTATAAGTTTTGGGAAATAGTATAATGAAGAAAAGTATTCTGATTGGGATAATTGCATTTTTTACTACTTTTTTAATTACCGCAGCCAACGCACAAACCGTTGAACAATTGAATGATAAATTTCGTCAATTGAGCGATGAGGTTCTGCCAACACCGAATGTTTACCGTACCGCGTCCGGCGCACCGGGCCATAAATACTGGCAACAACGGGCGGACTATGTCATTGACGTGACGCTTGATGATGAAAAGCAACGCATCATCGGCTCAGCAAAAATTAAATATTATAATAATTCACCCGATAGCCTGCGCTATTTATGGATACAGCTTGATCAGAACCGCTTTGCCCATGATTCCGGTGAACAAAAATCCGATGCTTCCTCCGGCAGAACAAAAGCCGGTTACGGCGTTCTGCGTCAGAAGATGTACGAAAAGACCTATGATGGGGGCTATAAAATATCTGCGGTGACCGACAGTGGTGGTGCGGATCTTAAATATACCATCAATGACACAATGATGCGTATCGACCTCGCCTCACCACTCATATCGGGGCAGAAGTTAAATTTTGTTATTGACTGGTCCTATAATATTCTGGATGCCAAGATAATACGGGCCCGTGGCGGCATGGAATATTTCAAGGAGGATGATAATTACATTTATGAGATTGCCCAGTGGTTCCCCCGCATGGCGGCCTATTCCGACTATGATGGCTGGACCAACAAGCAATTTTTGCGCAACGGTGAATTCACCCTCGAATTTGGTGATTATGATGTTTCCATCACTGTTCCCGCTGATCATATTGTATCCTCAACCGGCGTGCTTCGGAACCCGAAAGATGTGCTGACAGCAGTACAGCAGGCGCGTCTTGAAAAGTCTAAAACCGCCAATACGCCCGTGATGATTGTCACTACCGAAGAGGCCGCCGCGAAATTGAATTCACGGGCAAAGACCACAAGCACATGGCGCTTCACCGCGGATAATGTCCGCGACTTTGCTTTTGCATCATCGCGTAAGTTCCTGTGGGATGCTCAGGGGTTCTATCAGCCGGAAAACGGCAAGACCGTCATGGCCATGTCTTTCTATCCGGAAGAAGGCAATCCGATCTGGGAGAAATATTCCACGCAGGCGATCATTCATACACTGGAAGTTTATAACCGATATTCGCTCGTTTATCCTTATCCCGTGGCCATATCCGTTAACGGGCCCGTTGGCGGTATGGAATATCCCATGATATGCTTTAACGGCCCACGCCCGACAAAGGATAAAAAGACCGGCGAAAAAACCTATAGCCGCCGGACAAAATATGGTCTGATTTCAGTCATCATTCATGAGGTCGGTCATAATTACTTCCCCATGATCGTTAATTCAGACGAACGGCAATGGACATGGATGGACGAAGGGCTAAACACCTTCCTGCAAAATCTGGCGGAAGAAGAATGGGAAAAAGACTACCCCACCCGCCGGGCCGAACCTTATCAGATTGTCAATTACATGAAGAGTACTAAACAGGTGCCGATCATGACCAACAGCGAATCTATCCTGCAATTTGGTAACAATGCTTACGGCAAGCCTGCTGTTGCGCTGAGGATATTGCGTGAATCTGTCATGGGGCGTGAGCTGTTTGATTTTGCTTTCCGGGAATATTCCCGCCGCTGGAAATTCAAACGCCCGACACCATCGGACTTTTTCCGTACTATGGAAGATGCCAGCGGGGTTGATCTTGACTGGTTCTGGCGCGGCTGGTTCTATACCACCCAGAATGTTGACATCTCGCTTGATAATGTCCGTCATTTTAATGTGAACACCGAGGACCCAGAGGTTGAGCAAGCTTTCAAACGCGGCAAGGACAAGGAAAGAGGCCTGCAGCCTGCACGTATAGCGGACAAAGATCTTGAGAAAAGAACGGACCGTTTTCCAGAACTTCTTGATTTTTATAATGAGAATGACAAATTCACCGTGACCAATAAACAGCGCAATAAATATGCGGGTTTGATCAAGGGTCTGGAAGATTGGCAGAAAGACCTGCTCACTGAGAAATCTAATATTTACATGATGGATTTCAGCAACAAGGGTGGCTTGGTGATGCCAATATTCCTTGAGGTGACTTACGAGGATGGCAGCAAGGAAGAG
>DAOWHQ010000233.1:0-7989 GCA_030641355.1 Alphaproteobacteria bacterium
GCTCCCGCATTATGACAAAATTCACTGCCCTTCTCTATAAGCATCAGCCGGAATTGGCGAAGCTCGTGTCATTAGAGCATGGCAAGGTGATTGAGGATGCTATGGGGTCTGTTTTGCGCGGTATTGAGGTTGCGGAATTTGCCTGCGGTATTCCGCATCTGCAAAAGGGCGAATTTTCAGATAATGTGGCGGGTGGTATTGATATCTATTCCATGCGTAAGCCCTTAGGGGTTGTGGCGGGCATAACCCCGTTTAATTTTCCGGCCATGATCCCGTTATGGATGGCATGTATGGCGATTATCACTGGTAATACGGTCGTGCTGAAGCCCTCAGAAAAAGACCCCGGCTGTCCTATGCGTCTGGCCGAGCTGTTCGTAGAGGCCGGTGGCCCGGCGGGTGTGTTCAATGTGGTCAATGGCGATAAGCTGGCGGTGGATACCCTGCTGTATGACAGCCGCATCAAGGCGGTGAGCTTTGTCGGCTCCACGCCCGTCGCTGAATATGTTTATGAAACTGCCACCAGAAACGGCAAACGCTGTCAGGCCATGGGCGGGGCCAAGAATCATATGCTGATCCTGCCTGATGCTGATCTGGAAAATGTCGCTAATGCCCTTATGGGCGCGGCATATGGTTCTGCGGGTGAACGCTGCATGGCTATTTCCGTCGGCGTCTGTGTCGGTGATGACGTGGCGGACAAGCTGGTTGAAATACTCAGCCCCCGTATCAAAGCCCTGAAAATCGGCACCAGTCTGGAGACAGGTCTGGAAATGGGGCCATTGGTTACTAAGGAGCATCGCGCCAAGGTTATGGACTATATTCAGATGGGCGTGGATGAAGGGGCTGACCTTGTGGTTGATGGTCGTGATTTTACCCTGTTGGGTTATGAAGATGGTTATTTCCTCGGCGGCTCTTTGTTTGATAATGTCAAAAAAGAGATGCGCACGTATGAGGAAGAAATTTTTGGTCCTGTCCTGCAATTGATGCGGGTGCAGAATTTTGAAGAGGGCATGGCTCTGGCTTCCGATCATCAATATGGCAATGGCACCTCGATCTTCACCCGCAGTGGCGCGGCGGCCCGCACCTATGCCGACCGTGTTGAAGTGGGCATGGTTGGTATCAATGTGCCGATCCCGGTGCCTTTGGCCTTCCACAGCTTTGGCGGCTGGAAGTCATCGGCTTTTGGTGATCATAATCAGTTCGGTGCCGAGGCCGTACGCTTTTATACCAAGGTAAAAACCGTTACCTCCCGTTGGCCGGAAAGTACCATAGAAGCAGATTTTTCTATCCCAACATTGAAATAATGTCCTAAAGTATCTTTAGAGGAAGTGAACCATGGATTTTAATTTTAATGAAGATCAGCGGGCGATACAGGATATGGCCCGCACCTTCGCGGAAAATGAATTTTCTCCCCATGCGCAAGAATGGGACCGGGATCATATTTTCCCCGAAAATGCCTTACGCAAAGCCGCCGCCCTTGGCCTAGCCGGTATTTACATTGGCGAAGATGTGGGCGGTTCAGGCATGAACCGTCTGGATGCCGCTATAATTTTCGAGGAATTATCCAGGGGCTGCACCTCGACAGCGGCCTATCTGTCCATTCATAATATGGCCACATGGATGATCGACAGTTTCGGCAGTGACGCGCTACGCCGGAAATATTGCCCCAAACTGACCAGTATGGACTATTTCGCAAGCTATTGTCTGACCGAACCGGGCGCGGGCTCCGATGCGGCGTCGCTCAGAACAAAGGCGGTTTTGGACGGTGATCATTATGTCCTTAACGGGGCGAAGGCATTTATTTCCGGCGGTGGGCGTTCGGATGTCTATGTGGTTATGGTGCGTACGGGTGAGGCGGGGCCGAAAGGCATCAGCACCATCGTGGTGGAAAGCGGCACACCGGGTCTGAGTTTTGGCGCACAGGAAAAGAAAATGGGCTGGCATAGTCAGCCGACCTGTTCGGTAAATTTTGAAGATTGCCGGGTTCCGGTGGAAAATCTGGTGGGTGCGGAAGGTGATGGCTTCAAGATTGCCATGAAGGGGCTTGATGGCGGGCGATTGAATATCGGTGCCTGTTCTCTTGGCGCTGCGCAGGCCTGTCTGGATAAGACCGTGCAATATATGACGGAGCGAAAACAGTTTGGCAAAAGCCTGAGCAAATTTCAGGCCCTGCAATTTCGTATTGCCGACATGGCCACAGAATTGGAAGCGGCGCGACTGTTGCTTCATAAAGCCGCATCTAAGGTCGATGAGGCGGCTCCCGATGCCACCCAATTTGCGGCTATGGCCAAACGGCTTGCCACCGATACCGGATTTAATGTGGTCAATGAAGCCCTTCAGCTTCACGGCGGCTATGGCTATGTATCGGATTATCCCATTGAAAGATTCCTGCGGGATGTTCGGGTGCATCAAATTCTGGAAGGCACCAATGAGATCATGCGCCTGATCATATCGCGAAATATATTGGAGACTTGAAGATGACCATAGAAGCAGAAATACTTTTCGAAGAACGCGGATGCTTAGGCATCATCACATTGAACCGCCCCCGCGCGCTCAATTCGCTGAACACAGATATGTGTGTCCTGATGGATGACGCGCTGGTCAGATGGGCAGAAGATACCGCCATCGGGGCGGTGATCATTCAGGGCGCCGGAGAAAAGGCTTTCTGTGCTGGCGGTGATGTGAAGACACTGGCGGAAAACAGCCCGGAAGACCATCATAAGGCCACTGAGTTTTTTGCCGCCGAATATGTTGTGAATAGCCGGATTTTTCATTTTCCCAAACCCTATATCGCTTTGCTTGACGGCATTACCATGGGTGGTGGGGTTGGTGTTTCGGTACATGGTTCCCACCGGATTATCACGGAGAGGTGCCTTTTCGCCATGCCGGAATCGGCCATTGGCCTGATCCCCGATGTGGGCGGCAGTTATTTCATGCCGCGGCTTCCGGGTAAGCTTGGTATGTATCTGGGCCTGACCGGGGCGCGTCTTAAGGGGGCGGATGTTCTCTATGCGGGTATTGGCACATCTTATATGCCGTCTGATCGGACTGAAGCCTTTATCTTGGCTCTTAGTGCGGCGGATGTGTCGGATGCCACCGATGTGGACCGGCTTATAGCGGAATTTGCCGAAGACCCCGGCGAGGCACCGCTGGATGAATTCCGGGATTTGATAGATGCCGCCTTTGGTGAAGAAACCATAGAGGATATTTACGATCATCTGGAGGCTATTGACCATGAATGGGCGCAAAAAACTTTGTCAAATTTGTGGAAGATGTCCCCCATAAGCCTGAAAGTTATTGTAGAGCAGATTTTGCGCGGGGCAGAATTAGAATTTAATGATGCCATGAAGATGGAATTTCGCATTGTCAGCCATATTGTGTCTTATCAGAGCGATTTTTATGAAGGTGTGCGGGCCGTGCTCATTGACAGGGATCAGAATCCAAAATGGAACCCCAGAAGGGTGGATGATGTGACGGATGAGTTAGTGGCGGCGCATTTTGAAAATCTGGGTGATAAAGAACTCGCCCTTTAAAGAAGGAATAGCAGATGGCAAAAATTGGATTTATCGGCCTTGGCAATATGGGCGGCGGTATGGCGCTCAATATTTTAAAGGCAGGGCACGATCTGAAAGTGTTTGATCTGAATGCGCAGGTGGTTTCAGACATCTGCGGCAAGGGTGCTATGGCGGCATCAAGTGCCGTGGACGCGGTTACGGATGTGGACGCGGTGATCACCATGCTGCCGGCGGGCAAGCATGTAAAGTCGGTTTATCTGGGCGATGATGGTCTGATCGCGGCGGCGGCGAAGGGTACGATAATGATGGATTGCTCAACCATTGATGTGGAAACGGCCCGTGAGGTTGTGACTGCGGCAACGGAAGCGGGTATGCGGATGGTTGATGCGCCGGTATCTGGTGGTGTTGCAGCGGCAGCGGCGGGCAGCCTGACCTTCATGGTGGGCGGTGCGGAAAATGTATTTGCTGCATCCGAGCCGTATTTGCAAGATATGGGGGCCAATATTATTCATGCGGGTAAGGCCGGATCGGGACAGGCGGCCAAGATCTGCAATAACATGATGCTGGGTATTCAGATGATTTCCGTTTCCGAGGCATTTGTTCTGGCGGAAAAACTTGGTCTTGAGGCGGATAAGCTTTTTGCTATATCATCCAAGGCTTCCGGCCAGTGCTGGTCGTTGACATCCTATTGTCCGGTGCCGGGTCCGGTGGCTACTTCTCCCGCTAATAATGACTATAAGGCGGGGTTCGCCGCAGCCATGATGCTGAAGGATCTACGCCTTGCTCAAGAGGCCGCAGCATCGGTCGGTGCCAATACGCCGCTGGGGGAAATGTCACGGATCTTATATGAAAAATTCAACGAAATCAGTGCAGATGATACGGATTTCTCAGGTATTATCAATATGTTACGTGGGCAATGACTTTTATGAACAGAAGTTAAGCAAGCTATTCAGAAATGATTAAGGCGGTTTTTTATATTCTGTATCCATTCACTAAGACATGAAAGGTACAGACGATGAAAAAGACAACTAAAATTCTGATGATGACGAGCCTGTTAATAGGTGCTGTTGCTTTTGGGTCAACCACTGCATCGGCCAAGTCGCACCGATACGATCAGCAGCGGGACCACCGGCAGGAGAAAACACATAACCGCGATCATGATAAAGCGCACAGCCGTGGTCACGATCGTAAACATTATAACAAACATTCCCGCAAACATACCTATGATAATAACCGCAGGCATTATAAAAAACATGCCCGTAAGCATCACAGGAAACATCATAGGAAACATTACAGAAATAACCACAGAAATAACTACAGTAATTATTATGGAAATTATAATAATAATTACGTGAATTACAGGAGTGGTTACAATGCTTACGGCATGTCTTATTACCTGCCGGAAATCCACATAACACCCTACGGCGTGGTGATGCATTTACATCCCGATGGCATATATCGCCGCAATATTTATGTGTCTCGCGGAATGCGCTGACAGGGTAACAGTTATCCCGGTTCGGGAACCGTAATAATCATGCCGTCCAGCTTGTCAGTGACCTTTATCTGACAGCTGAGGCGGCTGTTTTTTTGCCGGTTATCCAGAAAATCCAGCAGATATTGCTCATCTTCCCCCATGGTCGGTATGGCGCCGGTAAATTCATCAGGGATCAAAATATGACAGGTGGCACAGGCACAACCGCCCTCACAATCTGCATCTATGCCGGCGATGTCGTGTTTCACGGCCACCTCCATCAAGGTTTCGCCATCCTGTGCCGCGACGGCGTTTCTTTTGTCATCGGGGGAAATAAAAGTAATTAATACCATGATTTTTTATAACTCTTTACTGTTGGGGATTGTGATGGCGCTGGTTGCTTTGACTTCTTCCATTACCACATAGGTGTGGGTGCTGCTGATATCAGACAAGCTTGAGAGTTTTTCACCGAGGAATCTTCGGTAATGGGCCATATCACGGGTTCTGACCTTAATCAGATAATCAAAACCGCCGGCGACCATATGACATTCCTGAACTTCTTCCATCTGTGCAATCTCCCGGCGAAAGGTTTCCAGCGCCCGTGTTGTCGTCCGGTCGAGGGACACCTCAATGAAAGAAACCAGTGCCGCCCCAAGCAAGTCTGAATCAAGCAGGGCCACATAGCCTTTTATATAGCCTTCTTTCTCCAGTCTTTTGACCCGCTCAAGGCACGGCGTCGGGCTAAGATTGATAGTTTGCGCTAGTTTGACGTTAGATACCCTGCCGTCTTTCTGAAGAATATTCAGAATATTCTGGTCAATTTTATCCAATTCTCTTTGCTTGTTCGCGTGTTTTTCTGTGTTCATAGAATCTTATTCTGTTTTATTGATGGTTATCTAGATTTTATTTCGAATAAACCCCCAATATAGTAGCACATTCTGCTTATGAATAGCTATTGTATGGTCATAGTATATTAAAACTTAAAAAATATTAGGTAGGCGATTGATTCTACTGGATAAATATTAAGTCTTAAAAGACAGTCAAGTGGTTCTCTGTAGAGAGCCAAACAGGTTGGTTCTCGCGTGTTTATGAATGAGATAGAACGGGGTGGCTTTTCCGTCTATCTGAGAAAGTATATCGGGTATGATTTCCACTTTTCATACTGTTGTGGCACTAAAGAGATAGCTTTTGTTGTGGCAATAAAAACGCGAGACCATCTTTTTTTTTGGGGAATGAAGGCATATTTTTAATAAGAAAAAAATTAAAAATGAGGCCGAATGTTTCCCCGCGCTAAAAAAGTAATTTAGCCGTTGACAGCGCTTAGTATGAGGCGTAAACGGTGGCAAAGAATAGGACATTCTGTAATGCTTGCAAGGTCGGCGGCTTAAAATTGCCACATTGTTAAGTAATATCATAAGTTGTTACAGTATGGCTTATTCAAGTTAGTTGAAAGCGTAGGTAAAAGAAATGGCTGATGAAACGGTTGAAGCATTAGCAAAGCAGTTGATCCGCAGATTAGGGCGGTCACAGGCTATGCAGATATGCCAGACCAATAAATGGCTTCGGGTTCTTGATCATATCAAGACGGTTGATAAAGGCCTGAATACTAAATAAAAAGGTTATAAGGGCTTGATATTGGCTCTGTAGAATTGTCTTCGGGGTACCAGGGTTATGTTCTTGAGTGTCTTTGACCTTTTTAAAGTCGGCATCGGTCCGTCCCGTTCCCGTATGGTTGGACCAATGATAGCCGAAAAAAGGTTCCTTCTGTCTCAGGAGGAAGCGGACTTTTTACCCCAAATTCATAAAATTCATATTGATGTTTATGGCTCGCCAGCCCTGACGGGAATTGGCCATGGAACATAACCCTAGCCTGATCTGTGATCCTTGTTGGGGGCTGGCGGTAGATGTGGTGAAATTCTAAGTTAATAGCATATTAGTCTAGTAAAACAGCTTTATTATAGATTAAATAACGCCAATTTTGCAATAATAGCGGGATATATTGCTGTATGGATGATATATTATCAGCATATATTAATCTATTAATGAGGCTGTTATGTATAGTTTGGCACAAAATTCTCCTGATAAGTTTGAAAATCTATCCGAAATCCGGACGGAAATGCGCAGCATGACCCACGGCGATGAGGAGCAGGCCATAACCAATCTTCTGGACAGCAGCAGCCTGTCTGATGCGGCCCGCAAGCGCATTGTCACATCATCCCGCAGGCTGGTGACCCTGTCCCGTGCCAAGAGCGATCAGCAGGATACTATGGATTATTTTTTACAGGAATTCGGTCTGTCCAACCGTGAAGGTGTGGCGCTGATGTGTCTGGCAGAGGCCCTGCTGCGGGTGCCGGATGGGCTGACGGCGGATAAACTCATTGCAGAAAAAATTCAATCCGGCGACTGGGCCGATCATAAAGGCAAATCTGACTCCATTTTTGTCAATGCTTCCACATGGGGTCTGATGATGACGGGCGGCATTGTCAGTCTGGGCGATGATGTGACACAGAATTTTTCCGGCTGGATGAAGCGGCTGGTTTCAAAATCCGGCGAACCGGTCATACGCAAGGCCGTGGTTCAGGCCATGCGCATCATGGGCGGGCAGTATGTACTGGGCCGCACCATTGAGGCGGCCACCAAACGGGGCAGGGCGGAAAACAATACGGATACCCGCTTTTCTTTCGATATGCTGGGCGAAGGGGCGCGGACGCCTGCCGATGCGCAGCATTATTTTGATGCCTATATGAAATCCATCAAGAGTGTCGGCGAAGCCAATGACAAAGATACGGCCATTGCAGCAGATGGTATTTCGGTAAAATTTTCTGCTCTGCATCCGCGTTATGAATTCGCCCAGAAAGACATTGTTATGGCGGATATGCTGCCAAAAATACGCAGGCTGGCTCTGGCCGCGAAAAAATATAACATCGGCTTCACCATTGATGCGGAGGAGGCCGCACGACTGGATATTTCCCTTGATATTTTTGAGGCACTGGCCCGGGATGCCGA
>DAOWHQ010000244.1:0-3911 GCA_030641355.1 Alphaproteobacteria bacterium
CGGCCAGCCGCCAGTGGCGATGAGGATTTTATCCGCCGTGACAGTACGTGTGCCCTCATCCGATGATAGCTCAATAGTATGCGCGTCCAACATCTTGCCACGGGCGTGGATAGTTTCCACGTTATGGTTATCCAATGTATTGATATAAAGCCCGTTCAGGCGGTCAATTTCCTTGTCCTTGGCGGCAATCAATGCGGGCCAGTCAAAGCTTTGCTCCGCACCAGACCAGCCAAAGCCTTTTGAATCGCTAAAATGAGATGAATATTCAGAGGCATAGACAAATAGCTTTTTTGGAACGCAACCACGGATTACGCAGGTGCCACCAACGCGGTAGTCCTCACATATGCCAACTTTTGCGCCGTAAGTGGATGCCATACGACTTGCCCGAACCCCGCCAGAGCCCGCACCAATGACGAAAAAATCATAGTCATACATATTTTATTTCCCTGAATATCATTTTCAACAAGCTCTTAACTTAAGCCAGAAGACAGAATTATCAAGTGATTGGGCATAAAAAAAGGCCCCTGCATCAGGAGCCTTTTAATTTATAATACAGTGTTATGCTGCACGGGTGGGGCGCAATGTCTTTCTCTTGGGAGAGAAAGCCTTGTTGCCGCCATTATTCTTGCCCTTTGGCTTATGTGATCTCTCGGGCCGTTTTTCGGTCAGGGTTTTCTTGCCACCTCTGACCTTTTTACGGGCAAATGGCTTGGCATCGCCTTCCTTCTTCTTGAAAGACTTTTTCTTAGCACCTGCCTTGACAAATTCAGACTTGTCTTCTTTTGTGCTGTCAATCTTAGGTGGTTTGCCTAAGAGCTTACCCAGAACCGGATCATCGGTATATTTCTTGGCTTCAGCCGTCCAGGGATTATACCGCTTGCCTTCATTACTAGCCGGTTTATCCTGTCTGAAAGACTTATCCTGTCTGAAAGACTTATCCTGTCTGAAAGACTTATCCTGCTTGAAAGACTTATCCTGTTTGAAGGGTTTACCATGCTTCTTGGGCGCGTCACGGCGATCATTACGGTCTTCTTTTTTCCAGTCGCTATTGGCGGCTTTCACATGGTCGCGGGATTTATAACGGTCTGATTTAGAGCTATTTTCACGGAAGCCACGGTCTTCCCGGAAACCTCTGTCTTCACGCTTGCCGCTACGGGCATTGCGATCCCGCGAGAAACGGCCTTTTTTGCCCCCAGCTTTACCACGCGCGGTCACGTCAATATGATATTCGTGATCTTCATCCACTTCAATAGACTGTTTGATCAACCTTTCAATGGGAATGAGCAAGCGCATATCGCTTGGATCACAAAAAGATATGGCAATACCTTTTGCTCCGGCGCGACCCGTCCGGCCCACACGGTGAATATAATTTTCCGGCTCAATAGGCAGTTCGAAATTGACCACATGGCTGATGCCATCAACATCAATACCGCGTGCCGCCACATCAGTCGCCACCAGAACTCTGGTCCGGCCACGGCGGAAATTCATCAGTATTTTTTCCCGAACCCGTTGACGTTTGTCACCGTGAATAGCATCGGACCGGATGCCATTCTGATGAAGTTCCTTGGACAAAGCGTCCGCGCCCAATTTGGTGCGGGCAAAGACGAGCGTTTTTTCCACATCATCACCGGACAGTATTTCTGACAGCAATTTTGCTTTGTTTTTCCGGCTCACATTCATGATTTTATGTGAGATAGTATCGGCAACAGCCGTTTTTTGTTTTATTTCCACATTGACCGGATTGTTGAGCAAATTCCGTGTCAGGTTGCGAACCTTTTGGTTCATGGTGGCAGAAAACAGAACAGTCTGATGATCTTCCGGCAGGCTATCGGCAATATCGCGCACATCATCAATGAAGCCCATATCCAGCATACGGTCGGCTTCGTCCAGAATGAAGATATTGGTATCGGCAAATTTCACATTCTTGCGGCCAATATGGTCAATCAGGCGACCCGGTGTCGCCACAAGGATATCCACGCCGCGGCGTAATTTATTAGTCTGCGGCGGGTAAGGCTGACCACCCGCAACAACAAGACTTCTGAGCTTCGTGCCCTTGGAAAAGGTAACGATACATTGCTCAATCTGCATGGCAAGCTCGCGGGTCGGGGCCAAGATCAGAACCTTTGGCATATTCTGCCGTGGTTTTTGATAATCTGCCAGCAGGCTGTTAATCATGGGCAAAGCAAAAGCCGCCGTCTTGCCGCCGCCGGTCTGGGCGATGCCAATCAGGTCATTACCTTCCATCAAAGGTGGCATAGCCATAGATTGAATTTGTGTCGGGGCGGTAAAGCCCTCATCTGCAATTGCTTTTAAGATTGTTTCGGCAAGCCCAAAGGCTTCGAATCCATATTCGTCAGTAGATGGCGCATCCAAATGCGTCATAGCATAGTCCTTTCGCGTCTGTTTATTATGCAAATGCATAATTTCATCTCCGCGATCGCACTTGGCCTTGAATTTAATCATCGGGCTAAACGTGGTCAATACTTAAACCACGGCTGCTAAGCGGAATTCATTTCGTTCGGGCCGTATTTGCAACTTTTCACATATAAAGTCAAGCCTTATATGTGAATAGCACGTCCTAGCGCCGAAAGGCTAGCCTCTGCAAAGCTTTCGGTCACTGTGGGGTGGACGTGGATCGTGTCCTCAATATCCTCCAAACGGGCGCCCATTTCTATGGCTAGTGCGAATTCTCCGGATAGCTCCGATATATGTGGGCCAACTGCATGAATACCGACAATCACATGATTATCAGCCCGCGCTGTGATGCGGACAAAACCTTCTCCGGCTTCCATGGTCAATGCCCGACCATTTGCCATCAGGGGGAATTTACCGACAATGGTCTCAACGCCATCGGCTTTTGCTTCCGCAGCAGACTGCCCAACCGCAATAATTTCGGGATCAGTAAAACATACTGCCGCAATGGCATTGGGGTTGAATTCACGTTTTTTGCCCGCAATAATCTCCGCGACCACTTCACCCTGTGCAGAAGCACGATGGGCCAGCATGGGCTCTCCGGTAACATCACCAATGGCCCAGACATTTTTCATGGCGGTATGGCAATGTTTGTCTATCTTGATGAATGGCCCATTCATATCAACCGCCATATTCTCCAAGCCCCAACCTTCTGTATTAGGCTTGCGTCCCACAGTCACCAGAAGCTTGTCAGCAGCTATGGTCTGTTCTGCGCCCTCCTTATCGGTATAGGACAATGTATTGTCCTTCCAACCGGATGCCTTGGCGCCCAGATGTACTGTAATATCATTCTTTTTAAGCCATTGTTGCACGGGGGCGGTCAGTTCCTTGTCATAAGTGGCAAGTATACGTGTATCGGCCTCAATGAAGGTCACGTCTGAGCCAAGTTTACTGTAGGCTATGCCAAGCTCAAGCCCGATGTAACCCGCACCCACCACAACAAGTTTCTTTGGCACTTGCGTCAGGGTCAGGGCTTCCGTGGACGACAGCACATCGCCACCGTAAGGCAGAAACGGTAATTCAGTGGGTTTTGAGCCATTGGCAAGGATTACATGCTCTGCGGTGATGGTCACCGTGCCGCTTTTTGTATCAACGTCACAGGTCTTGGCATCCTTGAATTTTGCCCAGCCTTTAATTTGGCGGACTTTGGCTTTTTTCAGCAGACCTTCCACGCCACCATTAAGACGATCAACAATACCCTCTTTCCAAGCCATCGTCTTTTTGAAATCAAGAACAGGCTTGGATTTTATGGAAATACCCAAATGACCCTTGCCAGCATGGGACTGGATTTGTTGATATTTATCCGCCGCATGAATCAAGGCCTTGGACGGGATACATCCCCGAATCAGACAGGTTCCTCCGGCCCTATCGCCCTCGACTATGATGGTATCAATGCCCAGTTGCCCCGCACGGATGGCCGCGACATAACCGCCCGGCCC
>DAOWHQ010000164.1:0-2435 GCA_030641355.1 Alphaproteobacteria bacterium
CACCATTGCCTTTGGTATGGGTATTGACAAACCCGATATCCGGTTTGTTTTTCACACCGACCTTCCCGCCTCACCAGAAGCCTATTATCAGGAAATTGGCCGGGCGGGGCGCGATGGTCTGCCCGCCGTTGCTCATATGCTCTATGGTATGGATGATATTCGTATGCGCCGTATGTTCATTGATAATGAGTTGGCGGATGAAGATCATAAACGGCGCGGGCATCATCGTTTGAACGCGCTGTTGGCCTATGCAGAAGCACCCGAATGCAGGCGGTTTTCTCTGCTGCATTATTTTGATGATGAACCAAAATTTGACAAATGTGGCAACTGTGATCTTTGCGATAACCCAAAAGAAACAATTGAAGCCACAGAGATAGGGCAGAAATTCATCTCGGCGATTTACCGGACGGGCCAGTATTTTGGGGTCGGTCATATTGTTGATATTCTAACCGGAAAATTGACGGACAAAATAGAACAACTGGGTCATGATGACCTGCCCACATTCGGTGTTGGTAAAGACCTTGGCTTACATGAATGGAAGTCCGTTGCCCGACAGTTGATGGCCAGAGGATTTGTGGTTTCAGATATGACCCACGGGTCGCTGAAAATTCCCGATATAGGCTTTAAGCTTTTGAAGGGGGAAGAAAACTTTAGATACCGTCCCGATATTATTCTGAAAAGAAAATCTAAAAAATCCAAAAAAATTATTCTGGACTTGCCCGGGGATGCCCAAGATTTATTTCAGGCTCTTAAAAGCTACCGCAAAGAAATAGCGGCGGAACGCTCTGTACCGGCCTATATTATCTTCTCTGACAAGAGCCTGATTGATATGGCGATAAATAAGCCGGAAACCCTTGAACAGTTCGGTGATATTTACGGCGTTGGTACGGGTAAGAAACAAGAGTTTGGCGAAAAATTCATTAAATTTATTAGTGAGAATAAGGAAATAATATCATGAAAATAATAATATTCCTGATGGTGCTGGTTTATGAAATGATCAGCCTGTCACAAGCAACAGAATTCACATTTGCCGATGTAAAAACCGGACAGGATATTCTGACCGCCAATGATAATTATTTTAATCGTATGTCGCCAGCGGAAATTGCTATTCGTTCTCTATCAACGGTGGCTGATAAATCAGCCGATGATCTGAAAGCGCAATATAAGGCAAATGTCCTTGAATGGAGCGCGGCTGAAAAAGCTCAGATTACTCAATTAGTCGCGGATAACAGGGAAAGGCTGGATCGCTTAAATCATTTATTGCCTGATAAGGTTGTTTTAATCAAGGTGACTGATTTAGTAGAAGGCGGTATGCCCCACACACGGGCTAATGCGATCATTCTGCCGGAATCAGATAAACCCCTTTCTGAAAAATTATTATATCATGAACTATTTCATGTGTTGTCGAGAAACCAGAAAGCCCGGCATGATAGCCTATATAGTCTGATCGGCTTTAAGTCCTGTGATTTTACCTCAAATGATGAGATCAAGGCTAAGAGTTTAACCAACCCGGATGTGCCCGCAGAAAGCTATTTCCTGCCCGTGGAGATTGACGGGAAAAAGACGGCTGTTATGACCTTTCTCCATGCCGCGAAAGAAGCTTATGATCTGGAAGTGAACGGTGGCTTTGGGGGCCATTTTGGGTTCGGTTTGTTAAAAGTCTCGGTGGCTGAGGGGCGATGTAAAGTCGATACGGATGCGGGCGGCAAAGCTCAGATTCTAAGTCCGGCTGATGTGGCTGATTTCTTTGTCTCTATCGGTCGGAATACGCGTTACATCATTCATCCAGAGGAAGTATTAGCGGATAATTTTGTTATAGTCATGCTGGGAAAGGAAGAACTTCCAACCCCCGAAATTCCACAGCGACTTAAAGAATGGCTTGAGATGAAATAACGATAATGTCCAAAAGAACACCATTAATGACAGCCGCCGCATTTATGTTGGCCTATACCATTACCTTCGCGGGGGTATGGGCCTGCATCCGTCATTTGTCCGGCGATATTCACCCGCTGGTGCTGGTTTTTTTCAGAACGTTATTTGGCCTGATTGCCATCTTGCCCATCTTGCTCAAAACGCCTTTCCCCGCCTTTAGTGCCGGCCTGTATCCGCTCTATATTCTCAGGGGGATATTTAATATTTTGTCGGTTATCGGTGCCTTTTTCGCGGTTAGCCTTTTGCCCCTGGCCGATGCGGTGGCGTTCAGTTATATCGCGCCCATATTTGCTACCGTTCTGGCTGTTTTTATCCTGAAAGAGAAAATTGGTAAACATCGGATAATTGCAATTTTGATTGCTTTTGTTGGTGTTATGATTTTGGTTCGCCCCGGTTTTCAGACCTTTAGCATTGGCATACTGGCATCTTTAGGAGCTGCGGCCTGCTTTGCGGCAACACTTGTTTGCGTCAAACTTCTGACCCGGCATGATAATGCCACTATC
>DAOWHQ010000187.1:0-2316 GCA_030641355.1 Alphaproteobacteria bacterium
AAACTTAATCCGGAAACCGGTTTTAAGAAATGCGCCCGCGTGGTCGGCGATGTGATCGGTAAATACCACCCGCACGGCGACCAGTCGGTCTATGATGCCATGGTGCGTCTGGCACAAGAATTTGCCGTGCGTTACCCACTCGTGGACGGGCAGGGCAATTTTGGCAATATCGACGGTGATAATGCCGCCGCCATGCGTTACACAGAAGCCCGCATGACCGCCGTTGCCACCGCCCTGATGGAAGGTTTGGATCAGGACGCGGTTGATTTTCGGGAAACTTATGACGGTGAAGAAGAAGAACCGGTGGTAATGCCGGCCAATTTCCCCAATTTGCTGGCCAATGGCTCCAGCGGTATTGCGGTGGGGATGGCGACAAATATTCCACCTCATAATGTGGGGGAGTTATGTACGGCCCTTTTGCATCTGATTAAATTCCCCAATGCCCATATGGAAAAGCTTGTTAGTTTCATCAACGGCCCTGACTTTCCAACTGGCGGTACTATTGTCGAATCCCGTGAAAGCATAATAAAATCATATGAAACAGGCAGGGGTAGTTTCCGGCTACGTGCCAAATGGAGCGTAGAGGAAACAGGCCGCGGTATGTATCAGGTGATCGTCACCGAAATTCCCTATCAGGTTCAGAAATCAAAGCTGATCGAACGCATCGCCGACCTGATGTTTCAGAAAAAACTGCCCATGCTTGCGGATATTCTGGATGAATCCAGCGAAGATATACGTATTGTCCTAGAGCCACGGGCGCGGACGGTTGAGCCAGAAGTGCTCATGGAAAGTCTGTTCCGTCTAACCGATCTTGAAACCAGAATATCACTTAATATGAATGTGTTGGAGGGTGGCCAACTGCCCCGCGTTATGTCCCTGCGCGAAGTATTGCAGGCGTTTCTGGATCATCGGCAGGTGGTATTGGTTCGCCGTTCCAAATACCGCCTTGGTAAGATTGAACATCGTCTGGAAGTCTTGGGCGGCTATTTGATAGCCTATCTCAATCTTGATGAAGTTATCCGCATCATTCGATTCGAAGATGAAGTTAAATCCAGTTTGATGGGAACTTTCAAACTGACAGAAACTCAGGCCGAAGCTATCCTGAATATGCGCCTGCGTTCACTGCGTAAACTGGAAGAAGTGGAAATCCGTACCGAATTTACCGCATTGGAAGCTGAAAAATCGGGTCTTCTGGAACTGCTCGGCAGTGAAGATCTACGCTGGGACACTATTGCCGGGGAAATCAAGGAAATCCGCAAGAAATTTGGCTCGAAAACTGTGCTGGGTGCCCGTCGCTCCCTATTTGCCGATGCGCCTGTTATTGATATTATCCCCGTGGAAGCCATGATTGAAAAAGAGCCAATCACCGTGATTTGTTCTGAAAAAGGCTGGGTTCGGGGCTTGAAAGGCCATGTGGCTATTGATGACAAGATCAAATACAAAGAAGGTGATGGCTATAAATTTGGCTTCACTGCCTATACCACCGATAAAGTGATTTTAGTTGGCAGCAATGGGCGTTTTTACACCCTCGGCTGTGACAAGCTTCCCGGTGGGCGCGGTCACGGCGAGCCTGTGCGCCTGATGATTGATCTGCCTAATGAGGATGAAATTGTTGCGCTGTTCGTTCATCAACCGGGCAAGAAAATCATGCTGGCGTCCATTGCCGGACGTGGTTTCATACTGGATGCGAATAATGTCATCGCCAGCACTAAAAACGGCAAACAAATCATGAATGTGGAAGAAGGCCAAAACAAAGTGGCGGTCTGCTATATCATTGATGCAGCCCATGACACGGTCGCCATCATCGGCACAAACCGCAAAATGCTGGTCTTCCCGCTGGATCAAATGGCTCAGATGAACCGGGGCAGGGGCGCGATCCTGCAGAAATATAAGGGCGCACATATGGGGGATATAACGACCTTCAACAAGGAAGACGGCCTTAGCTGGCCCATGAAGGGTGAGCGAACCCGCACCGAAACCGACCTGATCACATGGGTCGGACGGCGGGGCGCGGTGGGACGAATGCCGCCTCACGGGTTCCCAACAACCAATAGATTTTCCTGATTATGAGCGGGGTGATTGAATGATAAATATCATCACACCCCGTGACCCCCTGCGTATAGGGATTTATACCTATATCAAGGCCCCGACAAAACAGGATGTGAAAATGTATCTGGCGTTTCTCAAACGCAATGAGGCTTTTCATAAGCCGTGGGTATATCATTCTATTGATCCGAAATATTATGAGCATTACCTCAACCGCATCAAACGCGGTGTCGCTCAGGGGTGTTTTGTTTTTGATCTTAAAAGCGATGC
>DAOWHQ010000107.1:0-9019 GCA_030641355.1 Alphaproteobacteria bacterium
GCGCGTGGGCGATGTGGCAGAAGTTAAAAAAGGCTACCAAATGCCCGTCTACAGCATGGCGCTTCTGAATGGCGAGCGCGGCGTCATCGTCGGGGCCAAAGTGAATGACAGTATCCGCGTTGACCAATGGGCAGCTAGGCTACAGGGCGAGCTTGACCAGTTCCGAAAAACCCTGCCCGAAGGGATTAAGGCCGAGGTCATCTTTAATCAGGATGTTTATTCCACCAAACGCCTGTCGACCCTACTGGGCAATGTTTTTCTGGGTGCGGGTATCATCGTCCTTATTATGATTTTTATGATGGGCTGGCGCTCAGCCATTCTGGTGGCGACCGCATTGCCACTCACCGTATTGATGGTAATGGCGACCTTCAATTTTATGGATATACCCCTGCATCAGATGTCTATTACCGGACTGATCATTGCCCTTGGGCTGCTGATCGATAATGCCATTGTCGCCGTGGATGAATATCGCAAGGCCAGAAGGCTTAGGTATGACGTGGCATCGTCAATCTCAAAGATGGTCAAACATCTGACCATTCCCTTGCTGGCCTCTACCCTAACCACTTCGCTGACCTTCATGCCCATTGTTTTATCCCCCGGTGCCACTGGTGAATTTATCGGAACTATTGGCTTGGCGGTGATTATTTCGCTTTTCTCCTCGCTGTTTCTGGCTTTAACCATCATTCCGGCGTTGGCGGGATATTTTGACCGTGGCGAATTGCTCAAGGACAAATGCGGCATTTTGCAAAGTGGCTATAGCAATTTGGGCATGAAAGAAAAATATCGCACCGCCCTGCGCTGGTGTATGGATCACCCCAGAAAGGCACTGTTGCTGTCCATCGCCCTGCCGGTGCTTGGTTTTATCCTGAGCACCACATTGGTTCAGCAGTTCTTTCCGCCCGTGGACAGGGATCAGTTCCAGATTCAAATGACCCTGCCCGGGCAGACCAGTCTGAGCGAAACCACCCGGCAGGTGGGTATTGCACGGAAAATAATGGCAAAATATCCGGAGATAACCAGCGATTACTGGGTGGTTGCCGAAACACCACCAGCAGTATTTTACAATACCTTTCTTAATCAGGCCGGACTGAACAGCTTTGCCGGCGCCTTCGTCAATACCATCTCAGACGAAGCCACTCTGGAAATTCTGCCCCGGCTTCAGCACGACCTGATGGCAGGTCTGCCCGATGCCATAATCCTCGCCATTCCATTTGAGCAGGGGCCGCCCTTTGAAGCCCCCATCGAAGTCTTCCTCTATGGTCAGGACTTGAAAATCCTGTCTGAAAAGGGTGAAGAAATCCGCAACATTATGGCGCGGACCAAAAATGTCACCTATACCAGTGCAAAAACCTCCCTTAGCCAGCCCAAGCTTAATTTTGTCCCCAATGAGGATGCCGCCGAGGCCGCGGGTCTGAAATTAAACCAGATTGCCGAGCAGCTTAATAATACCCTTGAGGGCCATATTGGTGGCAGCGTGCTGGAAGGCAGTGAGAATTTACCGGTTCGGGTTCAGGTGGGCGGTTCTGATCGCTCTGACCTGAGTTTTCTGTTTAACAATTCCCTAGTCGCGGCAAATGGCAGCCTGACCACTGGCGGGCAGCATCTTTCCGGTGTGCCGCTCAGCAGTCTGGGTACACTGGAATTAATTCCGGCCTATAACAGCGTCAATAGACGTGATATGCAGCGGCTGAATATTCTTCAGGGTTTCATCACCCCGTTTAGTTTGCCCAGTCTGGCACTGGCGGATTTTCAGCAGCGCCTGAAGGATGCCAATTTTGAACTGCCCGCGGGCTACCGAATTGAGTTTGGCGGCGAGACGGAAAAACGCTCTGAATCACAGGGAGAATTATTTTCAACTGTCCTGCCTCTTCTGGTGATCATGATGGGAATATTGGTGTTGGCCTTTAACAGCTTTACGTCAGCATTGATCATCGGCGGGGTGGCTTTTTTCAGCGCAGGGTTAGCGTTTCTTGCCCTGTGGCTATTCGGTTTTCCTATGGGCTTTACCGGCATCATGGGCACGATGGGCCTTATCGGGCTTGCCATCAATGACAGTATTGTCGTGTTGGCTGCTCTGCGCGCCAATGAAAAAGCCCGCATGGGTGATGAGGAAGTGATTGTAGATATCGTAATGGGATCCAGCCGCCATATCATATCCACCACGCTTACCACCGTTGGCGGATTCATGCCGCTGATTATCTGGGGCGGGGGTATGTGGCCACCGCTGGCCACTGCCATTTCCGGTGGCATGGTTGGCGCGACCCTTCTGGCGCTGATCTTTGTGCCGACCCTTTATTATCTGCGGGTTCGCCGCCGCGCCCGCAAACGGCTGACCAGAAAAGAAAAAGTCTATCGTATCAGGGCCGCCTGAAATCCGCGTAAGACAGATAATAAAAACGCACCGTAAGCAGAATGAATGAAATCACGCTGGCAACAACCGTGCTTTCAAACAGACCAACCGCACCGCGCCCGTAGGTAAAGGCCAGAATATATGACAGCGGAATCATGACCATTATATAGCTGAAGAAATATAGTGCCGTTGGCGCCCAGACATCGCGCCGCCCGCGCAACGCATTACCGATCACGGTCTGCAGACTGTCAAATAACAACATCCATGCCGACAGGATAATCAGCGGCACCGCCACCATGACAAGCTCCGTTTCGGTGGTGAAAAATCCGGCAATTTCCGATGGATAAATTATCAGAACCGCCAGCAACGGCACCATCAGAATGATGTTGAATATCATGCCGCAACTACCCGCCAGCAACAAGTCGCGATGATCCCCGCGACCAAGTGCTATACCAACCCTAACCGATGTGGCCCCGGCAATACCATAAGAAATCATATAGGGAATACCGTAAACATTAAAGGCAATCGCCATGGCCCCCAAGGTCAACGGCCCGATCCATCCGGCAAAGACTTCCAGAGTGGCAAAGCCCATATGCTCCGCACCATTGGTTAATCCCGCTCCATAACCGATATTCCGTTGCCGCTTCCATTTATCAAGCCTGAGATCAACTTTTTTCCGAATACCGAATTTCTCATGGCCCTTCATATTCAGGATAAAAACGATCAGGCCCAGAGCCAGAAGCGTCCTGACGATGGAGGTTGCCCAAGCGGAACCTTCCGCCCCCATTGGTGCGAACCCCAAATGACCATAAACCAATACCCAGTTCATGAAAATATTGATCAGATTGGCAAACAGCATGAAGATCATACCGGGCAGAGGCCGGTTAATACCCTCCAGAAAAAACGTGCAGGCGAGCATGATGGTGGTCATGGGAATGCCGATGGCGATGGCCTTCATCACCACGCCGCCACCGCGGGCGATATCCCCGTCCTGCCCCAGCATCAGCAAAACCGTCTCGCCGAACATACAAATGCCAAAACCGACCATGCCCAAGACAACAGCATAGGGCAGTGAGCGCTGCCAGATACGGCCACAATCCTCATAATCCTCTGCACCATAGGCGTTGGAGGTCAGAACCATGGTTCCCATCATCATTCCAATGGAAATAATAATCACCGCCGCCACCGGAACATAGCCTATACTCTGATAGGCAAGTTCCTGTGCTGAGAAGCGCCCAACCATCATGGTATCAACAATGGCCATGGTCATTATGCCAAGCCGTTGAAGCACAATGGGAAACGACAGACGAACCAGTTCCGAGAACTGCCGCGCCGTGCGCTCCCTTATCCACGCAGGATTATGTGGTTCTATGCCTTCGGTCATGTTGTGTCTTTTCATATGCAGGGGGATAACTCCCCCGCGCCTTCGCCCCCCCTCCTCGTATTAACTCGGGCGGCCTGTCGGCCTTGCCTCAGCCCTTATGTGGGCCTCGGTTTTTGAGTCCTTTCCGACTATCGCACCCCAAGAATTTTGTCCAGTATTTTCTGGGCGGAGGGGTGGTAACCGGGGCGGGCGGGGGCATATATTTCACGGGCCAGTTTCAAACCTTCCGGCGTTGTCGCCATCTGTTTATAGAGCGGCTTGATTAACTTCAGACGACCTATTGACGGCAGATAAGTCCTCAGGCGCGGGGTGATGGCTTTATAGCCATGCCTAAGTCCCTGCAACAGCCATGCATGGGCAATTTCATTATTGCGGGAATTAACCAAATCAAAAGCATCGTCCAGTTCCGCCATTCTTTTAGCGCTCAGGCTTTTGGGCAGGTTGGTGATAAAATGCAGCCATTGATGAACCGTCCAGTCTTCGGTTGGAATCTGTCTCAATCTCATTTTTCCGCTGAGCCAGTCTTGCTGTTGCTCACTCACCTCAGTGAAAATTTCAGAGGTAGGGTTTGGCGTATCCTTGGGCATGCCGGTGCCGTAAATCCATTCCCGGATTTTTTCCATGCTGACCAATCCGGAATGATGGTCCATCAGGTTGGCTTTCAGGTAAGTTATAAAATTTTCCGAAGTCATATTCTGGAAAGCATGGCTGGTGAAATAGCTCTTCAGGAAGGGATCAAAAGCCGCGCGGCCATATTTTTCCTCCAGATAAACTAAAAATAACTGGCCTTTGGTATAGGGAATACCGGAAAAAGCTTCATCCGGATCACGGCCCTGAAGGGCCACATGGAGCGAGGTGTCCCGCTCATCCAATGTCTTTAGCTCTCGTTTCAAGCCTTCGGCTGACAGGGCTTTTTCCATCATGGCACGGCCTTTACCGTAAACTTCCTCCATGATGCGGTTTTCCACATATGACGTCGTACCCTCGTTCAACCACAGGTCATCCCAACTGGCATTGGTCACCAGATTACCGGACCAGCTATGGGCCAACTCATGGGCGATCAGGTCAACCAGTGACTTGTCACCCGCAATAACCGTTGGTGTGATGAAGCTCAACATGGGATTTTCCATGCCACCCATGGGATAGCTCGGCGGCATCATCAGGATATCATAGCGTCCCCACTGGTATGGGCCGTACAGTTTTTCTGTGACCTTAACCATCTTGTAGGTGTCAGCAAACTCCGCCGCCGCCGCATCGAGGATATATTTTTCGCCATAAATTCCCGTATTGCCATCCATGGCTTTGAAATGAATATCCCCAACTCCCAGCGCCAGCAGATAGGGCGGAATTTTATGAGTCATGGTAAAGTCATAATCGCCATCGCGGGTCGCGTTCGGATCATTTTCAGCGCTCATCACCGCAAAAAGATTCTTCGGCGTCCTAATACGGGCCGTATAGGTCAGCCGCAGGGCGGGCGTGTCCTGTATGGGTATCCAGCTACGCACATGAATTGCCTGTGACTGGGTAAAAAGAAACGGATATTTCTTGCCCGCTGTCTGAGCCGGGGTTAGCCATTGCAGGCCGGAAGCCTCAGGTCGGGTGGTGTAATATATGCGCACTTTACGGGCTTTTATGGGCAGTATGATAGTTAGTTTTGACCCCAATATGGCATCTGCCTCGGCCAGAGAAAAGGCCGTTGATCGCCAGTCCTGATCAAAAACATCAACTTTTTTAATCACGAGATCGCGGCTATCAAGGATGAAAAGGCCATTGTTCGACCCCAAGCGGGTGATGTCATATTCCGCAAAACCGGTAAGAATTTTCCGGTTAAAGTCCACGGCAAGATCAAGATGCAGATGAGTGCTGATCACATCCTCCACATTGGCATAAGAATGACTGTCCTTAGCCGAGGCTGTTCCCATAAAAGCAACTGAAACTACCAGTGTAAAGAGGGTGCGTGTGATATGTTTGAACATTGGTTTCTTTCTTTTTTGTGGATGGGGGATAACTCCCCCGCACCGTGGGCGCTCCCCCACCTCGTATTAACTCGGACAGCCAGTTGGCCTTGTCTTGCTTACGCTTACTTTTTTAAATTTTTGGCTCTTCTATGCCGGCTTGGCGGCAGGCGGCGGTTATGGTATTCTTTAATAGAACCGCTATGGTCATCGGCCCTACACCGCCGGGGACCGGGGTGATAGCGCCCGCATGCTGAGCCGCTTTGTCATATTCCACATCGCCAATCAGACGGGTTTTGCCATCTTCTTTCTCAATGCGGTTAATCCCCACATCTATGACCGTGGCTCCGTTTTTGATCCAGTCACCCTTGACCAGTTCAGGAACTCCAACGGCGGCGACCACGATGTCTGCGCCCCGGACAACCGCATCCAGATCACGCGTCCGGCTATGGGCCATGGTGACGGTGCAATTCTCGTTAAGCAGCAATTGTGCCATGGGCTTGCCGACAATATTGGACCGCCCGACAATCACCGCATTCAGTCCGCTCATATCGCCCAATCTGTCTTTCAACATCATCACACAGCCAAGTGGCGTACAGGGAACCATACCGCGTCCGCCCGTAGCAAGCAGGCCGGAATTGATCACATGAAAACCATCCACGTCTTTTGCCGGGGAAATGGCATCAATAACGGCGGCCTCATTGATATGTTTAGGCAGGGGCAGTTGCACTAATATGCCATGAACCGCCGGGTCATCATTGAGCTTATGCACCAGATCCAGCAATTCCGCTTCACTCACATCTGGCTCCATGCGATGCTCATAGCTGTTCATACCAGCGGCTTTGGTGGATTTATTCTTATTGCGCACATAAACCTGACTGGCCGGGTCTTCGCCCACAAGCACAACGGCAAGACCGGGGGTGAGGTCATATTTTTCTTTTAAGACCGCGACCTGTTTGGTCACATCTTCTTTCAATCCGGCGGCAAAAGCCTTGCCATCAATTACATCTGCACTCACGGGGTTATTTCCTTTATCCAATCATTCAGCTTTAGAGCAAGCTCTTGTGCGTCACCTTCAATTAATATCTGTTTATTACGATTTGTCAGCCCCGATGCAACCGAAAATTTGCCCCCGGGCAATTTGCATGACTTAGCCAGCATTCTGATCAGGCTTTTGTTGGCCTTACCCGCTTCGGGAACAGTGGTGACATAAGCCTTCAGATGGGCCGCGCCATCCGCCGCTCTCTCCACCGGCCCAAAGCCGTTTTTCGATGCCTTTGGGCTCAGGCGGATCGCCAGCCTGATACCTTTAGCATGGAGGGTTACGGGCATGGTCAGGCAATTGCTACCACTAAGCGAACCAATATTCGGCTGGTGAATTCAAGGGCGATAAACAGGAAAATCGGTGAAATATCAAGTCCGCCAAAGTCGGGCAGAATATTTCGGATCGGCCGCAACATGGGCTCAAAAATGCGCTGCAATGTACTCATGACGATAGCAACCACTTGATTATGGCTGTTAACAACCGCAAAAGACACCAAAAGGCCAAGGATAATATAAATCAACAAACCAAAGGTCAGAACACCAATTAAAGCATCCACCAACCAAGCCAAATCATACGCTAAACCGCCCATATTTTTTCCAAATTATCATTAAAACAAACATAAGATTTAATGGGGTTAGCCAGTGAGTTCAATAGTTAGTTTTGAAGTGAGCACATAAAGTCGGCAAAAATGTCTCTAATTCGTTGTATTTCAGGGCTTTTTGGTGTGTTTACTAGGCAAATTCGCCCTATTGGTGTGATATGGATAAAATGCTATGCTTGTCTTACTATTTTATTAACTGATTCTTTATAGACTTATGAATCGGAGATTTTTGTTTTTTGAATAGGAGTAATTAGGGTATCAGATGGCTGACTTTAGTTCATTCAATTTGATCAGTTTTAACGCAGATCTGCTGGGTTCATATTTCAATGCCCGGACAGTGACAAGAACCGTGGCTGCCATTCAAAACACTCCAGGTCGGCTGGAACGTGGCCCGGCGATCGTAACGCCATGGGCGCTGTTGGACAGCGGACGGGAACGGACCCTTGCCGGGAAATTCAATGCGATACGGGGCAAAACAAATTTCATTGACCTGAGCAATAAAAGCGTATCACAGACCCAGAATAAAGACGAAAAAGCTCTCTTCGCCCTCTATCTTGCGCTCAATGATTTAAAAACCATTGCCGATTATGCGGCGGAAGCATCAACCCCATCAGCGATCCTTGCCAGACTAAGCACCCAGTTTCGCGGTGGTCTGACGCAGGTACAGGATCATTTGCGGGATGCCGAACTTGATAAACTCACCCTCATATACGGGGAAAAGAAATCCAGCCTAACCAGCGATATCAACCTAGGTAAAGATAGCACTGATTTTGTGGGAGCAGCCCTATCGGTCAGCTCCAAAGATCAGGTTATTCCGGGACTTGTCGGCAACGAAATTTTTACTGTTAATGTAGATAAAATAACGGCTAATGACGACATTACCATAGACCTGTCACTAATGACGGACCCGCTGACGCTGAAAAATGTGGTAAATTTCATTAATGTGCAGATCAATAACATGACTGAGGTTGATGCCAATGGTGATACCGTGGGAAAATATAAATCCCGGCTTGCAATCGAAGAAGTCAGCACGGGGAAATTCGCCATCAAATTAGATGCGGGAGCAGGCGAGAAATTTACATTGAGCGCGCAGGTTACGGAACCGTCGCTATATATTACCGGCTCCCATCAGGACGCCGGATTTGGCGAAACCGAAACCGCGACCCTAACCAAGCTGAGCGATCTGTCCACAACCGCGCCGCTCACAGAATTTTCCAACCAGATTGCCGGCACCGACCAGTCAAGCATTCTGCCGCCCCTGACCGATGACGATGGCAAGGTTATAGAAACTGATGATGAGGTATTTGATACCAGCGCCAATGCCACTGCTGTTGACAGCCAGGGTAATGTTTATGTGGTTGGCACGTCAGAGGGCGACTTTGGCAGCCAGATCAATACGGCGGAAAGTCAGGATGTCTTCTTAAGCAAATTTGATGCTGCGGGCAATCTGTTGTTTACCCGCCTGCTCGGCGCATCCGACCAAGCGAAAGCCTTCGATATTGTCATTGATAGCAGTGATAATGTTTATATAGCGGGTCAGGTGAATAATGAATTAGTTACCTCGGACACGCTCACCGGTCTTGACAGTTTTGTCACAAAATTCGACAGCAGCGGCTTGGAGCTTTTCACCTATCAACAGGATACCATTGCCACTGATCAGGCCAACAGCCTTGCCATTGATGCC
>DAOWHQ010000034.1:0-8452 GCA_030641355.1 Alphaproteobacteria bacterium
GATTGCTAATTAATTTCTATTGTAGGTTAATTGTTTTGCTTTGTAGTCTTTATAGCTACCGCAAGAAATACAACTATTGAGTGAATAAAAAAATGGCATTTATTTAGCGTATTTAGGGATATAACTTTCGGTGAGGTAGTACAACCAAGCGGCTATGCTATGTCTTTTGGCCTATTGGTGGCAAGTATTTTACTAATTAGCTGTTTTTAATGGCCTATTACTAGTTTTATTTAACTATTCAGTAATAATTATTATATAATAGGTGTAGTAGTATCGTTGTTGTTTATTACGTGTGTTAATTAGTAAGGATTAAGAATACTAAATGAGAATATAGTATTCGGCATATTGAGCATAAGGAATCAACGAAGTGTTAATAAAGCATTAATAAATGTCTTGATAAGGCCGGAAAAATACGGGTAATGTGTTGTTGTTCTGGCTATTTGCCTTGCTAAATTGTTTAAAAATATTGTGTGAAACTTTGCTTCATCATGATGTGAAAAGAAATTTATAGAAATAGTGTATGTTATTCGGGGTGTGTGTCATGAATAATCGTATTAACGAGAATATAAAGAACAAAGATGTTTTGGCTGAAATTATTAATCTTTCAGTCGATGCAATAATATCGTTGGATGAAAACCACAAAATTGTACTGGTTAACGCTGCGGTTGAAAAAATATTTGGCTATACCGAAAAAGAAATTTTGGGGCAGTCGATAAATATATTGCTACCCATATCCCTGCATAAATTACACAATAAACACATTCAATCCTATGGTAATTCCGCTGAGAAATCTCGACAAATGGGACAACAGGTCGTGCTTTATGGAATATCAAAGTCAGGGGATGAAATTCCCTTTGATATATCCATCCAAAAACACCCTGAAGGAAGTTTCTGCTCTTACACGGCTATCTGTCGAGATATCAGCTATCAGCATGGGCAGGATGAGCTGGTTCGAGAGAATGAGGCAAAATTCAGGATGCTTTTTAATTCTTCACATCACCTTACTATCCTGATGGATGGTGAAGGTAATGTTCTGGAATTTAATGATACCGCTAAGAGCCTGTTACAGATCAAGCCGGAGAAACATATCGGGCGGAAGGTCTGGGATTGTGAATTTTGGGATAGTGAAACGGATTTTTCTCTTGTTGAGGACGCGATATCCAAGATAACACCCAGTGAGGATGTTTCTCTCATAGTTAGTGCTATTGGAGAGTATAATCAAAAAATAGCCCTGGATATTTCCATTAAGGTTACTAGGTCAAATAATAATCAATCGACGATGATCATTCTTGAGGGCAAAGACGTAACGGAAATTCGCCGATCCAATAAAGCACTCGTAGCAAGTGAAGCTCGTTTAGCGCGGGCGCAGAGTACTGCCAGTCTAGGAAGCTTTGAATGGAACATATCTTCCAATGTGTCTATTTGGTCAGAAGAAATTTATAATATTTTTGGTCTTTCACCAGATACCTACAAACCTGATTATGAAACTTTTATAGAAAAGATACATCCAGATGACCGGGAAAATGTAGATAATTCTATTATGCAGGCCTTGAAAAGCTGTAATACCTATGATTATGTCCATCGAATTATAATGCCTGATGGGTCCGAGAAGACCGTTGAAGTTTTTGGGCAGGTTTCCAGAACAGCTGATGGCACTCCTATCCGAATGGAAGGGACGGTGCAGGACGTTACTGTTAGCTGGAATAGAGAGCAGGAATTAGAACTCGCCAAAATAAGTGCAGAAGAAGCCAATATCGCCAAGGCACAGTTTTTATCAACTGTTAGTCATGAACTTAAAACACCCCTGAATGCTATTATTGGCTTTGGTGCCATGATCGCTGAAGAAAAGCTGGGAGAGATCAATAACCCCACTTATAGGGACTATGGTATGCACATAAATAACAGTGGTAAGGAACTTCTAACCCTTATCGATGATATATTGAATGTAACCAGATATGAGTTAGGGGCTGTAAAATATAAACCCAGATTTGTGACAGCACAGTATTTGCTAGAGGGAGTTTTGCCTAATATGTCTAGCAGGGCTGCTGAAAAAAACATCAATATTGAGACTAGCATAGGCAGCGATTTGCCAGAATTATATATTGATCTGGAACATACCCAGCAGATTTTGATTCATCTTATTGATAACGCAATTAAATTCTCCAAAGAAGATAATATAGTTAATGTCAATCTATATTATGAAGATGATAAATTTGTAATCGACGTAATTGATCAGGGGATCGGCCTTGAAGGGGCTGATAAGGAAGCAATATTTGATCTTTTTGTTCAAAGGGACATGAGACTTAACAGAATATATAATGGTGTTGGGTTGGGGTTGACGATTGTAAAAAATTTAGTAGAAATTCAGGGGGCGCGCATTAGCGTAGAGAGTTGTAAAGAAAAGGGAAGTTGTTTCTCCGTTTGTTTCCCTAATATATGTGAGGATGCCGCTCTGGTGGTAGTTTAGAGTATTGAGGTTTAGAGTATTGAGGTTTAGATATAATTTAATATTCGATATTTTTTTGTAGCATCCTAGTAATTTATTTGAAGTAAGGGTCGAGTGGAATGCGTATATTACTTATAGATCAATTTGACATTTGCCGGGAAGGCATGAAGTTTGTACTTCTGCAAATGGATAAAAGTTGCGAATTTATTGAGGCGAGTTCTATAGAAGATGGTATCGCTGCTACAGTTAATCTTGATCTGGATATGATCATCGTTGATTTGGATGTGCCGGAAATTGGCAGTATGGGCATGTTGAGTAAAATTAATGAGGTTAAACTTACTGGTAACATCATACTTTTTTCCACTACGGAGGATTATGCAGTCATGCGTAAGGCATATGAAATGGGGATCAGTGCATTTATCGGCGAGCAGACAAAAAAAGAAATCACCACTTCCGTATTTAGGATAGTTTTAGCTGGCGGGCGCTATTTTTCACCCGAAGTGATCGGTGGCAGGCAAAGTTATTATGTTAGAGGTTCAACAAGCCGTTTTCTGGTTTCCACAGAAGATCAACCTGCTTTATCCAATCGACAATTTGATGTGTTGAAACTTTTGGCGGAGGGGCAGCCAAACAAATTAATTGCCCGGGAGCTTAATATTGCAACTGGCACTGTTAAAGTGCATATTTCCGGTATATTAAAAGCCTTAAAAGCGAAAAACAGAACTCAGGCCGTAAGTATCGCCAAACATATCAAACTACTGTGACCGTATTTAATGCTTATTCGCCGCTAGCGAGAGCAAGCAAGAACCCTTTTTCTTTCTACAGAGTTGCTTTTATCCTGTCGCAATAGCCCATACTGCTTTCTTTTGAAGGGTTTATTCCCTTTTGAATTATGGGGCATGGGGTATGCGCAGGGCGTTGCACACGTTAATATCCCCCGGATAGGCAAGTAATATTGCGACAATTGTACCCAGGGCAAGTGTAGTGGTAAGTTGACTTGTAATATCTTCCATACTATGACGTCCTTGTTTTTATATAGCCGCAACACGCCGTTATATGTAGAAGTCGTACAGGAGAACAATATGATTGCATCATTATTAAAAAACATTTGGACGGCCAGATGAGGACAGCGGTAATATTGTTTAATCTTGGTGGGCCAGAGAGCTTAGCGGCGGTTAAACCTTTCCTGTTCAGACTGTTTTCAGATCCCGCAATTATACCATTGTCTGCGCCCCTTCGCTATCTATTGGCTTGGCGTATTTCGCGGAAAAGAACTGCCCATACGCAATCGGTGTATAAGCAAATTGGCGGAAAATCCCCCCTGTTGAAGAATACAATGGAACAGGCGGATGCGCTCGAGAAGATGCTGCAGGAACATGGGGAATACAGGGTATTTGTCTCCATGCGTTATTCCCTTCCTTTCGCAGAAGATGTAGCAAAGCAGGTCAGTCAATATGATCCTGATAAGATTGTTCTTCTGCCACTTTATCCGCAATATTCAACCACTACCACGGCATCATCATTGCGGGCATGGCGGAAAACAACGTTATCAATACCGACCACTACCATAGAGAATTTTCATCTTAATCCGAAATATATAGAAGCTCATGTGGATATGCTTAGGCAGTCATTAGAGAAGGCCGGGCCAGAGCCGCGAGTGCTTTTCTCAGCACATGGTGTTACAAAGCGCACCATAGAAAAGGGCGATCCTTACGAGATTCAAATCAACCAAACAGTAGCTGAGATAGTTAGAAAGCTGGATATTCCTTCTCTGGACTGGGGTGTTTGTTATCAGAGCCGCGCACGGAAAACGCCATGGCTTGAACCGGATACAGAATCTCAGATTATACTGGCTGGTGAACAGGGCAAGGCCATTGTTATAGTCCCCATTAGCTTTGTTTCAGAACATATGGAAACGCTGGTGGAACTGGATATTGACTATAAGGAACTTGCCGAGAAATCTGGTGTCACGACCTATATTCGGGTTCCTGCTCTTGGGGTTCACCCGATCTTTATTCAGGCGTTAACTCAGCTCGTGCAATTTTCCTGAATATAATCTCTCACGCGCAGTAAGTAACTTTCTGTATCTTCTTCCGAATATTTTGGCAGTAGAAACAGGATTTTAGCAGCAATTATATAGGGTCTCCGCGATTCATCTCCGGCCGGCGTTTCTTCGGTCATGATCTTGCGCAACACAATGATGGTTTCATCAACCTTACCACAATAACGCGGTAGATTGACATTATTGCCATACCATGTGGCCATGAATGATACCGAAAGCATCAGCAGAAGTACAAAGACAATGAGCCGGATAGGGCTGAAAGAGTTTGTTTCCTCCGTCATGAATAAAACAAGGGCTTTAGGGTAGCAAAGACGGAATTTTCCGCAGGCCCCATCTGGGCTGCAATTCTGTCCGCCAAAATCTGCCCCCGGCTGATGCGGTCACGAATGGATACGCCGCCACAGAAGTTACCTTCAATATGAAGCCCCGGAAGGTGGCTCAAATGCCTGTTTATTTCCTGCCAACGGTTCAGGTAGGCGCCTTGATAAAGCGGTAAAGCCTTCGGATGGCGCTTGATATGGGAAAACTCAGGATCGACATTAATGCCGAGCAACTTCTTCAAATCCCCCATGACAGCATCAATGCAACGGTTGTCACCCCAGTCTATGGTCTCAGGCGCACGACTGCCGCCAAGGTAGGAACTTAACAGGTGTTTACCCTTCGGCGCACGACCATTAAACATTGAGCTCATCCACTGGTTTCCGTTGATGGTGAGTTTTTCACTGCGGGGAACAAGAAAACCTGTGCCGTCTAGATTCTGCCTTATGGATCCCGCATTAAACCCAAGGTGGATAACGCTAACGGGGGCATAATCTATGCCACTCAGAAGGCTTGCGATGTCTTTCTGTACAGGTTTCATCAGCTTGGACAGGAGATAAGAAGGGGCGCAGAGAATAAGTTGTTTTACCTGTTTTATCTTTTGGCCGAACATACTGTCGGCGGTAACCGTCCAGCCATCCTTGTTTGGCTCGATAGAGGTCACCGTATAGCCGCCTTTAAAGCTGAAACCCTGATTGGCGCTTAAGTGTTTTATAAGCGTTGTCATACCACCGTCAAAGGAGAATATCTCCTGCGTCATGGCGGTTTTCTTGCGAAAAATCTTGTTGCGGATAATGCCCATGGTAATGCTGCCAAATTTCTCCTCTAATGCTTTCATGCGTGGCAAAAGGGAGCAGACATTGGCAAGATCGGGATCAGAGGCCAGCGTTCCTGCAATGAAAGGCTCCAGTGCTTTTTCCAGAATTTCATTACCGAACCGGCGATTAACGAACTCTGTCACCGTTTCATTAGGGTCATTTTTTGAGGCTATGAAGGGCTCTTTCAATAGGCGTAGCTTGGCTTTGTTAGATAATAAATTGCTGTTCAACAGACCGGATATAGTCATGGGAACGGATTTCAGTTGTCCATCATTCACCACATAACGGTTTGAGGTGGATTTGCTGTTACGCTGGATCTTCTGGCTTTCAACACCACATTCTTTCAATAGCATATCAACTTCGGGGCGGAAATTCATCATCATGGATGCGGCCTGTTCCATGACGTAACCATCTTTGTGAGTTGTGCGGATTTTGCCGCCCGCTGTCGTGTCTTTTTCCCAAATTTCAGAGGCGATGCCGCGCCGCGCTAGCCACCATGCCACCGATAGACCGGAAATCCCCCCACCAATGATCAGGATGTCACTGTCACTCACCTTGCGCCCTTTTTCTCATGAAGGGCATTTTGCTGCCAAATCGCTTTTCTGCCAGCTTGTTCAGATGTTCAGGCAAAATGGTATCTTCACCCAATTCCTGCACGTAGGCCTCGGCCCGTTTCTTGACCAGCTTTCGTATGAAGCCCGGAATATGGGACAGCCGCTGCTCGGCCTCGGTACTCCATTTTACGGTTGTAGCAGCTTGTCGGAAAGGTTCAATAACCTCTCCGTTCTGTGGCTCGTAAGCACACCATGGGTCTTCGGCCATTAAATCATTGCCGGCGGCCACGGGTCGTGCGCGACAACCGCCGCATAATTTCTGATATTCGCAGGCCCCGCATTTGCCCTCTAGCTTGGGGTTACGTAGGGAGAGCAGGGCAGGGTTTTCATCCCAGATATTCCAGAAATTACTTTCTCTGATATTGCCCAGACTGGTTTCAATATAAGGGCAGGCGGTAAAATCACCCGTGTCGGTAATGCGGCTGTAATGGATGCCCGCGATACAGCCATCGCCATCGTATCCGCTTACTTTGACGATCTCTGAATCCGGGTTCATCTGATGGGCGACACGCTTGTAATGGGGCGCACAACGGGGCCGTATAATCAGCTTGTCTGTAGATTTCTGAATATTGATCAGATGCGCCATCGCTTCGTCATATTGTTCGGGCGAAATATCCGTCATGCTTTCCCCCCGACCTGTACAGATCAGGAAAAACACGTTAAGGACCATCGCACCCTTTTCAATGCTGAAGGCGACTATGTCATCAAGTTCATGGAGGTTATTTTTGTTGATCGAAAAGTGAATTTGAAACGGCAACCCCTGTTCGCGGCAATGCTCGATGCCGTCCATAGTTTTTTGCCAGCTACCCGCCTTTCCGCGAAAATCGTCGTGCAATGCAGGCTTCAGGCTATCCACGCTGATGCCTGCGCCCAGCAGTCCGGCGGCTTTCAGCGATTTTACCCGCTTTTCCGTCAGGGCAGTACCATTGGTTCCCGTGACCATGGCAAAACCAAGGCCCGACCCATACATGACAAGTTCTTCCAGATCTTTGCGAAGTAGCGGTTCACCACCCGTCAGCACAATCATGGTTTCCGTACTGCGACGGGCCAGATCATCAAACAAGCGGCAAACTTCCTTGGTGCTTAGCTCGTTATCGGTTCCATGTTTCAATGTTTTAGCATCAAGATAACAATGCTCGCAGGCAAGATTACATCGCTTGGTCAGGTTAATGGCAAGTAGATTCAGGGCCTGTGAATTTTCAGCTGTCATCTGAATATTGGTTCGGGTCGCCTTCGGTATGGAATGCCCCTTTTTCTTCCCAAACGCTGCTGGCCTTTTTCATGACCTCACGGGTGACTTTGGTTTCGCCCAAGGCTTTTGCACATCGTTCCGTTTCCAGAATGATCATACCCTGAACAAAATCAGGGATACGTTCAAGCCGCGCTGTAGTTGTCTCGTCCCATTCCATGGTCATGGACTGCTTTGCGGAACCTTCGCCCCAATCTTCATATTTAGCATCCATCACTTCGGGCGTTATCTCAGTTTTGCCGTTCTTTTTGGCAAATGTTTCAACCCGTTTTTTAGTAAGAGCGCGCATAAAGCCATCGGGCACTTTTTCAAGGCGGTCAAGGGCGTCTTTTGACCAAGGGAAATCTTCACCTTCTTCTTTATCTGATGCGGTATGGCCAAAGGGGCATTTGCCAGCTTTTGCGGCCACTTCCGGTTTAACAAACTCAGCAATATGATCTTCTGTGACCAGCATGGCTCCGCTTTGGCGGGCTTTTTTCTCGGCCCGCTTCATGGCATTTTCTTTTAAGGATGGGTTATTGATCGTATCCGCTAATTTCATGGCTTCAATAGTCCAGTCCGGATTGAAATCCTTGTCTTCTTCGTCTTCGTCATCGGTAACCATGACGGGGCAAAGGGTTGCCGTAGCTTCATCCACAATTTTTTCAGTGATTACCGTATGACCACGGCTTTGGGCCATGCGCAAAATTCCCATGCGCGCCATGCCACGGGCAAAAGAGGGGACATTTTCCAGACGTTTTTCGGCCTGATAAGTCCATTGGGTCGTCGCTTCGGCCACCACATCAATGCGCGGGATATGTTCATTCTGGCTGAGTAATATGGCACATTCCACATTACGCATCAGATTTTCAGCATTGCCACCAATATCAAGATCTTCGTCGGCATGAATACCAAGCTTTCCAATGACAAGCAGGGAAGCGTTTGCCTCTGTGACATATTTTTCAA
>DAOWHQ010000163.1:0-23531 GCA_030641355.1 Alphaproteobacteria bacterium
AGGTGGATGACCTGTTCCGTCACAGCGGCAAATATGGCGCATCCAATGGCTGGAACAAGGCGGGGCTTTGGGCGTTAGTCCTTGGTATTCTGCCCAACCTGCCGGGGTTCCTCCATGCGGCGGGCTTTGTGGAAACGGTTCCTGAAATCTTTGATGTAGTGTATAATTACGCGTGGTTTGTGGGAGTCTTTGTCGCGGGCGGGCTTTATCTCGTTTTCGCGAAAAAATAACTAAAGGAGAAAGACGATGGCTATTTTCATTCGTGGTGGCACCGTTGTCAATGCGGACGGTAGCGAACGTGCGGACGTTTATATAGAAGATGGTTTAATTGTAGCCGTGGGACTGGGGCTTGAGGTTCCAGCTGATGCGGAAGTGATTGATGCGGGTGGTCAGTATGTCATGCCCGGTGGTATTGACCCTCATACCCATATGCAGCTTCCTTTTATGGGAACGGTTGCGTCCGAGGATTTCTTTACCGGCACCGCGGCAGGCCTTGCAGGCGGGACGACAATGATCATTGATTTTGTTATTCCGGGTCCGCAGGAATCGCTTATGGACGCTTATCAGACGTGGCGCGGCTGGGCGGAAAAATCCTGCGCCGATTATAGCTTCCATGTGGCGGTCACATGGTGGGATGAAAGCGTGCATGAGGATATGGGCCGCCTTGTCAGGGACGAAGGCGTCAATAGTTTCAAGCATTTCATGGCCTATAAGGGCGCCATCATGGCCGATGATGAAGTGCTCTATAACAGCTTTACCCGTGCGCTCGAACTGGGTGCTATGGCAACAGTCCATGCGGAAAATGGCGAGATGGTTTATCAGCTTCAGCAAAAATTGCTGGCGCAGGGAATGACTGGCCCAGAAGCCCACCCCTTGTCGCGGCCACCAGCAGCAGAGGGCGAAGCCGCAAACCGCGCCATTCGTTTGGCCGAAGTGATCGGGGTTCCGCTGTATCTGGTGCATGTGTCAACAAAAGACGCTTTGGACGAAATCATCAGGGCGCGGGGCAATGGACAACGTGTGTTCGGAGAAGCCCTTGCGGGCCATCTTTTGATTGATGACAGTGTTTACCTTAATCCGGACTTTGAAACGGCGGCGGCTCATGTTATGTCGCCGCCATTCCGGTCCAAGGAACATCAGGCCGCTTTATGGAAAGGACTGCAATCAGGCAGTCTGCAAACTACGGCTACGGACCATTGCTGTTTCTGTGCCGATCAGAAGGCCGCAGGTCGCGATGATTTCACCCTGATCCCTAATGGAACTGCCGGGGTCGAAGATCGTCTTTCGATTTTATGGACACATGGGGTTGGTACGGGCAAGTTAACAATGGAAGAGTTCGTTGCGGTCACAAGCACCAATACGGCGAAGATTTTTAATATCTATCCCCGTAAGGGCGTGATACGCGAAGGAGCGGATGCGGATGTCGTGGTCTGGGATCCGGCAGCCGCTAAGACCATTTCGGCAAAAACCCACAGGCAAAATGTTGACTTCAATATATTTGAAGGCATGACTGTGACGGGTCTAGCCTCTCATACCATTAGTGGCGGCGTGTTGTGCTATAAGCAAGGCGAATTGATGGTTGAAAAGGGCAGTGGTTCATATGTGAAACGACCGGCCTTTCAGCCGATGTTTTCTGCGCTGGAGAAGATTGCCTCTGCGAATAAGCCCAAGGCTGTTAAGCGGTAATAATTTCAAATACGGATAAAAAAAGGGCGGCTCCGAGGCCGCCCTTTTTCGTATTATTTATATTCACATTAGAAACGATAACGTAGACCAACCTGTATCCGGTAAACAGATGGCAGGCGGGCAATGTTTGGATTTTGCGCCGTTGCCACTGGTGTCGTCGGTGCACTCAGGTCAAACTGGTTAGACTCGTTAATGGTCATATTGGCCAGTGGAATGTTCGAAGGCTCAAATATGGTATCGAGACGACCCCAGCTATTGTTGATCAGGTTACCCAGATTTTCAATATCAAGGATGAACTCAACCTTATGGCCGGGAACAACTTCAAATTCCTGTGAGAAGCGCATGTTAACTCGACTAACCCAACCTGTCCGGCAGGCATTCCGAGGAATGATGCTTCCACGGTGTTCTGAAAGACAGCTATCACCACTGATGGTTTCATCAAGGCTGGCTAGGAATGCAGGGTCACCGGTTACGATGGAATCAGTAAGTCCGGACGGAACATAGAATAGATTTGGTCCGGGATTATCTGTACTTGTCGCATCGGCAAGGAAGTTGCCACCGAATGGTAAGCCACTGGCAGCGTCAAAGACATAGCTGAAGTTACGACCAGAACGGCCTGTGTAAACAAAGCCTAATTTGGTTAAGTTTTCGCCCCAGATTTCTTTTTCCCAGTTAAGGGTCGCTGTAATCCGGTTTGGAACCTCAAAACTTGATGTGGAGAGGTCCGCATTATTCAGATCCCGTTGTGGATCAAATGCGAAAGTTTCAAAGGCGATAAATCGGTTATAGGAACGCACATCATTTACATCCTGATATGAATATCCTAATGAGGTTGAGATATAACCGAAATCAGTGTCGAAACTTTTGGCAATATCGAATGAGATAATAGTGCTGTTGCCCTGATTTGTGTTCTTGACAATATAGTCGGCACAGTTAAAGAAAGATGGGTTACAATCGAAGACCCCGCCTGTGAACAATACCGCGTCGGTATTGTCATAGATTGGACGACCATCGGGTGCTGTTCCTATTTGTCCAAGTCCTTCACGGCGGCCTTCAAAAATATCATAACCAATTTTCACATCGGTATAGATCACTTCAAGGCTGAGGTCCCAGTCATCACCCATGCCATATTCGGACAGGTCAAGGACATAATCAAACGCCAGATTATATTTCCAACTGGACAGCAATTCGAAATCAGGTGAGATGGCATCCACGTCCAAAGCCGGATGTGTCCCTAAAAATCCCTGAAAGACATCAGATACTGCATTGGAATCTGGCAGGTTATTTGCGACACCATCAATAAGCCCAGTGAAGAAACCAGCGGGAGTACCCGCATCAGGGCCATCGAAGAATTTGGCAAAGAAGCCAGCGAATGTCCGGGTAATACCATTAGCGCCGTAAGCGTTGGACAGCATGATCAGTGGCGTACCACCACCGAACAGACCAACACCACCACGAACCGTCAAGCGGTCATTAGCAGCCCAGTTAAAACCAAAGCGCGGCAGGAACATACCTTTGCCATCCAGGTTTTCAGTATTATCAAAGCCATTACGGTCTGTAAAAGATTGATTGAACGGGATTTCGTCGTTATTTTTCAGCCAGTCATAACGCACACCAAATTTGAACGTCAAATCGTCAGTAGCCAACCATTCGTCCTGAAGATATACAGAGTTAGTTGTCAGGGCAAAATTAACTTGGGCGTCTTCATCTACGCCACTGTTGGGTCCGCCAAAGAGAACACTATCGGCGTTGCGGCTTTCAAGATTACCAAGACTGCTAAAGTTTAGCAGGCCACGTGAGAAAGGTAAGAATTCGTTAAATACGGTATTGCGCTCTTGCTCAAAGCCACCGGTTATAGTGTGGTCGCCAATGGAATAATCGGCTTTCAGACGGAAAACACGGGATTTATTATCCAGATTGTTAGCCTGACGGAACTGGTCACCACCTGCAAGGATTACACCGCCGGTCGGAAGGTTAACCTGGAAGGTTGGTGAGCTGGTATCAACACTGACCTGACGGTTTTTCACATCTTTGAAACCCAATTTCATTTCAGTTGAGAAATTGTCAGTCCAGTCAGAGAAAAGCTGGAAACTAAAGCTGTTTAAGCGCTCGTTGACATTGTAGCGGTTGGATTGAAGGGCGGCTAGCTCAGGAAAGTCATCAAAGATAACGTCGCCACTGGCACGTTGGTATGTGGCCGATGCCCGATGGCTGTCATTAATATTCCAATCCAGTTTGACCAGTATTTTTTCGTCTTTGTCGGTGTCTGTGGCGGCAAATGTGCCGGGATCAAATCCATACTCAGTATTTAAAATCCGAATGGCCTCGTTAACATCCGCCTGCGTCACGCCATTGATATCGTCGATATTCAGAGCATTAGCAGGGCGCGTGGTTTCAAATTTTTCATAATTAACAAAGAAAAACAGCTTGTCTTCAATGATGGGGCCGCCAAGGGTGGCGCCGAAGGTTTTTTCTTCAAATTCGCCAATTTGCAAGTCGCGTCCGCCACTTTTATCGCCTGTCAGGCTGTCATTGGTAAAGAAGCCAAACGCACTGCCGTGAAATTCATTGGTGCCGGATTTGGTAACAATATTGATGTTACCACCAAGGAAGTTACCATAAGTCACATCAAAGGGAGCGACATTCACATTGATCGCCTGAATGGCATCAATGGAAATTGGGGACCGTTGTGTTGCGGAAGCATTCTTGGACAGACCAAAATTATCATTCTGGGCCACACCATCAACGGTAACACTATTAAAGCGGAAGTTGGCACCGGCAATGGAGACAGCAGGGCCACGCGGTACGCTAGGGTCAACCATAATTTTTGAATCGGTTTCCAAAACGCTGATAAAATCGCGGTTGACTGAGGCAATACCTTCAATAGTATCCCGGTTGAAGTCACGACCAGCTCCGGTGCGCAAAGCGGTAAGCACGCGCTGGCTCGTTACAACGATTTCTTCGAGAGTGGTTTCACTCGCGTCGCCACGATTTGCCAGCAGGAGAACAGATCCGGCCTCGCCAAGTTTAAGCTGAATATCACCGACAGATTTCGGCGCATCTTTCATGACGCGACTTTCATCGGTCAGCTTAACAATATATGGGCCACCAACGGGAAGTCCTTTTGCCACCAGTACACCGGAATTATTGGTCACCCGGTCAAATGTACGGCCAGTGGGAACATGTGTGATTGTCACAGACATATCGGGCATATTGGCGCCCGCCGCATCAATAACACGTACACGCAGGATGGATGATGTGGTTTGTGCTTCGGCCTGAATGGCGAAAGTAGTAGCAGAGACAAGGGCAATTGCCACCGCTGTTGATGTGTGTAAAAAGGACTTTCTAAGCGCAGAGCTTATCATCAGGCCTTTCATGGTGGATTTTAGATTGGTCATTTTTCTTCCCTTTTGGATTTGCGAATTTTCTGCGTCACACAGTAAGTCACTTACTTAATTGTACTATCGGTTTAATACAGTACTTATTAGTATAGATTGCCCTCGAATAATAAAATTTTTTTACTTTCAAGTCAAATTTTTTTCTTGGCACAACCCCGCATACTTTAATTAAGTTATAGTACAACCGTCCTTGACAAATACTATAGGGCTGTTCAATGAATAGGTCTGGTTTGTGTAAGATGTTAATGGTTGGGCATCAATTCCAATGACAGAAATTATACAGGGGTATATTATATGAATTTGAATGTTAAAATAGAAAATTTAAGGAGGAATTTATGCGCGTTTTTTTAAGCCTATTAGCGATCTTAAATCTGGTATGGGTGCCGTCTGCTGTCGCCTATGAGAAGACAGGACATCGGGTTGTTGCAGAATTAGCAGAACGCCATTTGAGCGAAGCTGCAAGAAGCCGCATCAAGGAAATTCTGGGAAATATATCATTGGCGGCGGTGGCTAACTGGGCCGATGAGATGAAATCCAGCCCCGATGATTATTGGCGAAATGCCAATGTTTATCATTACCTTAATGTTCCCGCGGGGCAGACTTTCGAGGATACGGAAAGAAATCCGGCGGGTGATGTCTTAAGTGCTTACGAAGAATTTATGGCTACTCTTAAATCTTCAGAAGCAACACGTGCGGAAAAACAACATGCCTTAAAATTTCTTGTTCATATCGTGGGTGATATGCATCAGCCGATGCATTTTGGTCATGCCAGTGATCATGGTGGCAATCGGGTCAAGGTGATGTGGTTCGAAGAAGTAACAGACCTTCATTCTGTCTGGGATATTTTTCTGGTTGATAAGGAAAAACTATCCTTCACCGAATGGTCCAATTTCCTCGACAAAGCAACAGCGGAAGAAATCATCGTGTATCAGAAAACCAAACCTATTGACTGGATTCATGAGGGGCTTGTTTTACGGGATATAGTCTATGATGTGGGTGACCGGAATTTTTCATGGGGTTATGTCTATAAATACCGCCCGGTGATTCGCCAACAGCTCCTCAAAGGCGGTATGCGCTTGGCCGGGGTATTGAACGCGGCTTTTGCAAAATAATCATAGTATCATTACATAAAAAAAGGGTGGCAAATGCCACCCTTTTTCAATTGTATTTTGCTCTGTATTAGAATGAGTATTTCAAACCAAGACGCATTCTCCAAACGGATGCCAGTGTGTTCATCCGTGGATTTCCAACGCCATTAAACCGTGTGAATACATACCGGTTATCATCCGTGATACTCACCCGACCCACTCTTTCCAGACTTGGGAAACCAGTTTGTTCGAAACGGCCCCAACTGCTGTTTAGCAGGTTAGTCAGGTTGGTGATATCAAAGGAGAATAGCCCCTTGTGACCATCCATAAGGCCCGGAATTTCCTGCGTGAAGCGGAAGTCCAGTTTCGAGTACCAAGGGTTGCGCTGGCTATTACGTGGCGCAATACTGCCCGCATATTGATCAAGACCGGTTTCTTGCAGGAAGGCCAGGAAATCTGCTTCGGTAACGGCACTGGATGTGGCATCGCCACCAACAATACATCCTGTGTAACACATTGCTGAATCACCTTCTGTCGGTACGTAGACCAACTGACGGTCACGACGTTCAAACTCGGCACCACCGCCGAAAGGAATGTCGCGGCTGCTGCTGGCCTGATCGTAGGTGTAACTGAAAGGACGTCCGGAACGGGTTTCAAAGAAGAAACCAAAACGTGTTTCCAGATCAGTAACGAACTCTGTTACATAATTCAGGTTCAAAGTGAAACGATGCTTATTCTCGAAAACAGAAGTTCCCAGTTCGAAATTGCTACGATCAGAAATGCCGACCTTACCAAAGTTGGATGTTGCCGTTGAACTTGTGCCCGGATTAACTTCGCGTGCGCTTGTATTGGCATATGCCGCGTTGAAGCTTACGCCGTTATCATATTCTTTTTGAACGGCAACGGTGAATACTTCAGCACCACCCTCTGTCGTATTGATCAGACCCAGATCAAATGACCCACGGCTTTGACGATTGTAAATCGGACGACCATCAGGAGCCGTTCCAATCTGTGTCCCCGCTCTGAGTTCTTCCCAGTTTGTGGCATTTTTAACAGAAGTAATAAGTGCTTCAACTGTTACCAGATAGCCATCACCCAAGGTTTCCCCAAGATCAAAGTCATGTTCTACAGCAAGATTGAATTTCCAACTGGACGGAAGCTTGAAATCAGGGTTCAGATAGTTCACAGAACCATTACCCTGAACCAAAGTGTCCTGAACTTCCTGTGGAATGTCAAAACCGCTTACATTTTCAAGATAAATGGCAGGGTCAAGACCGCTTAGGTCTGCTCTAACGATTGTTTGTCCATCATTAGTATAGTTATTTGATATCCAAACATTTGGGCTGCCGCCACTAAACAGGCCGGCACCACCACGGATTATTGTACGCTCATCCATGGCATAGTTAAAGCCGAAACGCGGCAGGAAGATATTTTTACCATCCAAAGTAGCGTCATTGCCGAAACCATAATTGTCAAAGAAATTCTGGTTAAAGGAAGGTGTGTCGCTGGTATCAAAACGCTCATAACGCAAACCGAACTGCATGCTAAACTGATCATTCACAGTCCAGACATCCTGAATATATAATGTTGTTTGCTTGGTGGAGAATTCTGCACCGCCATCATCTTCAACATTGGTGAAAGCGTTGGTGTAGGAGAAATCATCAGCTATTTGTGCTTCAAAGTTATCCAGTCCGTCAAATTCGTAAACCCCTTCACTTCCCGGAATAAACAGGTTAAAGACATCAAATGCATCATATTCTAAACCAGCTGAAATTTCATGGTCACCAGCAAGGTAAGTGGCTTTGAACTTTGCGCCCCATGCATTGTTCTTCAGGAAGTTGGCATGGCGGTATTGATCAGGGCCAAGAAAAATACTGTCGCCGGTATCAAGTCCAATTTCCACTTGAGCAAAATCCCCACCAAATAATGGGTTCTGTTCTGTTATTTGATCTTTTTTGCTGATTTTCAACTCTGTTGAGAAATTGTCGCTCCAGTCAGAGAAGACCTGTAGGGAATATGTCTCAATTTCTTCAATCTTATCATACCATGCAGACGGCAAAGAAATATCGCCGTAACTTGCGCTGGTATTACGGATGAAAATTTTGTTGCCTTTGGTATTTTGGTAAGTGAAAGATGCGCGGTGATCTTCGTTGATATTCCAGTCAAGTTTGGCAAAAATCTTACGGTCTTTTTCTTTCAGACTGTCAAATTCACCAAAACGGCCCGCATCAAACCCATATACATTCTGCGCAATATCTGCGGCACGATCAAGGTCAGCTTGTGTCACGCCATCTACTGTATTACCAAAGCTGCTGTCAGAAGGGCCAGTTGTAATTGGCGTAGAGGAACTGAATTGTTCATAACCGGCCATAAAGAATAATTTATCTTTAATGATTGGGCCACCAAGGGTCGCACCCCATGTTTTTTCGCTGAACTCAGAAATAAGATCTTCAGACGTAACGCCATCGCTGTCCGTTGTTTTGCTTCCGGTTAGCCCATCATTACGAAGATAGCCATATGCAGTACCATGAAATTCATTGGTCCCTGATTTGGTCACAACGTTAAAGTTTGCGCCCTGAAAACCGTTATACTGCACATCGAAAGGCGCAATGTTAATGGCAATCTGCTCAACGACGTCCATGGAAATAGTATTACGCTGTCCCGGCTGGCCATTGGCGTTCAGGCCAAAGTCATCATTTTGCGCCACACCATCAATTGTAATGCTGTTAAATCTGTTATTTGTACCCGCAACACTGATACCAACAAGATTATCGGTTGGGTCAAGATTAACCATTGGGTTGATTTTGACATAATCGGCAAAGTCACGACCCGTTGCAGGAATGCCGTCCATTGTTCTTTGGTCAATTGCAGATCCAGCACCCATCTGGATGCCACCACTTAAGGCACTGCCTGTTACAATAATTTCTTCCAGCGCAGCCGTATCAGTAGATACATTCACCGGAATTGTGGAAACACCACCCAGTGTAAGATAGACGTCTTCAACGGTACTGTTACCTTTGTCAGATGTTACTGCGATTGTGTAGGGACCACCAACACGTAGACCAGATGCGTTGTAACCACCGTTATTATTTGTGGTGAGGGTCTTGCGGCTACCTGAAGGCGTATGTGTAATCACAACCGTGGCATTAGCTACTGGCGCACCGGCGGATATTACCGTGCCCTTGACAGTGGATGTGGTAACCTGTGCTTCTGCCTGCATGGCAAAAGTGGTGACGGAGGCAAGGGCAATTGCCAGTGCCGTTGACGTATTCAAAAGACTTGACCTGAGCGCAGAACTCAGCATAAGGCCTTTCATATTGGATTTTAAGCTAGTCATTTTTCTCTCCCTCTTGGATTGATTGAATTCAGTATTAATTTTTTTATCTATGCGATTTCTTGGGGAACATACTTTTTGTTTTTTTTAACACTACTAAAGCAGAAGTTTATTTAATTTGATCATAAAGTCAAATTTATATATCCAATATCGCTAGTAGATAAACACTTTTTAGTGATCAGTAAGAATTGATACTGTTAAATGACAGTTCGTATCCTTGTGAACAAACGGTTGTATATAGCCAGTATGTAAAGCTTTTATGACAGCTCGTGGGGAAAAGTAATCTGGGACGTAATTGGTTGGTTATATTTAGTCAACCATCAGTTTTTGGATGAGTTTTGGAGGCTTTTGTGGCTTATCGGACAGGCTGTAGCTTTTTTGTATATCAGAGCTGATTCGCTCTGCTGTATCCTCCGTACGGGCATGAACCATGGCTATTGGTTTTTCACCATCCACATAGTCGCCTATTCGGGCAACATCAGCGAGGCCAACAGCCATATCCAACTTTTGGCCGGGGGTGGAGCGCCCGCCACCCAGCGCGACAATAAGATTGCCAACCCCGCGCACATCAATAGCAGAAACATACCCCGGAGTAAGGGCATAGACGGGCTTGATCACAGGTGCTACAGCCAGATATTTTTCCGGTTTTTCAACAAAATCTATCGGTCCGCCAAGGGCGGTTATCATCTGCGCAAAGATTTCCATGGCTTTGCCATTGTCCAATACGGCTTGTAATTTCTGTTCGGCTTCCGTCCGGCTTCGGGCCAGGTTTGTCAGCAGCAGCATTTCTGTTGTCAGGGCCATAACGACCTCATGGAGTCTGGGGTCACGCACCCGACCGCTAAGGTAATCCAAAGTCTCAGAGACCTCCAGCGCATTGCCGGCTGTACGGCCCAGCACTTCATCCATTGATGTGATTATGGCGTGGGTGGGCATATCATGTTCCCGCGCGGTTCGGATGATAGAGTTTGCCAGTTTCTCAGCCCTTGCCGGGGTTTCCATGAAGGCACCTTTGCCGACTTTAATGTCCATCACCAAGGCATCCAGTCCGGCTGATATTTTCTTGGATAATATGGATGCGGTGATCAGGGGTACCGATTCCACAGTTGCCGTCACATCGCGCACGCTATAAATCACCCGGTCTGCTGGGGCCAGTTCTGCGGTTTGTCCGATGATGGCACAGCCAACTTGTTTCACAACGACGGCCAGTTTATCCAGATCAGGCGCGACGTTATATCCCGGGATGGCTTCCATCTTGTCTAATGTGCCGCCGGAATGGCCAAGGCCACGGCCCGAAATCATTGGCACAAAACCACCGCATGCCGCAATCATAGGGGCTAACATCAGGCTTACTTTATCGCCGACACCACCGGTGGAATGTTTATCGACAACCGGGCCGCCAAGGTCTTGTTTTTTCCAGTTAATCTTGTGACCGCTGTTGATCATGGCTCTGGTCAGCGCGCTGATCTCTGGTGTCGTCATGGAGTTGAAATATACTGCCATAGTAAAGGCCGAAATCTGTTCCCGGCTAACCAAATCGTTGGATAGACCCTCGATCAGGCTGTTAATTTCCTGCTCAGATAATTCGCCACCATCCCTTTTTTTTCGGATGATCTCTTTAACAAGCATTTCATACTCCTTTGATGTCTTTGTACGGTATTAAAATATTTTTTATCACATGGTAAAATTTTTTACCAATTTTATTTTGATTTTCATTCATTGTGGAGTAGATTTAAATAATGATGCTGCGACTTATATCAAAGCTGCCTGATAATTATACAAATCTAAGAGAATTCATGCAAAAGAAAAGATCCCGTATTCAGATTATTAACCAGCAAAAGGTCCTTGATGCTGGTACGGAAATATTTGCTAAATATGGTTTCCGGGGTGGCACCATTGATCAGATCGCGGAGTTGGCGGGCATGTCCAAGCCTAATCTGCTATATTATTTTAAAAGCAAAAAGGACATTTATCTGGCGGTATTAGAACAGACGCTGAATAAATGGATGCAGAATCTTATGGAATGGCAGGTGACGGGAACACCGGAAGAAATCATCAGCAATTACATTGACAAGAAATTTGAATTTTCCCGTGATCATGCTGATGGTTCACGGGTTTTTGCTAATGAAATTCTTGAAGGTGCGCCTATTTTAAAAACGCTTTTGGGCGAAGACCTGAAACGGCTTGTTGGGGAAAAGACCCGCGTGATAAAAGGCTGGGTCAAGGAAGGGTTGATCAAGCCCATTGACCCCATACACCTGATTTTCATGATCTGGGCTGTAACCCAGCATTATGCTGACTTTTCAGCACAGATTGAAACATTAACGGGCAAAACTCTGGACGATGATAAATTCTACAAACAGGCTAAGAAAACGGCCACTCAGATAATCTTAGATGGAGTGTTAAAATAAATGGATGGGGTAACACTGATTGATCATCCTTTGATCAAACATAAACTGACAATCATGCGTAAGAAACAGACACCATCGCCGCATTTCCGAAGCTTGCTGCGGGAAATAAGTCTGTTGATGGGTTATGAGGTCACCCGCCACCTGCCGCTGCGGAATGTGGAAATTGAAACCCCCATAACAACCATGTCTTCACCTGAACTGGCGGGACGTAGAATGTGTATCTTTTCTATTTTAAGGGCTGGTGAGGGGCTGGCGCAGGGTCTGCTTGACCTCATTCCTGCTGCACGGGTAGGTCATGTGGGTCTGTATCGTGACCCCGATGATCTTCATGCGGTGGAATATTATTTCAAGGCTCCGCCTAATCTGGAAGAACGTTTTTGTCTGGTGGTGGACCCCATGCTCGCCACCGGAAACTCAGCCATCACGGCCCTGAACCGGATTAAGAAAGCCGGGGCGAAGGATATAACCTTTCTGTGTCTTCTGGCTGCGCCGGAGGGTTTGGAATCACTTAGGGCCGCGCATCCTGATGTAAAAATATATACCGCCGCCATTGATGAAAAACTTACCGAGAAAAGTTATATCACACCGGGTCTGGGCGATGCAGGAGACCGTATTTTCGGCACACTTTAAGGATCATTAGAAAGGACGTACCATGTCACCAAAACTCGAAGGAATTGACCATATTCATGTCTATGTTCCGAGCCGGGCAAAGGCGGCTAAATGGTATGAGGATGTTTTGGGGTTCACCATCGTTGAACCCTTCAGGTTTTGGTCAGAGGATGAGCGCGGGCCACTCACCATTGAAGACCCTTCGGGTAAAATTCATCTGGCCTTATTCAGAAGAGAAAATTTTACCCCCGCCACTGCAATCGCCTTTGGCACAGGGGGCAAAGAGTTTCTGGAATGGAAAAGCTATCTGGAGGAGCAGAATTTGGTAGACCGGCTGAGCGATCACAAAGCCGCATGGTCGCTATATTTCAGAGACCCCTACGACAACAGCTACGAGATCACAACCTATCAGTATAGCTATGTGGCAAACGAACTGACCTAAGGCCGTACGGACTGAAATGCGCATGCTAGAAAATTTTATACAGCTTATTAAACAGTTTTATATTTTTGTTGAGACACAGATACTCATTGCCTTTGCAGCCCCCTTTATTCCCAGCCAAAGAATTTTTTGGCTTTATATGGTTACGGCTACGATTTTTGCTTTGTATGTTTATTACTTAAACACCAAATCAGACCCCAATCATAAAGCATCCCTCAAGGCGTTTTTTCGCTTTTTGTTTCCCAAATATATATGGCAAAGTGCATCTGCTTGGCTCGATGTCAGATATTTCTTTTTTCATCATATTTTCCGCTCGGTGATTAACGGCGTATTGCTTTTTGGCACATTAGATATAACTTTTAATTTCATTACTGGTGGCACGGATATTGTTCAGATTAGCAAGTTAGCAAGCGATTTGAGTTCTGCGGATATGGTGGTATCGACCCTATATATGTTTGGACTGATCATATTTGTGGATTTTGTTGCCTACGTCACACATTATTTGCAGCATAAAATTCCATTGTTATGGGAATTTCATAAAGTTCACCACAGTCTTGAGCTTATGCACCCCATTTCCAACTACCGTGAACATCCAATTGATAATATATTTTATGCTATAGCCGTTGGGGTGGCTTATGGTTTATTCATGGGGGTCGTCCAATTGCAGATGGGATATGTTCCTAGTATGCCGCTACTATTAGGTATTCCCGTATTGATGTTTGCCTTTAATGCTCTGGGATATAATTTGCGCCATTCACATGTGTGGCTTCGTTGGCCCGGTCGTTGGTCTATGGTATTTGGATCACCAGCGCATCATCATATTCATCACAGTTACCATCCGGATCAGATTAATAAGAATTTTGCTTTTATGTTTCCTGTTTGGGATGTTTTATTCCGAACCTACCACTTGCCCGAAACCAATAAAGATGTCCGTTTTGGGATATCAGAAAATCATATGAATAAATTTGAAACCTGTCTGGGGCTATATTTTATTCCCTTGAAAGACGCGTATATTTTGGTTTCTCAAAGCTTGAAACGCCTGCTTAAAAAGATCGCTTAGACCGCGTCCAAGGCGCCAATGATGCTAACGGTTAAAGGTTATTTTTACCCATTACTGTCACGCCGCGTTATTTTGCTAAAAAGCCTGTTCCAAAAAATGTTTCCGGCATAGCACTTCATAGCGGTCATTGCCGCCGATGTCGGTTTGCTCGCCTTCCTTGATAACCTTGCCATTCTCATCGGTGCGCAGGTTCATGGTGGCTTTTTGACCGCATTTGCAGATGGTTTTCAGCTCCTTAAGTTCATCCGCAAGGGCCAGAAGATGCATGCTGCCCTCAAACAGATTGGCCTGAAAATCCGTACGCAGGCCATAGGTTAGCACCGGAATCCCGATACGGTCACAGATGGACGCCAACTGAAAGACCTGATCACGGGTGAGGAATTGTGCCTCGTCAATCAATACGCAACTGAGATTACGTTTTTTAAGCTCAAGTGTGACATCGTGATATAGGTCGGTCTTGTCATCAAAAACATGGGCATCTTCTTCAAGTCCTATGCGCGAGGTGATTTTGCCGACCCCGTAGCGGTCATCTAGTGCCGCCGTAAACAACATGGTCCCCATGCCCCGTTCCTGATAGTTGAAACTGGACTGCAACAGGGTTGTTGATTTCCCCGCATTCATGGATGAATAATAGAAATATAACTTTGCCATAGATTTCCTGAATTAGGCCCTTAATTTTAGTGTGTTAAAAATTTACCATACGGTATATATATTAGGGCGTAAACTCATAAATTAGGCTAGAATTCTCATGACCACCATCGGAAAAACCACTGAAGAAATATTGATAGAAGCCGCACGGGCCGCTAAGGAAAACACCTATTCGCCCTATTCAAATTTCCCAGTAGGGGCCGCAGTTTTGCTGGAAGATGGTCAGATATTCAAAGGCACAAATATTGAAAATGCCAGCTATGGTCTGACCTGCTGCGCGGAACGGGTGGCGTTATTTTCAGCCCGCACGCAATCTTCGGCAAAGGTTATGGGGCTTGCTATTTCCATCGGTCATGAGGATTCAGGGCTTTCGAAAGAATCACTGGTGCCTTGTGGTGCCTGTCGACAGGTCATGGTGGAATTTCTTAGCGCAGATACGCCGGTTTATGTGGACGGCAACCGGACCTTCACTATGGATGAACTGTTGCCTCATTCTTTTAAACTGCCAACATAAAAATGGTTATTCGGTGGGGGGCGAGATCAAGTTGCTATAATAGGCCAGCAATTTTTCGGTGTTTTTAACCAGCTTGAAACGCCCGTCCCCGGTGGGATAGATAATCTTTTCCCGTATCAGGATGTAAATCCCCTGACTTAAGGCATAATCTTCATCATTTTTGGGCAAAAAGACTGAAACGCCTTTTTTGCGGAGCTTTTTCATCAGGACGATTGATCTGGTCTTAAGCTCTATTTCCGACAGGGGAAATTCCGTATTATCCTTAAATACCTGTGCCAGAATATTTGTTGGCAGAACCGGAATGATATTGTCTATCTTTTCCGCAAGTTCCTGCCCAAATTTACCGATCATTTCCCGCCGCTTCTTGTCAGACAGCTTGTTAAGATTAACCTTGTTTTTCTTTTGCCAGTCGTTAAGTGACACGGGCTTGCCAAAATTTGCGCAGGAATAGCCAAATGGTTTATGGCGGCGCGGCATCACATAAGTGGCGACCGTGGCGATAAAACGGGTGAAGGAATAGAGGGAATAAAACGCCCCCTTACTTTTGAAGCCCTTGTCCTGATGGGCAATCAGGCTTTTAAATTCCGGAATTCTGTCATAATTCAGTGCCGCCGGAACAAACAGAATATCCTTGCAGCTACCTTCGCCGTTTGCCCTGAGCAAATAACTCATCAGCCCAAGTCGGAGTGAACGCATCTGCCCATCCCGTGACAGCCCACCTTCCAGGAAAAGCCCCTGAGGCACAGATTGGGACGTTGCCAGAAAAACATAACGTCTTAACAGGCAGTGATAGAGTTTGTCGCCGCTACGTTTGCGGGAAATAATATAAAAACCAAAGGCATGTAATATCTGCCGAAAGGGGAATGCCAGCGCCCACTCTCCGGCGGAATAGGACAGGGGGGCGCGGTGAGAGGTCCAGTGAATGAGCAGTAGCGGATCGAAATTAGACCGGTGATTTGAGACCAGAACCACCGTGTCATCCTTGGTAATCTGGTCATAATTTCGTTCTGTTTCATATCCGACCCTCACCCAGTATAGTAGCCGAAGTGAAAATTTTGTTACCCAATATCCGAGCCGGAAATAGAAAAAAGCGTTGAAAGAGGGCACAATCTCATTGGCATATTTCAGGGCTTTTTTCCGCACGTCTATATCTGAAATTTCCCCTTCCTTGATGATATCCTTGATGACCTCCTGCACCTCTGGGTCAGCCCGTAACCGATCGATCCAAAGTCGGCGCGTGGCGAGGGCATAGGTGGGCAGACCAAAATCCAGCTCATCATCCAGTTTTCTCTCCGTGGCCTGAAAACGCCGGTAAATAAATTTCTGAATTAGGGGCAGGATTATAAGTTGTAAGAGTCCATAGGTGGCGAGTAAAAGCAGGACTACATAATGCCAAAACCTTAATTCTACAATTTCTGACATCCCTCAGTTCCAATTATTTTTTATGAAGTTTTATTCTGTAGTATTCCGGCAAGTTTTTCAAGGGGGGTGGCATCATTGATGATTCCAAGCGGAATGGTGAAATGGCCTCTTTGATAAGTGAAGCAATTTTCCGCAGGAACCCCCCAATGATCCATTTGGTTTTGAGCCGAGGGCGCGGGGGTGACTGTATCATATGTCCCTGTGACGCTGACGATATTCTGGCCCGAAACGCATGGCTTGGCCTTGGGGTCCAGTCGTTCCAGCCACGCCCTCTCCAGGTCCTTGTGCCAGCCCTTTGCTTTCATGGTATGGCCGATATTCCAGATATCCGACAGTGACCCTTCCAACGCTGTTTCCGCTATTTGTTTGCAGTGTGCCGCAATGAACAACGCATCCGGTTTTAAATCTTCCGGCCAGTTGCGGGCCTTGACGGCAATGAATTTGGCTGTTTGCGCCCCAAGGCTGCTGCCACCGATGGCGATGGGGCCAGTACTGGTCTTGCGGCTCCAGTTTATTATGGTCGCCCATTCTTTTAGTTGCGCAGCCATAAATTCGATCATGCTGATAGGTACTGCGGACAGCAGTTGCTCGCCGCCATAATGGCCGGGCAAAACCCGTCTGCCGTGCCACGGCGCTTCGGGTTTTATGATCCTGATACCCATGCTGGTAAGGTCGGTAACTTCGTCAAGCAGTTGATGGTAATGATCGGTTGCAACGCAGACGCCATGACCAAAGATAAGGGTGGGCGGATTTTCAACCCCTTCGGGTTCAAACACACGGGCATAGACATAATCGTTCATTTCCGGTGACGGCGAGGGAAATCTTATCCAGTAATCGCGTCCATAAGCGGTGGGCAGGGGGCGCGAAACCTCCACATCCGGCAGGGCTTTCGGTAATTCAAACAGGGCATCCAGTTTTTCACCCTTGGTGCCATACCGCTCTCCAACCTCATCCGGTGTTGGCGGGGATATCTTCACGGATGTTTTGACCAGACTTTTCAGGGGTCTGAAATACTTGCGGGTTAAATTATAGGCGCTCCGGTTATCCAGCCTCATTTCCTCTACAATGGGTAGCCTTTCTTCGGCGACGTCCTCCTGTCCGAAAAAATAATCACGCCATAGTTTCTCTGTGGAAAAGGCTTTCAGCCGCGCCCTGTCAAAATGATATAAGGCTTTGGCAATCTGTTTGCGTTGCCTTCTGCTGGGAAGTGATAGGGGGACTTGTTCTATGAATTTATCCACATTTCCGTCCGCTGCCCGTGCCGCCGCCCAGAGCCGTGATAAGGGAAACATCCAGTTTCTCAGAAAATACAGCACCCATGAATCAAACCAAGGACGGGCCACAAGTCGCCCAAACGGGGATTTCAGGATACGTGTTGGAAAAGAGATTTTTCCCCTGGGCCGCAAACTCATAAATATGATCCATTCGTCAGAAATTAAGCAGAGACTAGATCAATCCCGCATAGGCTGCAAACCCAAAAGTCAATCAATGGTAAAAAACAGGATTACCGCCTTATCCGCAAGGAGAAAATCCGTCTGCTTCCAGCTATGGTGGTTTCGGTTATGGGCGAGCATCTGAATATCACTGAAAAGATATGCGCAAGCGATTCCTTAGGAGCAGCTGCCTTCGTGCGGTCATAAAATTTAAAGCGTTCCACTGAGGTAATTTTGACAGGATTGTCAGCCGTGTTATCTATAATATACTGGCAAAATATTCCGAGCCTGCGCGGACGGCAATATTAGGCGGCAATGCGGAAAAATTTTACTTAAAAAGATAGGCTCCTGGCTCATTTGGGGGAAATGTACTTATGAAAAAAAAGACTGTTCTTATACCGCTGCCCAGCCATGACTTTGACCCAACGGAAGTCTCCGTTCCTTGGAAGATCCTTCGGGCGGCGGGCCATCAGGTGGAATTTACCACGGTCGATGGCAAGCGGGCCTATGCGGACCCCATGATGATTTCGGGCGAGGGGCTTGATCCTTGGGGCTGGATTAAAGGCCTGAAAAAGATCAAATTAGTCGGCCTGTTGCTCAGGGCAGATCACATTGGGCGTGCGGCTTATGAAGACATACAGCAAGACCCGAATTTCCTCAATCCGAAACGGTTTGATGGCCTTGCTTTAGGCCAATATGACGGAATGATCCTGCCTGGCGGCCATGCCCCGCGGATGAAGTTGTTTCTAGAGGACAAGACCCTGCAGTCTTTCATCGCAGACTTTTTCGATGATGTTGATCAGACCGGAAATCACAAACCCGTTGCCGCCGTTTGTCACGGGGTTATTCTTGTGGTTCGCAGTATCTCCAAGAAAACCGGAAAGTCCGTTTTATATGGCCGGAAAACCACGGCCCTCACATGGGCGTTGGAAAAATCCGCATGGCATTTGACCAAATATTTTGCCCGCTTCTGGGATGCCAGTTATTACCGGACCTATATGGAAGCTGCGGACGAACCGGTCGGCTATTGGAGTGTGGAAAGCGAGATCAAACGCGCCTTGGAAAAAGATGCTGATTTTTTGGATGTTCCCAAGGGCACGGAAGACTATTTCTTAAAAACCAGTGGAATATTACGGGACCGGGAAGGTAACTCTCGGCCCGCTTGGGTGATAAAAGACGGCAATTATATTTCTGCGAGATGGCCGGGTGACATTCATGCCTTTGCTCAGGAATTTGTAGCCCTTTTGGCATAAATCACCTATGAACAGATAGCTCAGTTTTTTAAAAGGTTAAATTTATGCCCGAATATCTTCCAGTTGGGAATTTGCAAATCTCCTCTGTTCTCCACGACCTGATCACCAAAGAAGTTCTGCCTGGTACCCATATCTCCCCGACAGAATTCTGGTCCGGTTTGGAAGGCATACTGTATGATCTTGGGCCGAAGAATAAAGCTTTGCTGGCAAAGCGTGACGAGATACAGGCCAAACTAGATGCGTGGTATCAAGAACAGAACGATCAGGACTGGGATATGGCGACCTATAAAAGCTTCCTGAGCGAAATAGGTTATCTGGTTCCCGAAGGGGATGGGTTCCATATCACGACCAGCAATGTTGACCCCGAAATTGCTAGCGTTGCCGGACCGCAACTGGTGGTGCCGGTGATGAATGCCCGTTTTGCCCTTAATGCCGCCAATGCCCGCTGGGGCAGTCTTTATGATGCCCTTTATGGTACGGATGTGATTAGTGAAGCCGGAGATTTGGGAAAAGATGCGCGTTACAATCCGGCTCGCGGAGCAGAAGTTATCAAACAGGCAGCAGAATTTCTCGATCAAGCCGCGCCACTGACGCAGGGCAGACACGGCGATGTGACCTCCTATGTGGGGACATCTGATGGACTGAATATAACATTAAGTAACGGTATCGTAACAAATCTTGCGGACCCCGCACAATTCGTTGGCTATCATGGAACCGCTTCTCTATTGCTGCGGAACAACGGTCTGCATATGGATATTCAGATCGACCATGATCATCATATTGGCGCACAGTCACCCGCTGGGGTTAAGGATATCATTCTGGAATCTGCACTGACCACAATTCAGGACTGCGAGGATTCTGTCGCCGCCGTTGATGCCGAAGATAAAGTCGTTGCATATAGCAACTGGCTCGGCCTTATGAAGGGCGATCTTGAGGATAGCTTTGAGAAGGACGGCAAGTTGATGAGCCGGACCCTGAACCCCGACCGTACCTACTCAACACCTGATGGCGGCACGGTCACTTTGCAGGGTCGGAGTTTGTTACTTATCCGTAACGTTGGTCACTTAATGACTAATAATGCGGTTCTGGACAGGCAAGATAACGAGATACCCGAAGGTATTTTGGATGCTATGGTGACTACGGCCTGCGCCATTCACGACTTTAACAAAAAAGGTAAAAATGCCAACAGCCGCAAGGGCAATATCTATATCGTTAAGCCCAAGATGCACGGCCCCGAAGAGGCCGCCTTCACCGATGAGCTTTTCGGGCGGGTGGAAGATGCGTTGAATTTACCGCGCCATACCATGAAAGTCGGTGTGATGGATGAAGAACGCCGCACCACGGTTAACCTGAAAGAATGTATTCGGGCGGTATCGGGTCGTCTGGTGTTCATTAATACCGGATTTCTCGACCGTACAGGCGATGAAATTCACACTAGCATGGAAGCGGGGCCTTTCCTGCCCAAGGAAGAAATCAAAGCACGGGCGTGGATATCATCCTATGAAGACTGGAATGTGGACATTGGTCTGGAATGTGGTCTTAAGGGCCGCGCCCAGATCGGCAAGGGTATGTGGCCCAAGCCCGATGAAATGGCCCAGATGATGGCGACCAAGTTGGATCACCCAAAGGCCGGAGCCAATTGCGCGTGGGTGCCGTCCCCAACTGCCGCAACACTCCATACCATACATTATCACTCGGTCAGTGTTTCAGATGTGCAAGCGGAATTATCAAAACGCGCACGGGCCAGTCTGGATGATATTCTCACTCTGCCGCTTCTGGGGGGGCGAAAGCTCACTGCGCAGGAGATACAATCGGAACTGGACAATAATGTCCAAGGAATTCTGGGTTATGTTGTGCGCTGGATTAATCAGGGCGTGGGCTGTTCCAAAGTACCGGATATTAACAATGTGGGCCTGATGGAAGATCGCGCTACGCTTCGTATCTCCAGCCAGCATATTGCCAACTGGCTGCGTCACGGCATATGTGACAAGATACAGGTCATGGAAACCATGAAACGCATGGCCGTCGTGGTCGATCAGCAAAATGTTACGGATCCGGAATATAATAATATGGCCCCGGATTTTGACAATGATATTGCTTTTGAGGCGGCTTGTGACCTTATATTCAAGGGCGATACGCAACCCAATGGCTATACTGAGCCGTTGCTTCATGCCCACCGTCTTGCAGTGAAGGAAAAAAATGCTAACAATTATTTCTGATTATATCGGGTTGGATCACGGGTTATCTATTCATAATCCGGCGGATGATCAATTTATTGCGACCGTGAAAGACTGGTCCGCGTCCGAGGTCGAAGACAGTATTCTGGCAGCGGGGCAGGCTTTTAAAGCATGGTCAGCGCAAACTGCGAAAGAACGTGCTGTTATCCTGCGGCGGTGGTATCAGCTGATCATGGATCATCAGGAGATTCTGGCTCAGATCGCCACCGCGGAATGTGGCAAGCCGCTTGCGGAATCCCGGGGCGAGGTTGCTTATGGCGCGTCATTCATCGAATGGTTCGCCGAGGAAGGCAAGCGGGTTTATGGTGATACCATACCGACCCATGCCGTGGGAAAACGTATATTGACCCTCAAACAGCCTATCGGGGTAATCTCGGCCATCACGCCATGGAATTTTCCGATAGCGATGATTACCCGCAAAATTGCCCCCGCCCTTGCCGCCGGGTGTGTGGCAATTGTGAAACCCGCCGAAGCAACGCCCTTATCGGCCCTAGCCCTACTGGTTCTAGCCAGAAAAGCAGGCATACCGGAGTATGTATTCACGGTCGTAACTACCACGGATCCCGCAAAGATTGGCAAGATTCTGACCAGCCATCCCCTGATCCGAAAAGTGTCTTTCACGGGTTCTACTGCTGTGGGTAAAACCCTAATGCAGCAGTCCGCTACCACGGTCAAGAAAGTGTCAATGGAGCTTGGTGGCAACGCACCCTTCATCGTGTTTGATGATGCGGATGTGGAGGCGGCGGTTGCGGGGGCGGTAATGTCTAAATATCGCAATGCCGGCCAGACTTGTGTCTGCACAAACCGGTTTTTTGTACAGGATGGTATCTATAATGACTTCATGGCGCGGTTTACAGCCGCAGTGGAGGCCTTGAGAACGGGCAACGGTATTGAGGATGATACCCAAGTGGGGCCATTGATCAATGAGGCAGCGGTGAAAAAAACGGAAGCACTTGTATCTTCCTCAATCGAAGCTGGAGCGAGCTTGCTCTTAGGTGGTTCCCGTCATCAGGCCGGGGATAATTTTTATCAGCCGACGGTGCTGGGTGATGTTACCATGGATATGGCCATTGCCAATGCGGAAATATTTGGCCCCGTGGCTCCTGTCATCCGTTTTAAAGATGAAGATGAGGTTATTGCCGCAGCAAATGATACGCCCTATGGCCTTGCGGCTTATTTCTATTCCCGCGACCTTGGCCGGGTCTGGCGGGTCATGGAAGCCCTGGAATATGGCATGGTGGGTATCAATGAAGGTATCATTTCAACCGAAGTAGCCCCCTTTGGTGGCATCAAGCAATCAGGTATTGGCCGGGAAGGGGCAAGCTGTGGCATCGATGAATATATGGAAACCAAATATTGTTTATTTGGCGGGATTGAACAGTCAGATATCTGATAGCAAAAATAGGTTATAATAACTTACACGATGAAAATTGGTGGGTATGTATATTACGTAAAATAATGTTCTTATAAATCAACGTGTTATGAAATAAAAAATGGAGGAGAGGAAGTCCTTCTCTTATTTAATTCATATACATTCACCTTAATTCTAAATTATTGATATATAATAGATATTTATTCTTGTGTTGTCTCAGCGTATTTCTTATAGTATCACCCGTACCCACCAAAAAGGTGGGTAAAAGGGTGGGTAGAGAGTATGGCGGCACTCAATAAGTTAAATCATTCACAAGTAAAGTCCGCAAATGTGATCGGGCTATTGTCCGATGGTGGGGGACTTTACCTTCAAATAAGTAAAGCGGGTACGAAGTCATGGTTGCTTCGATTTAAGCTTCATGGGAAGCGCAGGGAGATGGGGCTAGGGAGCTACAGAGATATTACCCTTGCTGACGCAAGGGAGAGGGCCGCTGAGGCACGAAAGCTGGTTAAGCAGGGGATTGACCCAATTGAACAAAGAAAGGCGTCACAGAAAGCTTTAGCCAAGTTAGCGATTGGAAAGAAGTCTTTCAAGGAATGTGCGGAAGAATATATTGGGTCACACGAA
>DAOWHQ010000184.1:0-2245 GCA_030641355.1 Alphaproteobacteria bacterium
GATACCGGCACCAAGATGATACATATCGGCAAAAACACCTCTAGCACCATCATATCCAAAGGGATCAGCGCCGGAAAATCCAGCGCCACCTACCGGGGGCTGGTCAAGGTACTGGCAGGCGCGGAAAATGCCCGTAATTTCACCCAATGCGACAGCCTGTTGATTGGCGAATGTTGTGCCGCTCATACCGTGCCCTATATTGAGGTAAAAAACCCCACAGCACAGGTGGAGCATGAAGCCACTACCTCTAAAATCAGCGATGAGCAGTTATTTTACTGTCAGCAGCGCGGTCTTGAGGTCGAAGATTCAGTTGCTTTGATCGTTAATGGTTTCTGCAAGGATGTGATGAAGAACCTACCCATGGAATTTGCCGTGGAAGCCCAAAAATTACTCGGCATCAGCCTTGAAGGCAGTGTTGGATAAGACAACTTAAAGAGAACAGATAATGTTGGAAATAAAAAATTTACATGTGAGTGTTGGCGGCAAGGAAATCCTCAAGGGGGTTAACCTTACCATAAACCACGGCGAAGTTCATGCCATCATGGGGCCTAATGGCGCCGGAAAAAGCACTTTGTCCTATGCCATATCGGGCAAGGAGGGTTATGAAATCACCCAAGGGAGTGTGACTTATAACGGCAAAGACCTGCTGGGTATGGCGCCTGATGAGCGGGCAGGTGAGGGGCTTTTTCTGGGGTTTCAGTATCCCGTGGAAATCCCCGGCGTATCCAATATGAATTTCCTGCGGACGGCCTTGAATAGTCAGCGCCGCTACCGCGGTGATGAGGATATGGCGGCGGTGAACTTCCTTAAACTGGTACGCGCAAAAGCAGGTGAGTTGGCTATGGACCCGGAAATGCTTAAACGTCCAGTAAATGTGGGATTTTCCGGCGGCGAGAAAAAACGTAATGAGATGGTTCAGATGGCAGTTCTTGATCCTAGCATGGCCATATTGGATGAAACCGATTCCGGTCTGGATATTGATGCCCTGAAAACTGTATCGGAAGGCATTAATCGCCTGCGGGGTCCGGATAAAGCTGTTTTGATGATCACCCATTACCAAAGATTACTGGATTATGTTGTGCCGGACTATGTTCATATTCTGGCGGCGGGCAAGATTGTAAAAAGTGGAAACAAGGACTTGGCTCTGGAGTTAGAAGAAAAGGGTTATGTGGGACTTGGTATCACAGAAGATGCGGCTTAAATGATATGGTAAAGATATTACATCTGGATAATCCTGAAATAAGAAAACGGTTTGAAGTGGTGAAAGATTCCCTCACCGGCGCTGATCAGACCTGGCTCAGTGACCTGCGGGCAGACGCCATGAAAAGCTTTACTGCCACCGGTATTCCCGGTCCGAAAGTAGAGGAGTGGAAATATACCAACCTTGGCTTTTTGGCTAATGAGAATTTTGCAGTAGCCAAAGAAAACGCCCAACAAAAAGAAGTTAAAGACCTGTTTGATAAGGCTTATATGGCACATATAGACGGGGCTGTAGTGGTTTTTGTCAATGGTCATATTTATCCGGCATTATCATCTTACCCTGAAGAAAAGGGTGTGGATTTTACCGTATTCTCAGAAAACACCCAAGCGCTCCGGCTGTCACTGGTCACTTCGGAACAGTGTACCGCACTGAATAATCTGAACCGCGCCATGGTCACGGACGGTTATAGCTTGGATATTGCGGCGGGTGTGGCCTTAAGTGGCCCTTTGCAGATCATTCATATTGTTACATCTGGTACCGATATGAAACTATTGCCGGTCCGGTCACAAGTTAGTGCAGACAAAGCCTCAAAAGCGAGAATCATTGAAACATTCATTGGCGCGGAAGGTGAGCGTTACTGGGGTCATATGATCAGCGAGGTTACGTTGCACGATGGCGCAGAATTATCGCTGGTGCAATTTCAGCTTCAGGGCAAGCAGGCCATCCATATGACAGAGCTTCACACTAAGGTCGCGACTAAAGCGCACTTTAGTCATATCAGCCTGCAAATTGGTGCAGAAATCAGCCGCACTGAACTGATGAATAGTTTTACCGGGGAATTTGCAGAAATAGATCTGCGTGGCGCCTATCTTGGCCGCATAAAACAGTCTCATGACATTTTCACCCGCATCGACCACGATTTGCCAAATTGCCAGAGCAACCAGCTATATCGCGGGGTTCTGGATGAGGGCGGAAAGTCGGCTTTTCAGGGAAAAGTCATCGTCGCCCGCGATGCTCAGAAAACAAATGCTGACCAGTCTAATA
>DAOWHQ010000186.1:0-9102 GCA_030641355.1 Alphaproteobacteria bacterium
CCCTTCATCTTCCTTTTGAAATCTTTTTTAAAGCGGGCGGTCCGTTCAATCCGCCGCATTGAGATCGGTCATCAGGGAATCCACGTCAGGGAAGGATTGCAGATTACCCTGCCGGGCTTCCTTCATGGCTTCGATTGTGGCTTCATTGGGCACCATTGGTTCGAAGGGCAGAGCCTTTTCCCGAGCCACCCGAGTGATCATCATCCGGAAAGCTTCGGATACGGTCATGCCCATGCTTGCCAGTACAATCGTGGCCTCATCTTTGATTTTTTCATTGATCCGGGCGCGGATCACAGCATTCTCTGCCATAGTTCAAGTCTCCTGATGTTGAGCTACATTGTAGCCCAACAATCACATTTTGTCCATGACTATAAAAGCGGATACGAAAATCCTATAACCTTATAGAGTTGAAAAACAGCCCCGCCATCCCTCAGCATGGATGCTGAAGGCTGCTTTAGCTGCTGAACTATAAGGCCTGTTACTTTTTATGAGGCCTCTGACCAACGCTTGGTCTGGCTTTCAATTTACGGCCCAATCTACAATTTATTCAATATTCAACGACATCTTATTTCAAGAAAAACTTTACGTCGATTACGATCAATCGCAATGATTGAATGGAACCTTGTGACCAATGCTGCATAATCTAGGCTTCTGTTGAAAATTCTTCGTGCTGAAAAAGTTTATGTGACAAACCCATTATCTTGAACAATCAGCGGATTACGGAGGCGTCTAAGCCTATGGAAAATAAGGGAATGGTGGGCGATACAAGATTTGAACTTGTGACCTCCTCGATGTCAACGAGGCGCTCTACCCCTGAGCTAATCGCCCCGCAATGATAGCAGGTGAAAGGAGTTATAATCATTTTCCCATCTTTGGCAAGGCTAAAGGTCAGATTATTATTCATAGTAAGTCCTGACAATATTTGATATGGTGGTCGAGAAAAAAGAGGTGTAATAATGAGAAAAAAATGGGCAATCTGCTTAATATTATTCATCATACCCCTTGCGGGATGTAGCAAGACCATCGTCAGTGATGTGACCAGATTTCATAACCTTACCGCGCCAAATGCCGAAACTATCGAGGTGGTTTCAATGGACCCTGGTCTGCAGAACAGCCTTGAATTTGGTCAATATGCCGCCCTTATCGGAAAAAATTTAGGCAAAACTGGTTATAGCCCGCCAATAGATGCCTCTTCCCAGCTTATTGCAAAAATCGGATATGCTCTTCAATCGGCAGAGGGCGTAATAGATAGCGGCCCACGGTCATCTATTGCCATCGGCGCCAGCGGTGGTAGCCACCATTCAGGGGTCGGGGTTGGCATATCTTTCCCCCTTGGTAAAAGTGAGCCCAGACAGGAATATGTCTATACGTTGTTAATGGAAATTATCCGGCGTTCGGATGGCACCAAACTCTATGAAGGCCGCGTTTCAAGCCATGGGCAGGAAGGTCTGCCGCTCATGATGCCTTATCTGGTGGATGCATTGTTTCAGGATTTTCCGGGGAAGAGCGGGTCTTCTAACAGGGTTAAAACCAAACCTTAAGAATTCAAGTCATAAAATTCAGTACGTTTTTCCTTAGGAAATTGATAATAAATACCAATCATTAGCATATCCACATCCGTGCCATTACCGGATAGGGGAAGGCCAAGGGCATAATATTCTAAGAAGGATTTTTTTGACCATTTTAATTTATCATGATTAAGATAAGGCCGCTTTTCGGTAACCAACCAATCATACTGTCTTTTCAACAGGCTATTAATGAAGGGGAAATCATCAAGATATCTCCCCACCATATCAATACCCATCGCCTTCACTGTTGCATCGCCGATCACACTCATTTTATATCGATCAGGATTATTTTCCACTGTAATAATATTAATATGTGGCAAAAACCGCCCTATGCCATCCTCTCCCAAATCGGGATGGGGCGACACCAGATACTCACCCTTCCTGTCCAACCAATATTGGTAGATAGATTTTAAGGTGCTATTTGACAGATCTTCTATAGTGAATTTATCAATCACTGTTCAACCTTTGCTCTGCATACTCACACACATTGCAATTTGAATATTTATTTTTATAGTCCCATAAAATTAAAAAACTATTCGTACCTCATCATGAAATTGATAAGACACACCAAACATTATTATATCGATACATTACATTATTAGCATATTAAACTTATACATCAAAATTATATTAACTGCTCTTTGGTCTTCAGGAAACGTATATCAGGGTTATCATCGCGGGCCTTATCCAACCGCCAGGCATTACGGGCGAGGAACACGGGCGAGCCACTATGATCTTCGGCCATATTAGCCTTATTGCTGTCGATAAAGGCTTTCAGCTTAAACTTATCATCACATTCAACCCAGACGGCAGTATAGAGCGATGTGGCTTCGAACCGGCAAGGCACATCATATTCGGTCCGGATACGATCGCCCATGACCTCAAACTGCAACATACCGACAACACCCACAAACCATTCGGAGCCGATGGTGGGTTTAAAAACCCTTGCCGCGCCCTCTTCGGCCAATTGTTGTAGGGCGCGTCCCAGATGCTTGGCCTTCATGGGGTCTTCGGGACGAACGGTCTGAATATATTCCGGCGCAAAATTTGGAATACCGGTGAAGCGCAATTCTTCACCCTCGGATAAGCTGTCGCCAATGCGCAGGTTGCCATGATTGGGAATACCAAAAATATCCCCGGGCCAGGCAACCTCTGCCAGCTCCCTATCCTGTGCCAGAAACATCACCGGATTATGCAGGTTTACCATCTTACCATCACGAACCTGTTTTAATTTCATGCCGCGTTTGAATTTGCCGGACACCAAACGGAAGAAGGCAATGCGGTCCCGGTGTTTCGGGTCCATATTGGCCTGTATTTTAAAAATAAAGCCGGTCACTTTATCTTCATGGGGATCAACATCACGGGTTGTCGTCTTGAAGGTTCCCGGTATGGGCGAACGACTGCCAATACCTTCCAACAATTCCCGCACGCCAAAATTATTTATGGCACTGCCAAAATATACCGGCGTCATAGTGCCATCAAGATAAGCCTGATGGTCAAACTCCGGGCATAGCTCCCGCACCATGGCAACCTCTTCGCGTAATTGCGACAGCTGATCATGGGGCAGCAAATCATCCAGCAACGGGTCATCAATCCCCTCACAGACAACCCCCTCATCGGGCCGGTCATTCTTGGTTTTTTCAATCAAAATCAAACGGTCATTAATTAGATCGTAACAGCCTTTGAAATCCCGCCCCATCCCGATGGGCCATGTGGCGGGGGTCACATCAAGGGCCAGCTGCTGCTCGATAACATCAAGAAGCTCGAACGGGTCCAGTGACTCGCGATCAAATTTGTTGATAAAAGTAGTCACAGGCATATCCCGCAATCGGCAAACTTCGAACAGTTTCCGGGTTTGCCCCTCAATCCCTTTCGCCCCGTCCAGCACCATGATGGCACTATCCACGGCGGTTAACACCCGGTAGGTATCTTCTGAGAAATCTTCATGGCCCGGCGTATCCAGCAGGTTAAACATACGCCCGTCATATTCAAAGGTCATCACCGATGAGGCCACTGAGATACCGCGCTCCTGCTCCACCTTCATCCAATCTGACCGGGCGCGTCTGCGAGCACCACGGGCCTTAACCTCACCCGCCATCTGAATCGCGCCGCCAAATAAAAGCAGCTTCTCCGTCAGCGTGGTTTTCCCCGCATCGGGATGGGCGATAATCGCAAATGTCCGCCGTCTGTCGACTTCGGTCTGTAAGTGGCTCATAGGACGGTCTATACCTTTAATTCGTCAGTGTTTCGGCGGAATTTACGCAACCAATTCCAAGATGTACAGAAGAAATTTGACTAATGATAAGCATAGGGTTCTTTATGGAGACCCAGATACCTGTCCCGAAGCAATGTCCGGCGGGAGATCATCGAATGATTAACACCGTTTACAATCACATGGGTAACATTGGAAGTCACCTCTAGCGGATCACCATCCCACAGAACAATATTGGCAATCTTGCCCTTCTCGAGGGAACCAAAGGATTTATCTATGCCAAAAATCTGAGCCGGGCTTAAGGTAATGGCTTGCAGCGCGCGGTCCCAGTCAAGGCCGTGAGCGACAGCAAGTCCGGCCACCTGATTGACCATGAAGGCATTATGATTTGCCGCCATACCACCGGGTGAAATAGCGAATTTCACACCCGCTGCTGCCAGCAATGCCGCATTTCGGTATGTGGCCGCGACCTTGCCAAAATTCTCCGGCAGATTTGCCTGTGGATCAATGATCACCGGAATTTTTGCGGCGACCAATTCCCCCGCGACTTTCCAGCCTTCCACCGCGCCGCTGATGACAAGGTCAAGGCCGTAATCCTGCTTAAGGGCAACTGCCTGGCGAATATCATCCTCGCTGTCGACCATGAGAACCAGTTTCTGCGCAGCCTTAAGTACAGGCACCAATGCCGCCATATTAAAGCTGCTGAGTAGGAAATCCCCGGGCCATTCACCCTTCATGATACGGGATCGGTTTTTATCGTAATATTTAACCTGATCCAGAATAAGACGTAGTTTTCCCCAGGCTACATTGCGGTTTCCGGCTTTGGAAAAATTAGCAATCATTGGTCCTTTGGCAAAATACATATCAGCGCCGCTGGTCAGGGATATGACCGCACCGGAGCCATAAAACACCCCGTCCGACAGGGACGGTTGCGTGATAGCATGGGTCAGGCCATGACGGCGATTATCAGCGATAACGATAGAATTGCTTTTTAAGCCATAGCGCACATCAAAAGCCGCCGAAAATGGCGATTTCTTGGCATCATGCTCGTTAGAATCCTTGGTCATGGAAATCTCTGATAGACCAAGGTGACTGCCGCTATGCATGGAACCGGGTACGACAATCTTTCCCGTAGCATCAATGATCTCCGCATCCGCAGGAATAATCACATTCTGCCCCACGGCCTTGATTTTTCCATCTTCAATCAAAATGGTGGCATTGCTAAGCGTACCTTGCTTGCCAATGGTATGAACCGTACCGCCCTTAATGGCTAGTGTTTGAGCAAGAGCAATGTTTCCCATCAAAGAAACTGCGGCGGCAATGGTTATTTTCAATATTGAATTTCTCATTGGTGCGCTCCCTTTGAATTATGTCCCAGTTCAAAATCACTCTGCCAATAGGTATCAGGATCATTGCGGTCATACAGTAACGCGCCGTCAATAAAGACTTTCTCCGCCAGAGTATAGACACTGAAGGGATCGCCGGACCAGACAACCACATCGGCCATCTTGCCCGCCTCGAGGGAACCGGTTTTATCATCAATTCCCAGCGCCTTGGCCGCATTAAGTGTCAACCATGTGAAGGCTTCAGCCTTGGTAATATCAATACCAACCTTCTTGCCATCGGCCCATGCTTTGGCCGCTTCCTGATTTAACCGCTGAATACCTGTGGGATCATCAGAATGAACAATGGCACAGGCCCCGGCTTGGGCGACCATGGGGATATTCTCATCAACCCCGTCAAAGGCTTCCAGCTTAAACCCCCACCAGTCAGACCACATGGCGGAACAGACATTTTCCTTGGCCAGAATATCCGCTATCTTGTAGCTTTCCACCGCATGATGAAATGTGGATATTTTATAATTAAATTCATGGGCCATATTCATCATGGAGACCATTTCATCGGCTCTGTAACAATGATTATGGATCAGAATTTCACCCTCCAGAACCCCCAGCAAAGTATCCAGCTCAAGGTCTTGTGTAGGCGCTTTGGCATCTTCACCGGCGTTATAAGCGCGGGCGTAGCTATCCCATTTATTTTTATAATCCCGCGCTTTGATCCAGGCTTTCCGGTATCCGGCCATATTGGCCATTCGCGTACTTGGCCCGCCTTTTTTACCATAAACCCGCTTTGGGTTTTCACCGCAGGCCATTTTCAAACCATAAGGCGCACCGGGAAATTTCATCCCCTCTCGGGTGCGGCTTGGCACATTTTTCAGCGTCACCCCGCGCCCACCAATCAGGTTGGCTGAACCCGGCAGGACCTGCATTGCGGTAACGCCCCCTGCTATGGCTCTTGAAAACCCGGGGTCCTGTGGCCAGACAGAATGTTCCGCCCATACGTCTGCTGTTACGGGTCGCGTGGCCTCATTACCGTCCGACATGGACTTATGATGCGGCGATGCATAAACGCCCAAATGGGAATGAACATCTATGATGCCCGGTGTCACCCATTTTCCGCTACCGTCAATAACCAGCGCACTATCAGGGATCACAAGATCAGACCCAACGGCTACGATCTTGCCATTCTCCATCAAAACTGCGGCCCTTTCGAGCTGCACTCCGGTTCCGGTTAAAACGGTGGCATTTTTAATTACCGTCATGACAGAGGGAAAAGGCGCGTAGGTGCTGGGATATGGATTTTTATTAATGACCACCAAGGGCCCGTGATCTTTAGCTGTTTTTTCTTCAGCAACCGCTGTTGACATAATAAACGCTGTTGCGGCAACTGCAATGATTGTTCTTTTAATGAAATGCATAATTATCCCCATGATTAAATTTATTATTATTTCTATCGGTGGGAAATATTAACAGACAATAGTTGAAGGTTCAAATAACAAATACGAGAGAAGAATACAAAAATATAAATTTCTCTGATCCACAACAATAAATACGCCATATACCAATATCTGTCTAAGGAGACTACGCTTAAAGCTATTCTTGAAATTAATAGGTCCTGCCCGCAGATATTGCCTGTGAAATATTATCCACTTGGGAAATAAGTATATAAATTATCTTACCGGTGTTGCGGAAATGCGGCCCCGGTTGGTGCGGCGGTCCCGACGTGGCTGCTGCACCTGATAGGCCTGCTGGCAATGCTCCGGACAATAAGGAAATGCTGCCACCGATGGCTTGCCACAAAAATGGAAGTCCACTTCTCCCGGATGTCCAATGGGCCATTTGCATATTCTCTCGGTCAGTTCCAGCAGAGACACCTTGCCGCCATGGGCCTTTGCCTTGGGTAGCGCTGTCTTTTTCTCGACCGCTTTTCTGGCCTTCTTCTTCGGATCCTTTTTCACGGGGGACGGACGTGAGGCAAGATGCATACGATGAGCCTTGCCTATAACAGCATTGCGTGTAACACCTTCGGCAAGTTCCTTGGCAATCTGGCTGGCGCTTAAGCCCTTGTCCCAGAGTTCCCGTAATTTTGCGACCCGTTCATCAGTCCATGCCATGGTTCGTAATCCTTGCTCATCGGTAAGTTCAATTATCCAGAGCGTTTTACACTCTGGCTTGCAGTAGATGTTGTTCTACTGTAAAAATGGCTCAAACAAAAGATAAAAGAATCACGAAAGACTGTAACTTATGAAAAACCAATGGACCATTGGCCAGAATCTCCCCACCTTTGGGGAAAAAAGAATTGGGACCATAAACTGGCTGGGTGTCTGGACACTTTATACCAAGGAAGTCCGCCGCTTTCTCAAAGTCGTTGGTCAGACCGTGCTGTCCCCCGTGATCACAACTGCCCTGTTCATGACCATATTCACCATCGCGCTCGGCGGCAGTGGCCGCTATGTTGGTGACGTGGCCTTTAGCCTGTTTCTGGCACCGGGTCTGGTGATCATGGCAGTATTACAGAATTCTTTTGCCAATACGATCTCCAGCCTGATGACCTCCAAGATGCAGGGTAATATTGTCGATCTTCTGCTGGCCCCGCTTGGCCCCGGTGAAATGACGCTGGCCTTCACGCTGGCGGCGGTAACGCGGGCGTTCCTCGTGGGCCTGTTCGTGACATTCTCCATGTTTATGTTTGTGGACCTGAGCTTTCCTAATATCTGGGCCTTGTTTTATTTTGGCATCTCGGCGGCGATTATGCTGGCTTTACTGGGTATTATGGCCGGAATATGGGCCGACAAATGGGAACAAAGTTCAAGCATTACAAATTTTATCATCGTGCCTTTATCATTTCTGTCCGGCACATTTTATTCCATCGAACGCCTGCCGGGCATCTGGCATGACATCAGCCAGCTCAATCCGTTTTTCTATCTGATTGATGGCTTTCGTTATGGTATCATTGACCATGCTGATGGAAACCTCGTTGTCGGGGTGATTTATATTGCTGTCCTGAATATTATTTTAGGGCTGATTTGCTACCGTATGTTCAGCACAGGCTATAAGTTGCGCCCATAGTTTTTTTGTTGTATTGACAGTCCCCGATTAAAAAAAGTTGAGAGTAAGCATGAAAAACAGCCGCAATGACAATATGGATGAGAGTATCATTCCGCCAGTCTTGCCAACCTATGCTAGGACAGACCTTGCCATTGAATATGGCAAAGGCGTCTATGCTTATGACCAAAGTGGCAAGGAATATCTGGATTTTGGCTGTGGGATCGGCGTGAATAATCTGGGTTTTTGTCACCCGGAACTGGTCAAGACCATCACGGAGCAAGCGGGCAAAGTCTGGCACACCTCCAATGTCTACCGCATACCGGGGCAGGAAAAACTGGCACAGAGGTTCGCGGACAACACCTTTGCCGACACCATGTTTTTCACCAATTCCGGTGCCGAAGCCGTTGAATGTGCCATGAAAATGGCGCGGCGCTATCATGATGAAAACGAAGAACCGGAACGCTACCGGATCATAACTTTCGAAGGCTGCTTCCACGGTCGGACGCTGGCGACCATCGCCGCCTCTGGTCAGGAAAAACTGGTCAAGGGCTTTGGCCCCATGATGGACGCCTTTGATCATGTGCCTTTTTATCGGGATATGAGCAAGGTGGAAGCCGCCATCACCCATGAGACCGCGGCCATCATGATTGAGCCTGTGCTTGGCGAAGGCGGTATCCGGCAAGTGTCCAGTGACAATATGCAAATTCTAAGAGATTTATGTGACAAACACGACATTTTACTGATCTTTGATGAAGTGCAATGCGGCATGGGACGGACGGAAAAGCTGTTCACCTATCAGCATAGCAATATCAGCCCCGACATTCTCTGCGCGGCAAAAGGTATCGGCGGTGGGTTTCCGCTTGGCGCCTGTATGGCCACCGAAGAAGTTGGTCGTTGCATGAAAGCGGGTAGTCACGGCTCCACTTACGGTGGC
>DAOWHQ010000007.1:0-15151 GCA_030641355.1 Alphaproteobacteria bacterium
TGTTGATGCTGGTGGCCTTGGTCTTGGTCACAGTCCGATGGATTTGCTGCTCATGGGAGCCGGGGGCTGTGCCAGCATTGATGTAGTGATGATCCTCAAGAAAGGTCGTAAGGATATTACCGATTGTGTTGTCAAGGTTTCCGGCAAGCGGGCCGATGAAATGCCTAAGGTCTATACGGATATTCATATGCATTTTGTGGTTAGCGGCAAAGACCTGAAAGGCGCGGCTGTTGAGCGGGCGGTGACATTATCCATGGATAAATATTGTTCTGCATCAGCTACCCTCGCCAAGGCAACGAAGCTCACGTATGACTGGGAAGTAATCGAGGCCTAGGGCAGGGGTAAAAGCCTTGCTGGATTGAGTGCTACCGATTGAGTACCGGATTGCGCAGACCCTCAACAGCCCCTAAAATTTGGGCGATAAAATTTCCTGGCACATTCAATTCTTCAAGAGTTTCTTTTAACAATTGTCCAACCGTATCAAAATGATTGTCGTCCAAGCCTCTTTCTATAAGATGAGAATGAGATCTGCGCATATAGTCGGATGAATGTTCGGCCTGACCCGTCATCAGAAGTGTCAGGAATTTCTTCATCTTACTCCGCTGTTTCGGCTGATCAATATCCCCGAAAAAAGGATCAAGGGTGTTTTCGTTGGAGATTTTGACGTAAAATAAATCAACGGCGGCATTTACAGAAGGTTCTCCGCCAATATTGGAATATAAAGTTGTCATGTTAAGCCTTTTGTTAAATTTAATATTAGCTAAAGGTAAATTAGATTTATTTAATAAAAGGTTAAGTTGTATAAATAGTTTTGTAATTTTATTTTGGAGAGGAACGAAAAAAACGCGCTACACTATCGCGTGCAGCGCGTTTTATAAATAGGCGTCTCAATAATAAATTAATTGAAGAGGCGAGCTAAAAAGACTTTAAAAGTCTTAATCTATCAGCTGAATGCTGGATGCTGCTTCTTTGCCTCTGTTTTCAGAAATTTCGTAGCTGATTTTTTGTCCATCGTCGAGTTGACGGATGCCGGATTTTTCCAGTTCTGTAATATGTACGAATACATCTTTGCCGCCATTATCAGGAGCGATAAAGCCATATCCTTTATTTGTGTTAAACCATTTAACTGTGCCAGTAGCCATTTTAAGCTTCCTTAGTGTAGAGTCTGTATATATCCCGGTTTAAAGCGGGGTGCTCAAGAGTTCGTATAAGTCCGGTCATTGAAGCTCTAGAAACAGACAGGAAGAACCATGTTAAGTGGCTCAAAACCTCAAGGAGGCACTGCGTAGAATTCTAATTTATATCCTCAAAAAAGGAGTATCAACGTAACTCAATGTATTCTTGTAGGTTAGATATTAAAAAAAATCAAACTAATATTTTGAAATTGTTACTGAAATCGGAATTATGGGGTGCTTTTGAGAGTGAAACCATATTGATTTTGATAAATAAAATCAACTTACATGGAAGACCAGTTTGTTATCCAGCTTTCAATATCTTCTGCGGGCATTGGCCTGCCCATCCAGAAACCCTGTCCTTTATCACATCCCAAATCGCAGAGAATATTCCAGATATCTCTGTTTTCAATACCCTCCGCTACCACGCTTAACCCAAGTTTTTGAGCCAGAAGAATTGAAATTTCTGCGATAGTCAGACATTCTTTATCCCGGTCTATTTTTCTGACAAATACTTTGTCAATTTTTAGAACGGAAAAAGGCGCGCGGACAAGTTGCTGCAGCGAGGAATGGCCGGTTCCGAAGTCATCAAGTGCGAGACTAAATCCTTTCATTCGCAGACGTGCGAGTATATCCATATAGCGGGAGACATTTGACATCAGTGAGGTTTCCGTAACCTCAATCATTATTTTAGAGATATCCGCCCCATGCTCTTTAGCGCAGTCGGTTAATTTTTCTGGTAAATCAAGGTCATCGAGTATTTTAGGGGAATAATTTATCGACATTTGCAAGTTGAGGCCTTTTTTCTTCCATATCCCCATTTGCTTGATGGAATTTGTTGTCGTAAATGATGTGACGTCATTTATCAGGTCACTTTCTTCGGCAAGATCAATGAAATAACTGGCCGGTATTTCACCCTTGGTAGGGTGCTGCCATCTGAGGAGGGCCTCAAAGCCTGAAACTTTGCGATCTTTAAGATTTATCTGTGGCTGATATGCCAGAAACAGATCTTCATTTTTTAGGGCCTGTCTCAATTCGTCCTCGGAAGGCAAGTCATTAATACCATAATTATGGCTGTAGGAATGTTTGGTATGTTTTAATAATACCGTTTCAAGTTCATCTGTCCTAAATGGTTTCTGAAGTATTCCCAGTACGGACATGCCCTGCTCGAGTGCAAGCCGTTGTGCGGAGTGAAGAACACTTGTATCTTTACCACTCATAAAAACAATTGAGGCTCTGCTCTTATTTTTATGAAGGAAACGAAGTAATTCGATGCCATCAATGCCGGGCATGAACAGGTCAAGCACTATAATATCAATATCGATAGTATAGAGATTGGTAAATTCGGCGGGATTATCTGTGGACAATACCTTGAATCCCATTTCTTCAGCAACGTCTGCGACGAATTCCGCGAAATCAGTTTCGTCGTCTACTACAAGGAGCTTTAAGGGGGACATACCCTAATCCTTTTTATCTAGGGTTACTCGAATTCGATTTGCAAGCTCTGCATTTCTATATGGTTTAGCTATCATTTTCTTCCCCCATTTTTCTATTTCTTCAGAGGTTTGGATTTTTCCTGCGAAACCCGATGTTAATAATATTTTCAGGTCCGGATATAATTTGGTTGCCATTTCCGCCAAATTAAAACCGTTCATTGACCCTGCCATTACAATATCAGAAAATAAAAGATGTATTTTATTGTCTTCGAGAATCTTAAGTGCCTCATCTGAATTATAAGCACAAATAGCAGTGTATCCTAGTTCTTCTAATATATTTTTTGCGATAAAGGTCAGTTCTTCCTCATCATCAACGATAAGAATGGTTTCTGTGCCAACGGGTAGATTTTCTTTGATTTCTATGGGGGGCTTCATTCTTTCTGCCATCGTCAGTGACCGGGGCAGGTAAATTTTGAATGTGGTTCCGACGCCCTCTTCGGAGTATACGGAAATATAGCCTTTAGTTCTTTGGATGAAGCCATATATCATCGATAGCCCAAGGCCGGTGCCTTTATCTTTTTCTTTTGTAGTGAAGAAGGGGTCAAATATTTTCGGGATGGTGTCTTTGGGGATGCCATGCCCGGTATCACTTATTATGATTTCCACATATTCTCCGGGCAGAAAATTTTCTTCATAATCAGATGTGCTTTGGGTTATTATTTTATTTTTGGTTTCAACAAACAGCTGCCCCCCGTTTGGCATGGCGTCACGGGCGTTGAGTGAGAAATTGATCAGCGTATCTTCAAAATCCCCTGTATTAAGCTCCACCATCCATAAATCATCTTCCAAATCTATACCCAGTGAGATTTTGCTGGTCAGTGATTTGCCGACCAAATCTTCCAGACTTCTGATGATTTTATTCACATTCGCCGGACTGCCGGCTTCGGGAGCCTGATGGGAGAAGTTTAACAGACGGCGCGTTAGAGAAGAGCCGCGGAGAGCTGCATTCTGGGCCTTTTCCAGTTGTTTTTGTAGCTTGCCTCCGTCCTCAACTTTTCGTTTCATCAGGTCAAGATTGCCAATGATGACACCCAGTAAATTATTGAAATCATGGGCAATGCCACCGGCTAATTCACCAACCGCTTCCATCTTCTGTGATTTGCGCAGATGGCCTTCAAGTTGCTTGCGTTCAGTAATATCTTCCTTGGCGGCTAAAAAGTGAGTAACTGTTCCGTCTTCAGCCAAGATGGGTGAAATGAAGGTTAATTCCCAGAAATAGCTGCCATCTTTCCGCTTGTTCTGTAACTCACCACGCCATTTCTTGCCGGCTCTGATGGTATCCCAGAGAGCTTTATATTCTTTTTCTGAGGTATGGCCTGATCTTAGAAAACGGGGGTTTCTGCCTATAACTTCTGCGGCGGTATAGCCGGTTGCTTCCTCAAATTTAGGATTGACATATTCGATAATGCCATCAGTATCTGTGATGCTGATGGAGGCCGGGCTTTGTTCTACGGCCCTTGACAATTTGCGCAATTCATCCTCGGCGGTTTTATGCTTGGTTATATCCTGAACCATGGAGGCAATGCCCATTATATTCCCATCCGCATCGACCAGAGGGGTGTTAAACCATTCGCAATCAATGGTCCGTCCGTCTTTAGTGACGTTTTTACTCACATCATGGGTGCCACCTGTTTGACTAAGCAGGGCTGTGAGAACCGCTTCAAGCACATCATCCATTCCTTCGGGAACCATTAATTTTGTGGCGTGTTTTCCCAGGGCTTCTTCTGCGGAGAAACCAAAAATCTTCTCAGCGGCAGGGTTCCATTGGACGCAGTTGAACTGTCTATCCCACGATATAACGCCAAGCGGGGTATTCTTTAAATGAAGGGATAGCAGTTCTTCGCTTTTTCTATGGGCCGTTTCGGCCATCTTAAGCTCGGTGATATCAATGATGCTGAAAGGAACACTTTTAAAGCCATCCAGCGTTTTGGGTATGGGATAAGAGATGATGGCATTAATTGTTTTTCCCTTGAGCGTGCGGAAGTCTACAACGGCGCGGAAAACTTCTTTTTTATCCCAAATTGCACATAATCCATCGATAAATATATCTATCGCATTGGGGCCAAAAGTTTTATCAAACTGCCGGATAAAATCGCTATCGTCGACAGATTCAAATAGCTTTAATGTAGCCTTATTGACATGAATTACCTTGATCATTTCAACGAGATGCCAGACGTCTGTTTTATTATCTTCAAGATATTGGCGGATATCGGTTATGCCGTCATCGCGTAGCCTGTCCAATTCTATTTTTATACCCGACATATCTTCGTTACAGATGGCAACTTCGGCATATTCAAAAAGGCTTTTGTAGCGTTCTTCGCTTTTCCTAAGTTCGGTTTCAGCCTTTTTTAACTCGGTGATATCAATGATGCTGAAAGGGATACTATCGAATTCGGCCTCTGTTTCAGGGATCTGGAAAGAAATAATAGTGTGAATGTCTTCTCCATTAAGGTCCCGAAAATTTGCTTCAGCTCGGAAAGATTTCTTTTTGTCCCAAATGGCGCATAATTCATCAATGAATATATTGATGGCATTGTGCCCAAAAGTCTCGTCAATCTTGCCAAAAAAACCTTCTTTTGTTTTTGAAGAAAATAACTTAAGTGTGGCATCGTTGACTTCAACTACCTTGACCATAGCGGCCATCGCCCAAACATCCTGCTCGTTGTTTTCCAGATATTGACGAAGGTCTATCACGCCTTTTTTACGTAGCTTATTTAGCTCGCCAATAACCTTAGTCAGATCCTCATTACACAGGGCTACATCAGCAGATTCGAAGAGCCCCCGATATCGTTCTTCACTGATATGCAGGGCCTCCTGAACGGCATATTCTTCTGTTACATCTCGAAAAACGAGAACCACCCCGGTAATATCACCATCATCATCGCGAATGGGGGCCGCAGAATCGGCGATCTGATGTTTAATACCATCTTTTGAAATAAGGGTCGTGTGATTGGCAAGGCCGACTGCCTTGCCACCGGCTAGTACAGTGTCGACAGGGTTGTTGACGGCTTTTTTTGTTGTGGCATTAATGATATAAAAAATATCGGATAGCGGCTTGCCTTGGGCCTCATTTAATTGCCAACCGGTCAGTTTTTCGGCAATGGGATTCATGCGGGTCACGTTACCATAGATATCGGTAGCAATCAGCGCGTCGCCGATGGAATTCAGCGTGGTTCGCAGGTTTTGCTCATTATTTTTTAATTCAAATGCTACCTGAATTCTCGCTTCGATCATTTTGTTAAAAGCATTGTTCAGGCTTCCGATTTCATCTTCCCCACTTACCGTAGCCCTTTCGTGCAATTCTCCTGATAAAATACGTTGGGCGACTTTTGAAAGCAAAATAATTGGGTTAACAACCCGCCTGCGGAAGTAAACGAATGTTAACAGGGAAAATAGTATGGTTGCAGTGATCAATATGAAAGTGATTTTCCTGTAATGAGCCTCTTTATTTTTAGAGTTGGAAATTTCAACGCGGATGCGCTCATTGAGATTGATCAGGAAATCCCGGATCGGCTGCACGATTTCCGCTTTTATCTCATGATATTGAGGGCTATGAAGAATTTCTCCAGCAAAGTCCGGGTCAGGGGTCCGGTTGAGGGTAAGCTTTCCCTCGCTGTCGGCAAAAAGACCCTTCATGGCTCCGAAGGCATTTTTTTCCATTTTGGACAGCTCGTCTGAGTGTTTTTTTGCTCTAACTAAGCCCGCCAGTTCCCGATCATTTATGCCTGCTTCCCTCATCAGGTTGATCAGGGCAACAGCAGGGCCGCGTGATCGATTTTTTCTTTCATTGGCTGTCACAAAATCCCAGTAGGACGCATCGTAGTTTTCAGGACGTGCAGTTTTGCCGTCCCTTATGGCTATAATTTCAAAATAATATTGTTTATAAATTTCATTACCAGTCATCACATAGGTTCGTGCCATTCTGGTCAGGTCATCAGAAGTTTGCCTAAGCTTGTCTGCCAGCAGGTGATGATTGTATAGTTTTTCGATCGTTGCGGTCGTTTGGTTTTGGCTGTTTGTCAGTTGACTTATTGACACGGCTATAGCGCTGAGCATACCAAATATTGTTAAAAATATAAAAAAGATACGTGTGGCAATATTCATACTATACCTCTGATATTTACGGTTTGTGATCCGGATATTATGCCATTGGCATTGGTTGCGAAAGGGTCTGAGTTATTCATCATATAGAAAAAAATAAATTTGAGGTAAAAATATATGCAAAAACTCTAATTTATCTTTTTCGCCACCAAAAGGCGGCAACTGATCCATGTGGCTATGCCCATTAAACAAATGCCGATTGCCATGGGAAATTGTGTCATATTAAAGCTATGGGCAACCGTAAGGCCGACAAAAGCGGCGAAGCTGTTCTGGACAAAGCCAGCCAGTGAAGATGCCGCCCCGACCATTTTAGGAAACGGGCCAATCAAGCCGGCCAGTGCAGTGGGAAAGGTCATTCCCAAGCCTATCATATAGAGAACCATTGGCCCTAATATTGCTGCAACATTGTTTGCTGATATCATCGCCAGGATTAACATTGAACTGCCTGCTAAAGCGCAGACAATAGCGCCGATTCTGACAATACGGGCAACGCCAACCGTGCCGACAATACGGCCGCCTACCTGTGTTCCTATCATATAGCCCACGACGGCGGTTGCAAAACAATAGCCGAACTGATCCGCGCTCAGGCCCAATATTTTGATAAAGACAAAGGCAGAGCCGGAAATGAAAGAAAATAAGCCGCTGTAACTGAATGTCAAAACTAAAAGATAACCTGTATAGTGACGGTCTTTCAGCAGCGCTTTAAAGTTTCGCAGGGTCTGCCTGGGGTGAATAGCGTAGGGGTCTATATGTTGATTGGTTTCCTGCAATATGAATATGATACCAAGGATGCAAAGGCCGCCAAAGATAGCCAAAATGACGAAGCTGGCCTGCCAGCCATAGGCAATGGTCAAATATCCCCCGATAATAGGCCCCAGTGCAGGTGCCAATGCCATTGCGGTACCCATATAGGATAATATTTTAGCAGAGCGTTTCTGGCCATAAATATCGCGTACCATGCTGCGCGCCAGTATCACACCGGCGCACCCGCCTATGGCCTGCAATATGCGCCCAGTAATCAGAATTTCAATTTCGGAGGAAAGCACACAGACTACGGAACCAAAAAGATATATCAGCGTGCCTATTAAAATTATCGGCTTGCGCCCAAAACGATCAGACAGCGGCCCGTAGAAAATCTGGCATAGCCCAAATACCACCATATAAACGCTCAAAGTCAGCTGTACTGTTGACACATCCGTATGAAAATATTCCTGAATAGCGGGCAGGGCAGGTAGATATAAATCTGTCGTAATTGCCCCCAGAGCCGTCAGCATGGTTAATAATATAACCACAATAAATGTATCAGGCCGTAAACTCATTAATCTGTTCCATTCTGTGAACTCGTAAATATACCCTCTAGCACATCTTTAAGTGTGAAGGAAACTTGCCACGCTTGATTCTCTCGTATATATACCCATGCATGTCAACTGAATGCATCATATATATGCATAATTAACTGGAAAATATTTAGTATGGGAAAATTTACGGAACTCGGTCTTCGGGAAGCCATCCTTCGTGCTATAGCTGAAGGTGGCTATGAAGAAATGACACCGATACAATCTCAGGCTATCCCTAATGTGCTTGACGGAAAAGATCTGATTGCGGTTGCTCAGACAGGGACTGGAAAGACGGCGGCTTTTTCCTTGCCGATCATCCAGATGCTGCTGAAAGGCGAAGGTAAGCGTGCGCCGAAAGTTGCCCGCTCCCTCATATTGGCCCCAACCCGCGAACTGGCGGTTCAGATTGCCGACAATATTCGCGCCTATACCAAATATTTGCATTTGCGGATAGCTTTGGTTTATGGCGGTGCATCATCAAAACCACAAATAAAGTCCATGCTTCCCGGTGTAGACATCCTGATTGCCACACCGGGGCGTCTGCTTGATTTGACCAATCAGCGCCATATTAATCTGGGGCAGGTTGAGTTTCTGGTGTTGGATGAGGCGGACCGTATGCTCGATATGGGCTTTATCCGCGATATTAAAAAGATACTTGCCTATCTGCCGAAGGTACGCCAGACACTTATGTTTTCTGCTACCATGCCAAGAACTGTTGAAACGCTGGCCAAGACAATATTGCACAATCCGACCCGTATCGAGGTCGCGCCGGGGGCCACCACTGCGGAAAAGGTTGAGCAGCATGTGCTCATGGTACCCAAGACCCGAAAACGTGACCTGCTCATTCATATGCTCAAGGATGAGGATATTAAACGGGTGCTGGTTTTTACCCGGACCAAGCATGGTGCCAACCGGGTGGCGAAACATCTTGATAAGCTGGGGATTACGTCTGGTGCCATTCACGGCAATAAATCCCAGAACGCCCGCCAAAAGGCGCTCAACGAATTTCGTTCCGGCCAGATCAGAGCCCTGGTGGCGACAGATGTGGCCGCACGGGGGATTGATGTGGATGGGGTGACTCATGTGATTAACTTTGATCTGCCCAATGAACCGGAAAGTTATGTCCATCGTATTGGCCGGACGGCGCGGGCAGGTGCCACAGGCATATCGCTTTCATTTTGCGATCATGAAGAACGCGGTTATTTGCGGGACATTGAAAAAATTATTCGCCAGAAAGTCCCCTTGATGGTAGAACACCCCTATCATTTTGAAGGTGCTGAAGGCCCCGCCCACAGTGGCACAGAAGACGATGCAAAAGGGACCGGGCGAAGAGATGCTCCAAGACGCCGTTCTAATTCCGGCAAACACAAGCCCAACCGCCGTCTGAATCAGCCCAAGCCCCACGGTGCCAAGTCTGGGGGAAATCAACGAAAAGGCCGTTCGTCAAAACAGCGTTCAGGTTAAAAATCCACAGGGGAGTTAAAAAATCTGGCTGATTGAGAATTTGATCGCAATACGTGAAGCAAAATGATTAAACCAAAGTCAGCTGGCGCAGGAATATTAGATACAATTTTAACATTTATTAAGGGTTCTAATATACAATTATCTCGTTTCATGCTATAAAGAAAATAAATGGCAGTAAGCGATGAGAAATGAAGAAAAATCCGGTGTAGGGGTTAGGTCTATACTAAGCTCCATGCGCAAGCACAACAGAAAAACTGTTGTTCAAACGGCAACAATAAAAGTTGACGGATTTTATTTTGATTGCACCGCTTATGATGTTTCACTGGGGGGTATTCGGTTGAAGGTCGATATCCCGATCAAAAGTGGCACAAGTGTTTTAATACAGATGAGAAACAAATTAAAACAGGCCGCAAGAGTGATATGGACAGCGGATGGTTTCATGGGGTTACGGTTTATTGAGAGTCCCGAAAGAGTGAAAGTGGGACTGGGTGTTATGGCCAGTGGGTTAAGTTAATATCTTTCTCAGGTGAGGGGTCTACCCCTGTTAGAGTGCGGTGCAGAACATGATGTACCGCTTTTTTTGTGACTAATTAATTTTATGTAGGTAATTTCCCTAATATTAGTTATTTGCAATTTTTATGTATTTTGCGCTATAGTTCACAATTGTTTTCACTGTCATTGACAAAATTGGATTAATTGTATGAGTAAGGCCAATAAAGAATTGAGAGAAGAATCCCGCAGGCAGATCACGCGGCAGCCCGTGTTGTTGAAAGCCATGCTTGATACGGGGGATTATGAATTTAAGTGCGTAGCACATGACTTGTCACTTAATGGCATCAAGGTTAAACTTGCCCTTCCCTTAGAGACAGAATGTGAAGTATGGTTGATGGTGAAGGACAGCCCGCATATTCCGGCTAGGGTCGCTTGGGCCAGAGACGGCTTTATCGGGCTTGAGTTTTCATTATCCCCACAACGCGTGGCAAAGGCGCTCGGCACCATAGGGGCGCGACTGCCAAGAGTATAAACTCTCTTTTCACCTAGTATTATCAGAATGTGCCATATCGTTGAGATATGGTTTGTGAACGACGCTTTATTGTTGGCTGGGTTATTATTAACTCAGGCTGTTTGGCCGAGTCTTTTTGGTTAAATGAGACGAATCCCCAGAAAACACCATTTCCTTTTGATTTTTTTTATTTGGCTAAAGTATTTTTTCTATTTCCCAAAAGAGGGAGATAGAGGGGGTGTCGCATCTTAAGCTATTGCAATATAAGACATAAACTAACATGGCAGGGGCTATTAACGACCTGTTAATCACTACTCTGTACCATAAAATCCCATTGACTACCCATGCTTTCCCATGTTATTCCATGGGGGCGTGTGAAGGGTAAAATAGGGATACTCTTCAATAATAAATAGAAATAACTACTTGCTGGGGCTGGTAATGCCATTATTTACGTCGACATACATTAACAGGGTAGATAAGAAAGGTCGGGTTTCCGTACCGGCGTCTTTCCGTTCGACTTTACCCGGCGACGATCAGGTCATAGCCGTTTTCCCCTCTCTGGTCAGCAACGCGATTGAAGGTTTTGATTATTTATATCTTGAGGATATCGCAGAGCGGCTGAATAATTTTGATATGCTGACTACGCCAACTCTGACACAGGAGCCGGCGGCTAAAATTCTGTCCAGAAGTATGGCAATTTCCTGCGATTCCGATGGCCGCATTGTTTTGCCACAGGAATTCATCCGCCATGCAGCTATTACGGACCGGGCGTTATTCGTTGGTCTTGGTCGTACTTTCCAGATTTGGTCACCCGAAGAATATGATATCGCGTTGCCTCAGAATGAGGGGGCATAGATGTGATGACTGAGCCAATGCATGATCCCCGTCATTTCCCCGTAATGCGGGATGAGGTATTAGGCATGGCTACTCCAAGAGACGGCGAAATATTCATTGATGGGACGTTTGGTGCCGGAGGATATAGTAGAGCCCTTCTGGAAGCCGCAAACTGTACCGTTTACGCCATTGACCGCGACCCCACAGTTTTGACGGCGGCCTCCGCTATGGCGGAAGAATTTACGGGCCGGTTTCATCTGCTGCCGGGGTGTTTTTCCCAAATGGATGATCTGGTGCGTGAGCAGGGTGTGGTATCAGTGGATGGCGTGCTGCTCGATATCGGGGTATCCTCAATGCAGTTTGATGATGCCGAACGGGGGTTCTCTTTTCAGAATGATGGCCCCCTCAGTATGCGTATGAGTGATCAGGGCTTGAGTGCAGAAGATGTGGTCAATGATTATGAGGAAGGCGAGCTTGCCGACATCATCTATCAATATGGCGAAGAAAAAAAATCCCGCCGGATTGCAAAAGCTATCATAAATGCCCGCAGTAACGACCGTATAACCCGCACTGCCCAGCTTGCCAGTATTATTGAAAATTCCGTAGGCTATAAGCGTTACATCAAGGGCAAGAGGCAGATACATCCGGCCACCAGAACCTTTCAGGCTTTGCGAATATATGTCAATGATGAGCTGGGTGAACTGAGCAGGGGACTGGCGGCGGCGGAGCGTATTCTGGCGCCGGGCGGGCGGCTATGTGTAGTGTCTTTCCATTCGCTGGAAGACAGAATTATCAAGAAATTCTTTAAAAAGAGAAGCGGTGATGCCGCACGGGGGTCCCGTCATTTACCTCAGGCGATGGCAGAAGAAGACGAAAAAACGCCATCCTTCAAAATGATAGCAAAAGGAGCGGTTAAACCCTCCAAACAGGAAATTGAACTAAATATCAGATCCAGGTCGGCGAAACTTCGCGGGGCCAGCAGAACAACGGCTATCCTCTTTCCCAGAAATGAAACCGGAGATGAAAAATGATCAAGATAGTTACGAGCTTTTTTGTATTGATGGTGATGATTTCAGCGGGAACCGTATATAGCCTGAAAGAAACAACAGAACGGCTTGAAGCTCGAAAGATGCGGCTTTCTGCGGATATACTGAAGGATAGGGCTGCGATAAAAGTGCTTAAGGCGGAAATGGCCTATCTTTCACAACCGAGCCGCCTGCAAAAATTAAGCCGGCGTTTTCTCGCCCTTACTCCATCACGGTCTTATCAGATGGCCGATGATGTAACTGCTATTTCCGGCCGCGAAGATATTAAACGGGTATCCTATCCTGTGGATGAGTTTCCAATGCTTTTGCCTCAGGAAAAACCTACAGTAAAGAAAAAGAAATATAACAAACGGCTTGCACTGGCATCCTATCCGGTAAAAAAGAAACGGGTAAATAAGAAAATCAAAAAGAACAGCTTTTATGACCGTATTTCTCTCAAGCTGGGAGAAGGTGAATGAGATCTGCTGATCTTCATATTGAGGGTGCAAAATCTGAAGCCATCGAAGTGGCAAAGAACAGGCTGATTGTGCCGCTCTTTCTTTTTATTCTGGGGTTTTCGGTGCTGGTTGTGCGGCTGGTGTCTATTGGGTTATTTGAGGATATATCAGATCAGATTGTTCAGGCCCATTCTGCCAATGCGGAAATTGTCCGCGAAAGGGTCGATATACTAGACCGTAACGGAATCGTAATGGCAACTAACCTGCCGGCTCCGTCACTGGCGGTGAGACCCAGATTAATCACAGACCCAGAGGAAACCGCAGATAAAATAGTGGCGGTTCTGCCGGATTTAAACCGTACTCTGGTTTTGAACAAGCTAAAATCATCCCAACATTTCCTGTATATTAAACGCAACCTCTCGCCGACACAGGTGTGGAATATTAATGCTTTGGGTTACCCGGGGCTGGTACTGGAGCAAGCGGAAAAAAGAGTTTACCCGCAGGGGAGGCTGGCGTCTCATGTGTTGGGCTATGTGGATGTGGACAATAAACCGCAGGCCGGAGTGGAAAAATTCTTCAATGACCATCTGTCCAATCCAGAGCGTTCAAATGATCCGTTACATTTGTCACTTGATTTGCGGGTTCAGCATATTGTGCGGCAGGAACTCAAATTTGCTATGGACAGATATTCCGCAAAGGGCGCTGCGGGCATCGTAATGGACGTAAAGACAGGCGAAATTCTGGCGATGACATCCCTGCCGGATTTTGATGGTAACGGTTCCCTGCACCCAAATGGCCCTGAGATGAAAAACCGTAATATATTGGAGCCCTATGAAATGGGCAGCGGGTTCAAGACCTTCACACTGGCTATGGCGCTGGATTCCGGTGCGGTAAAGCTCACGGATGAATTTGACGCTACGCAGCCTTTGAAAGTAGGGCGGCGGACTATTCATGATGACCATGCCAAGAACCGGTTTTTAAGTGTGCCTGAGGTTTATACATATTCTTCAAATATTGGTGCGTCACTTATCGCCCGGCAGGTGGGAATTGAATATCAGAAGGCCTATCTGGAGCGGTTAGGTATGTTTGATAAGCCGATCATTGAACTTACCGGACTGTCCCGGCCCATCCTGCCACGGCGTTGGGGCGAGATCCAGTCTATGACGGTATCTTATGGTCATGGTATTGCGGTGACGCCCCTTCATCTGGTGTCGGGAATTGCCGCTGTAGTCAATGGTGGACGCCTTATTCCTGCCACCTTAATTCGCAAGTATGATGATCTGGACGATGTCTCGTATGGTGGGTCAAATGATCTGGCCAAATTTTCCCATGAAGATGACTATCCTCGCGTAATATCAGCCGAAACCAGCCGGAAAATGCGCCATTTAATGCGGCTTGCGGTGGATTATGGTAGTGGTGGTAACGCACAGGTCGAAGGTTATCGGGTCGGCGGTAAAACCGGAACCGCTGAAAAAGTAATAAATGGTGCATATAGCCGGAAAAATAAAATCACCTCCTTTGTTGGCGTGTTCCCTATGGATAATCCGAAATACGTGATTTTTGCCATGCTGGATGAGCCACAGGGAAGAGAGGAAACTTTCTATAAGGCGACGGGAGGCTGGATTGCAGCTCCGGTGGTCGGACAGATTATTAGCCGGATCGGCCCCATGCTTGGCGTGGTGCCGATTACGAATGTTGAAACAAAATATCAGGACCTGATATTGGTGAAGAACTGAACAAGATGAAGCTTTCTGAACTGTTAAATGATAAAGCCCTAAGCCGTGATGTTACAATCACGGGCTTGACAGCTGACAGCAGGGCAGTGAAGTCGGGCTTTCTTTTTGCCGCCCTTCCCGGTACTCAGGTTGACGGCGCAAAATATATTGGCGATGCTATAAAGGCGGGAGCGGTTGCCATACTATGCCGTCCCGATGCTGTTCAGGATGATGAGAATATTGTCTGGATCAATGATCAGATACCGGCTCGTCTTTTTGCTTATATCGTGGCAAGATATTTTGACAGACAGCCGGAAACGGTGGTTGCCGTAACGGGAACCAATGGCAAGACATCTGTGGCTTCCTTTACCAAACAAATCTGGGAATATATGGGAAAAAAAGCCGGCATGGTTGGGACGCTTGGGATCAGTGCGCCGGGGGTGAACAGACAGACCGGGCTGACGACACCGGACCCGGTAACCCTGCAATTGGCGATGAGTGATTTATGTGATGCGGGCGTTGGCCATGTTGTTTTTGAAGCCTCAA
>DAOWHQ010000177.1:0-4479 GCA_030641355.1 Alphaproteobacteria bacterium
ATAAATGCCCCACCAAAATAATTAAATGTAATATTATCTGAAGAGTGACAATACGGAACCAGGTGCCTGATTCGCAATTGACAGGGCCTGTAGGCCAAGCCGCTGTCGCACCTGTAACGATTGTAAGTTAGCACTTTCACGAGCCAGATCGGCATCAACCAGATTACCAATACCAATTTCGATGGCATCAGAAAGCTTGTCTGTAAACGCCCGCTGAATATCAACACGTTTTGCACCCGCGCCGAGTTTCGACAGGAATGTGTTCAGCTTGCCTTCAGCACTAGTAATTTTAGCCAAAGCAGATGAAGCGCCGGTTGAAGTAGTGATCACTGCGGCTCCGAGTGAAAGCCCAGTAGTTGCAGCAGAAATATCTGTGGCAGTAATAGTGATAGAGAAGTTGCCGATTGACAAAGTACCATCAGGTACACCAGTCAAGGCAACGATGTTGTCACCAGATGTTTTCACAGCATTCACGCCGTTAAATTCAGCATTGTTAACAACAGTATCAATCTGATCTACCAGATTCTGGAATTCGTCATCAAGAGCCTTCTGTGTAGCAGTACTAGCACCAGGGTCAGTAGCCGCAACAGCTTTTTCTTTCAACTGGATCAAAAGATCAGAAACAGCTTCAGCAGCAGCAAGTGCTACATTCAGTGAACTGGAAGCTTGATCAAGTGATGATTTCACAGCATTGATACCACCCAGTTCAGCACGTTGTGTCTGAGCGATGGCAAAAACCGCAGCATTATCTCTCGCAGAAGAAACCTTCAAACCAGTGTTAATTCTGGACTGAGTAACATCTAATAGACGATTTGTTTTATTTAGGGATTGTAGAGCGAACAGTGCGCCCGCATTTGTATTGACTGAAAAAGCCATAATATATCTCCATTCTGAGATTACTAACTAAAGAGCATTTTGCTCCATTAATGGGCCTAAACCCGTTCGCGTCAGCGTCATAAATATAATGCCATTCTGGCTACCTCTGCTGACAACAATATATTAGGTCATAAAGTATTAATTCTTCGTTAACAAGTATTAATTATTGGAAACTTCTGTTTTTTTCTTTTTGAATCATAATATTAAGGCGAATATAGACAATAAAGCATCATCTAATATTAACTTATTAACGGTGATTTGCTGGAAAAAATTAACATTTAGACTGAATAGTCCTTGCCTGTCTCTGGGCTTGATTCTTTAGTTTCACCCACATTATTTTGAGCCTGCGCGGAAAGCCCTTCCATGACATTCTTGTTAATATCAATAAGAGCTTTAACCGTTTCTTCGCCGCGCGCCACTTGCGAGCTATATTTGCCTACCCATATGGAAATAGAGATAATAGAGGCGCGTAATTGCTTGGGCAGCATATTGCCTTCAACCGCGCAATCCGTGGCAAGCGTAGACCATAATTGCCGGTTCCAGTGAAGCGCGTCATGCAGGCTTCGGTCAAGTTTGGACAAATTCTCAGCTGCTATCAAAGCCCGCGTGACTTCGCCGAACAACCGATATTCGGTCTGACTGGTAGATTCGTTTGCCTTCTGGGTAGTCTGGTATGCCTTAAGGGACATAGTTCAGTCTCGCATTTTCATATTCAAACATTTTTTTACATTTCAGCAATGCTTTATAATATTCGCCGTCCATAACATCTTTGCTGATGGCAACGCATACTGTCTTTGCTGCGGGGTCTTCCAGAACCGTTAAAAGTTCCGTCATGCGCAGAACATATTGCTCATGATATTTACTAAACCCTTTTTCGTCCATATACATAAGCATGATCGGGAAATATACATGTTTTACGGGGGTATCAACATCTTCCGCCTGTAAAATATCTTTTTCCCGCAGGAGGGAAACTTTATTTTGCAGGATCAAAGTTGACCTTCTATCGCTATTAACAATGACGCCACCATTAATAATGACCTTCTCTCCCGGCTTCAGTGATATTTTTAATGCCATTTTCCCTACCCTTTGCTGATAAATGACCGAAGTTTATCATTTAAACATGATCATTATCTCAAATATTGTGTTAATAAAATATGAACTAAACTTGATTAACTATAGTATGAATAAGAAAAAAATTACAATATATTCATGTAATAATTAGAAAAATCAGTGAATTAAGGGTAAAAAAACAAACCCGTTAAAGGTATTTATTGCATGGCAAATAAGACGAAACACATCCCTTCTCCCAAAACAATACAACAGTATAATAAAATTGTAGGAACGGCTAAGGATTACTTTAACCAGCGTGAATATAACGAAGCTTTAAGATATTATTCTAAAGCTCTGGATTATAAAAACTACCTCCCCACTGTTTTGATAATGATGGCCCGTTGCCTATTTAGCCTGGGGATGAAGAGCAAGGCCATTTCCATGATGGAACATGCTCTGGCCCAGAACGCAGAAAATGCTGATGTCTGTGACAGTTTGGGCAGCGCCTGCCTTGCTATGGATTTTTATGATTTAGCCATAAAATTTTATTCCATATATTCCAAGCTTAAACCCGAAGATCCCCTTGGATATAACAATTTGGCATCAGCCCTGCGTGAAAATGGCCAAGTGGATGAATCCGTACAACTATTACAAGATATCATACCAATTTACCCTGAAGATTCAGGCCTGTGGAATTCTGTGGGCGCGGGTGTATCTTACCGGGATGGGTATCCTGCGGCACTACCTTTCTATGAAGAGGCCTACCGGCTTGGTCCTAATGTTGCAAGAATATCAAACAACCTGTGTTTGACTTATACCAATCTGGGTCAATATGAAAAAGCTCTGGAATTTGCCAAAAAATTCCTTGAATTGGAAGAATCCCATACCAGCTACCGGGCATTAGCGCATTGCAGCTTCAGATTAGGCAACTTTGAAGATGCCTTTAGGGGGCTGGCTTGGCATAATCACACCACTGATCCGGGCTCGGTATTTATGCCCTATAAATTTGATAAATGGGAAGGTCAGGACCTTAAGGGGAAAACTATTCTGATCGGGGCTGAACAGGGGATTGGTGATGAAATTCTGTTATCAAGCCTTTACCCAGAAGTAATTAAAGAGGCCAAACACGTGATTATTGGCTGTGACAAAAGGCTGGTCCCCCTTTTTCAAAACAGCTTTAAGGAAGCCACCATTCTTCCCTATATACCAGCACAGCATGATATGGGCTACCGGATAAGGCTCTATGAAGGGGTAGAAGAACTGAATGTAGACTATATGTGCGTTTATACGGAATTAATGCGCTATAGATGGCAGTCTCTAGAAGACATCCCCGATATGAGCGATGGCTTCCTTATGCCCGCACAGGAAAAAGTTGACCACTGGAAGGAAAAACTGGCGGAATTACCCCATAAATTCAATGTTGGCCTCACATGGAAAAGTGGCATGAAACAAGCCAAGCGTAGTATGCTTTATGCAGAACTTATGGAGTGGGCGCCGGTCCTCAAGACAAAAAATGTCAACTTTATCAATGTCCAGTATGGCGACTGCGATGATGAGATCAAAGAGCTTCTGGATACCCACGGCATCATCCTTCATGATTTTGAAGAACTAAATTTGAAAGATGATTTTGAAGGGACAGCAGCCCTGATGAAAAACCTTGATCTGGTTATCGGGACAGGCTCTTCACCAATGCCACAGGCGGCGACTGTTGGCACTATGGGTTGGTGGTTAAGCTATAACAGCAGGGCATGGTGGAGCTTTGGTCAGGAAAATAGCACACCAATTTTTAAAAAGGCTAAAGTTACGATCAAACCACCGGATATGGAATGGGAAGCCTTTATGCCCATATTCGCAGAAGAACAATTCGTACCGTGGCTAGAAGAAAAAGTCAACTTGACCCCATAATATAACCAATAAGCCGTCAAATTAATCTTTGACCTTTAAAAAACTAAAAGATATCTTATATATGTAAAAATAAAACGGATGTTTGGTTATGAAATTTACTGGTACAGATACTTACGTTGCAACACCGGACCTGATGATTGCGGTTAATGCGGCAATTACATTGGAACGCCCCCTGCTGATTAAAGGTGAGCCGGGAACCGGAAAGACCGTCCTTGCCCATGAAGTTGCGAAAGCGCTCGGCAAAGACCTTCTGGAATGGCACATTAAATCCACCACCAAGGCTCAGCAGGGCCTTTATGAATATGATGCGGTTTCCAGACTTCGGGACAGCCAGCTTGGCTCCGAAAAAGTTCACGACATCAAAAATTACATCAATAAAGGCAAGCTATGGGAAGCCTTCACGGCTGAGAAAAGCCCCATCTTGCTCATTGATGAAGTTGACAAAGCCGACATTGAATTCCCCAATGACCTGTTGCAGGAACTGGACCGTATGGAATTCAATGTTTACGAAACCGGCGAAACCATCAGCGCCGTGAACCGCCCATTGGTTATCATCACCAGTAATAATGAAAAAGATCTGCCCGACGCCTTCCTGCGCCGCTGTTTTTTCCATTATATCAAGTTTCCCGATAAGGAAACCATGGTCGA
>DAOWHQ010000092.1:0-4448 GCA_030641355.1 Alphaproteobacteria bacterium
GAAGAGGCCGATGTGAGCCGGCTTGTCGGTGATAAAAAACCACCCGGCGCGCTGGATAAAATACTGTCCAAACCTGTGGTAAATTACCTGAGCCGGAAATATCTCGGCGATACGGCACTGGCCGCACAGGTACAGGAAAAACTACCCTCCCTGATGAATGTCTGGAAATTAAAACCGCCATTTGACGGTAAACATTTTCTGGGCCTCATGTATAAAGGGCTTAACGGCATGGGCGATATTAAAGGACATTCCCTGATGCCCTATGGTCATCGGCTTGATCTTTATGTGACCGTCACCGATTATTACGGGTTCCGCCGCGCCATTCCCCTCAATGACCCGCCGTTCATTCATGAGCGCGAACACCGGCATAATTTTCATTTTTCCTATCTTAACAAGAGGAATGGCCGGACCAGTGAAAATAAAGATGCCGGTAATATTATCTCTGATTTTGAAGATCTTGATATTCCGGCCATGAGTTTTGCCGCCCGGGCCACCTCAAGCTATCCAGGTGCATTTCCACCGACCCAGCTTCGGGAAGTGGATAACTTCATGAAGGATCTTGATAAAAGCTGGGTTAGAAAAGACGACTTTTTAAAGAAGAATTTCTCGGAATATGAAAAGGCCGGACTGGACCCCATGTTAACCTCCTTTCTGGACGGTAGCATTTTAAACAACAAGCCCTTTGATCAGGCGATACAGGCCATACAGGGCCGACCTGCCTTTCGTGAGGTTGACCGGCGCATAATCTATATCGACCCCAATCCGGAACGGTTAATTGTGCCACCCACCGGCGCCCCGCCCTCCATGCTCAATACCATCAAAGGGGCTATGTCCAATATCCCCATGAACGAGCCTATGCATGACGACTTAACCGATATTCAGGCCTATAATCAGCAGGTCAGAACCATTAAAACCGTGATTGATCATGCCAAACCGGAGATTGAGGGCTTGGTCACGGAAGTTTCCGGCAAGTCACTGGATTCTATTTCAAGTGCCGAGCAGATCGCCTATTTACGGGGCGTGGCCAATATCAAGGCCGTCACGGGCGCCGGATTTTCTTATGGTGGCTATGCAAGGCTGAAAGTGCGCAACACGGTGGCTAACCTAACCCAGCTTATCGGCGATATCTGCGGGTTTGGCCCCGGCAGCCGCAGACGGCGGCGCCTGTTCACCGTGCTGCATCATATGGCGTTTCAAGATAAATTCGAATTTAAGGCCTATTCAGCGCGAGTGGAAATGCGCGAACAGCCGACAATGGTGAATTGGATTAGGGGGTTAATACACAAAAAAGAAGGCCATGACCCCTTACCATCATGGGGCTATTTCCTGACCAAATTTGATATTAAATATCAACGCCGCCGCCTGCTTTTTGTCATAAAGGATTTAAATACTTATTATTCCCACCACCCCGGTGATGCACGTAAGCTAGATCATCTGAAGCGGTCCCTTTATGATATTCTCGAAGAAATGGGCAATTGCGACAGGCCGGAAACAATCCCGACCAAGGTCAAAGAGGTAATATTAAACGCCTTTAGCCCGATAGCAGAACTTGATATTGATGATAATATTCCCAAGAGTGCTGTGGCAGAAATATTGAAAGATCGTCTGGGCGGATTGAAATCTGCACTGGATAATTTAAGCGATGTCCTGCATCTGGATCATTATAAAGCCGCCGCAGATCAGGTCATCGCAGATCAATATAAGATAGACTGGGAAAGCGACCTGACCAAGAGTGTCGCCATGAGCTATATCGGTTTTTCATTTTGGGATGTAACGACATTTTCCATTATGGGCTCAAAAGAGATGGGCGAATTCAACGAAATTAAAATCAATCGCATCAGCCCTAAGGACAAGTCCGTACTGCGCGAAAAAGATGATGATATGCCGCTTCAAGGTACCGCCATGGCCGGATTTGGTGCATTTTTCAGCCGCAAGGACCGAGAAAATGATTATCTATGGGGGCGGTTCAACAGCGCGGAACGGCTCATAGACCTGCTCTATAATCAGGCCCAGATTTCCGGACTTGAGCATAAGCTGGATGTGGTCGCGCTGAAAAAGCGGGCGTTTCTTGCTATTCTCGATGTGGAAGAAAAGCACTTGACCGAAGTGCCGGAACTTTTCACAGAACTGCGGGAAAAAGTCAGCAGGCTTTAGACGTTAAAACTTTCCCCACAACCACAACTGCCTTTTGCATTGGGGTTGGTGAAGGTAAAGCCGCTTTGGAACTTCTCGTCTTTATAATCCATTTCGCTGCCGATCAAGTATATCAGTGACATGGCATCCACATAAAGCGTGATGCCTTTATCTTCGATCCGTTCATCAGAAGGATCAACCTCATCCACATAATCCACCGTATAGGACAGGCCATTACAGCCCTTGGTCGATGTGCCGAGCCGGACCCCGTGACTGGCTTTACCCCGATTCCCGATAATCTGCTTAATCCGTTCGGCCGCCGCGTCGGTTATGGTGATGGCATTATCCATGGCTTACATAAATCCCATTTCAAGGCGGGCGGCTTCGCTCATCATATAGATGGTCCAAGGCGGATCCCAGACCAGATCCACGGTAACATCCCGCACCCCGTCCACATCACCCGCCTGTAACTGCACATCGCCGGGCATGGTTTCAGCCACCGGACAATGGGGCGTCGTCAGGGTCATGATAATGTCCACATTGGCATCCTCACCCACATTAACCTCATAGATCAGGCCCATTTCGTATATATCAACAGGGATTTCCGGATCATATATCTCGCGCATACGCTCGACAATCCGTTCCTGCAAAAATTTGCGTGTGTCTTCGGACAGAGGCGGGATAAAATCCCGTACCTCAGAAGTTGTCTCGCTTGCCTGTTCTTCGCTGCTGTTCACTTGTTTATCCTGTTCTTCTTTTAAAAATTTTTCCAGAAAGCTCATTCGCACACCGCTCTCAGGAAAAAATCCGATTGACCTTATGAAGTCCATCCACAAACCGGTCAATATCCTGTTCCGTATTATATAGCCCCAGCGACATACGCGCAGTTGACGGAATATCAAAAAAGTCCATCACCGGCTGGGCGCAATGATGACCGGTACGGATGGCGATGCCATCCTGATCCAATATGGTGCCAATATCATGGGGATGAGCCAAATCCATGGTGAAGGAAATTATTCCCGCCATATTATCCGCCTGACCAATGATTTTCAATCCCTCAACCTGTTGAATTTTATCAAAAGCATACGCCAGCAATCTGTCTTCATGCTCACCAATATTATCAAAACCCAGACCTTCTACATAATCCAGCGCCGCGCCAAAACCTATGCCGCCAGCAATATGGGGTGTTCCGGCCTCAAACTTATGGGGCAGGTCATTATAGACCGTCTTGTCAAAAGTGACCGAGCGGATCATATCGCCGCCACCCTGATACGGCGGCATGGCATTAAGCAGGTCTTCCTTGGCATAAAGCACACCAACACCGGTTGGGCCATAGAGCTTATGGGCGGAAAATACATAAAAATCCGCGTCCAACTCCTGCACATCCACCCGCATATGGGGTACAGCCTGACAACCATCCACCAAAACCTTGGCCCCGACCTTATGAGCGGCCTTGATAATATCTTTTATGGGTGTGATTGTGCCCAGCGCGTTGGAAATATGGGTGATTGCCACCAGCTTGACATTTTCGCTGAGCAGCTTCTCAAATTCCTCAAACAAAAAGTTGGCTTTATCATCAATTGGCGCAACGGTAATTACGATATCTTTTTCATCACGAAGCATCTGCCACGGTACAATATTGGAGTGATGTTCCATACGGCTTAAAACAACTTCGTCTCCGGCCTGCAGAAACTTCCGACCCCATGTGGAAGCCACAAGATTGATCGCTTCTGTCGCACCGCGAACGAAGATAACCTCATTGGAGCTTTTAGCATTGATGAAATTCTGAACTTTGCTACGTGCGTCCTCATATTTCTGGGTACCCACTTGCGAAAGATAATAAACCCCCCGATGGATATTGGCATATTCCTCAGAATAACATTTCTGGATAGCATCCAGCACCCGTTGTGGCTTTTGGGCCGATGCCCCGCTATCAAGAAACGTCAAAGGCTTACCATATATCTCTTGAGATAATATGGGAAAGTCCTTACGAATTTCCTCAACATTATAATTGCTTAGCCGATTAGATGTCATCACTGTGCCTCCTGAGACAGCCAGCCAGCGGCTTTTTCCTTGAATTTATCCCGTAAAATTTCATCATCCATATCATCAAAGACCTCAGCGACAAAGGCCTCAACTAACAAGCCCTTAGCGGCGGATTCGTCCAGCCCGCGTGATCGCAGATAGAAAAGCTGATTAGCATCCATTTCCCCAACTGTCGAGCCATGTGAGCATTTCACATCATCAGCATAGATCAGAAGCTCCGGCTTGGCGTTGGCCTCTGCCTTGCGGCTGAGCAGGAGATTTTTATTAGA
>DAOWHQ010000200.1:0-36618 GCA_030641355.1 Alphaproteobacteria bacterium
CCGATATTGTTGCTATTGCGCGGGCAAGGGGGCTGGAATGTGCCGTATCTCGCGCTTGTGAGCAGGAAGTTATTGGCATTAACTCCCGTAGTGAACTGGCCGAAGCAGAAGCAGTTTTTCAAGCTGCGAAACGTCAGAAATTTATGGATGACGGCGTAACTCTCCTTGATCCTTCATCGGTATATTTCAGCTATGATACTGTGATCGGTACGGATGTGGTTGTTGAGCCTAATGTAATTTTTGGCCCCGGTGTCACGGTCGAAGAAGATGTAACGATTAAAGGTTTCTGTCACTTTGAAGGCGCGGTCATTCGTAAAGGAGCCACAGTGGGGCCATATGCGCGGCTGCGGCCAAAAGCGGATGTAGGCGAAGGGGCCAAGGTCGGCAATTTCGTAGAAGTGAAAAAATCCATTATCGAAGAAGGGGCAAAAGTAAGCCACTTAAGCTATATCGGCGATGCCATAATCGGGGCTAAGGCTAATATTGGAGCAGGAACAATTACGTGCAATTATGATGGTTTCAATAAGTCTTTGACTGAGGTTGGCAAGGGGGCTTTCATTGGCTCTAATACGGCACTGGTAGCGCCGGTAAAAATAGGTGACGGAGCCATAGTTGGGGCTGGAAGTGTCGTTACCCATAATGTTGATGCTGATGCTCTGGCTGTGACGAGGGCCAAACAAAGAGAATTGGCTGGCTGGGCTGCGGCATTTCGAAATAAACAAGAAAAGAAGTAGGGGGAAGTATGTGTGGCATCATTGGCATCATCGGTAAGGATCTGGTCACTTCACGAATAATGGAGGGGCTTAAGCGGCTGGAATACCGGGGTTATGATTCTGCGGGCATCGCAACGCTTGTTGATGATAAAAAACTTGATCGCCGTCGCGCTGAAGGCAAGCTGAATAATCTGGAAATGATATTACAGCAGGATGCACTATCCGGTGATATTGGTATCGGCCATACCCGTTGGGCAACACATGGTGCGCCGACGGTCGCCAATGCCCACCCTCATCAAACCGAGAAAGTAGCGGTTGTTCATAACGGTATCATTGAAAATTTCCGTGAATTGCGCGAAGAACTGACTGCTAAGGGACATATTCTGGAAACAGAAACTGATACCGAGGTCATTGTCCATTTGATAACAGATTTTCTGGATCAGGGACTTTGTGCCAGAGAAGCCGCTGCAGCCGCCTTGAAACATCTTGATGGTGCTTTTGCGCTGGCGATAATTTTTGAGGGTGAAAACGACCTTCTGATAGGCGCTCGCAAGGGTAGCCCGCTTGTTATGGGTTATGGTGAGGGGGAAATGTATCTGGGTTCTGATGCCATTGCTCTGGCTCACCTCAGCGACAAAATAACTTACCTTGAAGAGGGGGATCGGGTTGAATTGACGCGGGAATCGGCGGTGGTATTTGATGAAGATGGTAATGAAGTCCTCCGTGATATTCATATTGTCTCCGCTGAAGGTGGTATGATTGACAAGGGCAATTATCGTCATTTCATGATGAAGGAAATTCAGGAACAACCCACCGTGGTTGGGCAAACTCTGGGGACCATGATCGACCCTATTCACGGCCATGTTAATTTGCCGGAATTGCCCTTTGATTTGGCAAAGATTGAGCGGGTTACGATCATCGCCTGTGGAACGTCATATTATGCTGGACTTGTGGCAAAATACTGGTTGGAGCAGAAGGCGCGGATCAATGTGGAAGTGGATGTAGCCTCAGAATTCCGTTATCGGGAATCGGTGATGCCCAAAGATGGTCTGGCTATTTTTATTTCCCAGTCCGGGGAAACTGCGGATACGCTTGCGGCACTTCGTTATGCCAAGTCTCAGGGGCAGCATATTATGAGTATTCTGAATGTGGCGCAAAGCTCTATGGAGCGGGAATCTGACATCGTTTTGCATACTCACGCAGGGCCGGAAGTTGGGGTTGCCTCAACCAAGGCTTTCACATGTCAGCTTGCGGTGTTGGCGTGCCTCGCCGTAGCGGTTGCCAAGGCGCGGGGCGAGATAGATGCGACCGAAGAAGCCCGTTTATGCATTGCCCTGACGGAGGCTCCGGCCCGCATGGCTGATGTGTTGAACCATGAAGAGGCGATAAAGGAAATTTCCTATGAAGTGGCCAAGGCGCGGGATGTTATCTATCTGGCGCGGGGCCTGGAATTCCCTATCGCCATGGAGGGTGCGCTTAAATTAAAGGAAATTTCTTATATTCATGCCGAAGGCTATGCTGCCGGTGAAATGAAACATGGCCCTATTGCCCTGATTGATGAACATGTGCCGATTATTGTTATTGCGCCAAGCGGACGGTTATATGAGAAAACCGCATCCAATATGCAGGAAGTTATCGCTCGTAAGGGTAAGGTGATTTTTATCACTGATATAAAGGGGGCAAAAAGCGACGGGCAGGATGCCATGGCAACAATTGCCCTGCCCATGTTGGATGAATTTGTTACCCCTCTGCTTTATGCCATACCGGTTCAGCTGCTGGCCTATCATGTAGCCGTGGAGAAGGGAACGGATGTGGATCAGCCGAGAAATCTAGCGAAATCTGTTACGGTTGAATGACTTGGCCTGACCCTAGGGTCGGGTTGATTTTTTCTTTTTAAAAGCAATGAGTTGCTTGGCGGTGGTTTTATCAAGTTTTTTGATTGCCCGAATAGTATGGCGTTCACCATCAATGAACAAGGCATTGCCACCATAAGGGCAGATGCGGTCATCAAATCGGGAATAAAAACCTATTCTATAGGCAAATTTCAAATCAATGGAGCGCATATTTAGCTTCACATAATAGGGTCTGTTCTTGGTTGGCGCATAGATGATCAGGCTTTGATCGTCCAGCAAAACCCAGTCGTTGATGCTATGGGAATAAATACAATCTTTTCCCTTGTTGAAATCTGTACTAAGTTTTTGAAATTCTTTTTCATTGAGGGGTTTGAACTTATTTTCTTCTGCTACCGCAGTTATTCCTGCCGCCAGTAAAATCAAGCCTGTCAGATAGATTATCACGCGAATTTTCATTACAACCTCATCAATTATCAGCAATGGTGTGATTATAATAGATGTTATCTGAACCAATTATGAATGGATGCCAGGGCGCAGATTGTACTAGGTCGTAAACCAGCCTTCTTCCCTGAGAACCTCAAGAGGGCGGAAATTCGTTTTATAGGCCATTTTAGGGCTGTCTTTCACCCAATAACCTAAATATACGTGGGCTTTTTCAGCCAGTTGTGCCCGTGCAACATGATCCAGAATTATATATGTTCCGAGGCTTCTTTTTCTGAATTCATCACTGACATCAAAAAAGCTGTAAACCATGGACAGGCTATCGGCCATAATATCAGTAAGTGTTACCGCTACAAGCTTTCCGCTTGTATGTATCCGGTATTCATAAAGACAGGTATTTACCGGGCTGGATTCTACCATGCTGACATATTCGTCAAATGTCATATTTGTCATGCCGCCATTGCTATGGCGTTTTCCCAGATATTTATGCAACAGGTCATAATGTTCTGTTGTGGCAATATTGGGCAGTTCTTTTATGCTCAGGTCGGAATTTAGATTGATTAGACGCCGTTGTGTACGGTTTGGCTTAAAAATAGCGACCGGAATACGTACTGATTTACATTCTGTGCAATTTTCACAACTGGGGCGGTAAGCAATATCCTGGCTGCGGCGAAATCCAATTTTCGCCATCGATTCGTGCAATCCAGAAGGATTTGTATCATTAAGCTCAGTGAAAACCTTCCTCTCCATCTTGCCCTCTAAATAAGGGCATATGGTTGATGCGGTTACATAAAATCGGGGGAATTGCGAGGACTGGTTGGTCAATTTCTTCTACCTTCTGCAGAATTATAAATATTTAGCATTCATGATATTAATCAAAGGTAAATAAATCCTGAAACTATGTCGTCTTATTATAGTCCATAATACCAAGGGGCAAAAAGGGAATAACCCAACCATAGAATAAGGATCAAAGGCACGCCAACTTTCATAAAATCCTTGAATTTATAATTACCCGGGCTCATGACCAGAAGATTTGTTTGATAGCCCATAGGGGTGGCGAAGGAACAATTGGCAGCAAAAATTACGGCTGTCACAAAGATCATCGGGTCCACGCCTAGCTTGGTAGCAATGTTTATAGCAATGGGGGTGAAGAGTACTGCGGTTGCATTATTACTGAGCATATTGGTCAGTATGGCGACCAACAGGAAGAAAGCCGACAGGGTTACGGCAACGCTCATTCCTTCCAGTAAATGAATAAGGGTTTCTGCGAGATATAACGCGCCGCCCGTGGCTTGCAGGGAAGCTCCCATAGCAAGGGCGGCCCCGATTAGCAGGAATATCCGCCGGTCGACGGCGCGGCTAGCCTGACGTATGTTAAGACAACCGAGGGCTATCATTAAAAAGGCGCCACAAGTTGCTGTAATGGGAATAGGGACCAAACCCGTGGCGGCGAGGGCAACCACGCCAGTGAAAATTCCAAGTGCTTTCCAACTGTCAGACAGTACCTGTACTTCACGGGTTGACCATTCCATTAACAGCACATCTTTATTCATTTTAAGGGCGTTGATTTGAGATGAGGTTCCTACCACAAGTAAAATATCACCGGCCTCCAGACGGATATCATTCATGGAGATGCGTATCATGCGCGACCGGCGTTGAATCCCAAGCACCGTACATCCCCCCTGCAAATGGTAACCGACCTGTTCAAGCGTACGCCCATCTAGGCGAGATGCTGGTGCAACCATCACTTCGGCGATTTTCTGTCCGCGGGATACGTCCTGTGTGGCTTCATTCTCCATATTATCCAGATTGGGGGCGGTCAGTATGCCCTTCAGCAGGGTGGGGTCACGGGAAAGCTTTTCTGAGAGTATGGCACGGGTTGTGGCCAGAATAATGCAATCCCCCTCCTGAAAAGTTATATCATCAAAAGGAGGCAGAAACATTTTGCCGCCTCTTTGAACCAGCCGGACAGTCATGCGGGACAGGTCCGGGAACATCCCCGCTACAGAATGTTTTCCGATTAAAGAATTTCCCTCTACCAGATCAAGTTGAACGATGAATTGTTTGCCTGTTATTATCAGCGGGCCTTCATCTTTGGGCGACAGTTTTTTTGGTAATATATGGGGGGCGATGATGATGACATAGATCAGCCCAAGAGTAGCCAGAAACAGGCCCGGTATTGTGAAATCAAAAAACTCAATATCCAGACCCGTTTGGCCTTTATAGGCTCCGGCCACAAGCAGATTGGTGCTAGAGCCGATTAATGTGGTCATACCGCCTAGGATAGCAACAAAACTCAGCGGCATAAGAATTAGCCCGGCTGATTTGCCCATTTTATCCATCAAGGTGATCATGATGGGGATGAATATAACCACCACAGGCGTATTATTAAGCAAGGCGCTGATCACCATAACAGCTATCAGACAAGCCAGAATAACCCTGCGAGGGTAGGCTATGCCATGTTTTACGACTATCTGCGCCGGGGTTTCAAGGGCCCCTGTCTGTACCATTCCCTGTCCAATAACCAACAGGGCAAGAATGGTGATCAGGGCAGGGTCAGCAAAGCCGGCAAGCAAGATTTTTAAATCAAGAATATTGGTGCCTGCCGCATCAAGAACCGGCATAAAGTGAAAGAGAATAAGCAGAACGGATATGGTGCCGAGGGATGTTATTTCCATGGAAATACGATCCAGAGCATAGAATATAATGGCCGCTATAATAACGCCAAAGGTTGCCCACATCTGAATTGAAGGTTGCATCAGTTCCATAGATAATATTTCCAAGCCAAACCAATATATAAAATACATTTAATCTATGTATTTCTTTTGTTAATAACATCATAGCAAGGTACAATGACTATGTCGCTGAAAAAACTTCTAAATTTATGGCTACACTTAAAAGTTCGGGGGCAGGGTTGGAGACTCCCGTAGCAATAATATGGTAATCCGTCTGTTTTCTGCACGCAAGGGGCTATCGGGAAAATAGGGTTCAGTAGAAGCCATGCCTAGTACTTCGGCAACTCTGTTGGACGAGACACCGGAATTATTCAGTACACGGCGGCTGGCATTGGCCCGGTCTGCACTAAGTTCCCAGTTGGAATAGTTGGCACGGGACGAAAAAGGCGTAGCGTCAGTATGCCCTGAAATAGATAATCTATTAGGCATTTTCACCACGATGCTGGCAATTTTGGTGAGCATCTTTTCCGCATATTTGTATAGGGTAGAACTTCCGGGACGGAACATGGCGCGATTGTCTTTATCAACCAACTGAATACGCATGCCGTCTTCTGTGATATCAATCAGTACCTGATTTTTTAATTCTGCAAGTTCGGGGCTTTTCTGAATGACAGCTTTGAGATCTTCGCCCATTTTCTCAAAATATTCCTGCTCTTTTTTGGCAACACGTTCTGCATATTCTTCCTCACTTGATTTTTCCGTGTCTTCATCCTCTGTGTCTGCTTCCGTGGTTGTGGATGGGATCGAGACAGTAACGGAACTTGATTGTGCGCCATCGGATTCCAAAGAAGTGCCGCCCAGAATGTCTCCTGCACCAGATTCAGTACTTGTTGAAGCAACTGTCGGGGTGAAATAATCTGCTAAGCCTTCTTTTTGCTCTTTGGATGTGGAGTTGAGCAGCCACAGCATCAGGAAGAAGGCCATCATTGCCGTAACAAAGTCGGCATAGGCTACTTTCCAAGCACCGCCATGAGCGCCGCCGGAAACTTTTTTAACCCGTTTTATAATTATTGGGCGAGCTTCATCCGCCATTTTACACCACCATTTTGAAGTTCATTAAGCCTTAGAAAGACATAATGGCGACCTATGGTTAATATATAGTAACTATAAGTCAGATGATCGGTTTACATGAACGGTGAAACCTGCACTGCGTAACCCAGCCAGAATATCATCCAGATTCTCCCTGTCGCGGGTTTCCAGTGTGACATTGGAATAGGTTTCCTTGGCAGGCAGTTCCGTAAATAAACGGTGATGGGATACATCAATGATATTGCCACCCAGATCGCCAATGATTTTTGTGATTGTGGCCAGTGCGCCCGGAACATCCAGCAACACGATACGAAGGCGGGTAATCCGTCCTTCACGAACCAGCCCACGCATAAGCAGAGACGCTAGCAGGCGCGGGTCGATGTTGCCGCCACTGATGATCATGGCAACTTTTTTATCCTTGAAAATTTCAGGATAGCTGTTGACAGCGGCAAGGGGGGCTGCTCCGGCCCCTTCGGGCACTGTTTTTTCAATGGTCATCAGCATACAGACGGCTTCCTCAAGCGCATCTTCACTGACAAGCAGGATATCATCCACAACGCTTTTACAAATTTCATAGGTTTTATCACCTATGTTTTTGACAGCGATCCCTTCGGCTAATGTGGAGCCTTGGGAAATATATTCATTGTTGTGAACGGCCCGATGAAGGGACGGGAATCGTTCGGCCTGCACTCCGATGATTTTGATATCGGGATTGATATGTTTCGCCGCGATGGCGACGCCAGAGATCAGGCCACCACCGCCAACCGGAACCAGAATAATATCAAGGTCAGGGCAGGCTGCCATCACCTCAAGGCCAACTGTCCCTTGTCCGGCGATCACATCATAATCATCAAAAGGGTGAACAAGCGTTAATTTTTTTTCTTCGGCGAGCATTTGGGTATGCACAGCGGTTTCATCAAACCGGTCACCAAAAAGAACAACATTTGCACCATGTCCTTCAGTCTGACATATTTTTACAAAGGGTGTATTGACCGGCATTACGATGGTAGTGGGAATACCAAGCCGACTGCCGTGATAAGCCACGCCCTGTGCGTGATTGCCCGCAGAGGCGGCGATAACGCCATTTTCTTTTTGTTTGTCGGTCAGGTTGATCAACTTGTTCAAGGCACCACGTTCTTTAAAAGATGCTGTGAACTGAAGGTTTTCAAATTTAAGATAAATTTCGGCTCCGGTCAGCTTTGACAGGGTGATCGATTTATTCAATGGCGTTTCGGCAATTGAGCCTTTTAGCGCCAGTGCTGCTCTTTGAATATCATCAAAAATTACCGCATGGGTCTTTTTGTTCATCTTAAATCCGAATATAAATGTTGAATATAGACTTTATACAGCATCATATATGGTTTATGGTCCAAAAAGTCCAAGATAATAATTTTTATCCAAATTGCTTATAGATAATAATTCATTAACATCCTTTCCCTATAGTTATATCCAATAGAAAGAAAAACATTAAACCCACAGCAGATTTTTGTGGGATAAAAGAGGCTTGAAGTAAATATGCTTATTGTTATTGGAATAGTCACAACCATGGGGCTGGCGTTTGGCGGCTTCATTCTCTCTGGTGGTTCTATGGGGCCTATTTTCCATGCGTTACCCTATGAAGGTATGATGATCGGTGGCGCTGGCCTCGGCTCATTTCTGGTGAGCAATGGTATGGGCACAATTAAAAAGTCCGGCGCGGGTCTGGCAAAAGCTTTTAAAGGACCAAAATGGAAACCACAGGACTATATGGACCTGTTATGCCTGATGTTTCTTCTGACAAAACTGATTAAAACCAAGGGCGTGATTGCTCTGGAAGCTCATATTGAAAATCCTGAAGAAAGTAAAATTTTCGGTAATTTTGACACAATTAGCGCTGATCATCATGTTGTGGAATTCATCTGTGATTATCTGCGTATGACCACAATGAACTTTGATGACCCACATCAGGTTGAAGATGTTCTGTTGAAGGATCTGGAAAAACATCACCATGAAGAAAGTGAAGGGGCACATGCTCTGGGTATTCTTGGGGAGGCATTTCCAGCCTTGGGTATTGTGGCTGCGGTGCTTGGGATCGTGAAAACCATGGGCAGTATTGATCAGCCTGTTGAGGTTCTTGGTGCTATGATCGGTGGCGCTCTTGTGGGAACCTTCCTTGGAATTTTGATTTCCTACACCATCGCAAGCCCTATAGCGGGACGGTTGCAGCAGATTGTTGACGAAGAAAGCCATATTTTCAATGTGATCAAGGATGTGATTGTATCTCACCTGCATGGTAATGCACCGCAAATTTCCATTGAAATTGGCCGGAAAAGTATCCCAAGTCATATGCAGCCCAATTTTTATGAATTGGATGATGTTGTGAATGAACTGTCGACTGATCTGCTTAAATAAAAATTATTTAGCCAGTATTTCAGCAACTTTTGGCGCGAAATAGGTTAATATCCCGCTTGCTCCAGCCCGCTTGAAGGCGAGCAGGCTTTCCATCATCACCTGATCCAGATCGAGCCAGCCATTACCTGCGGCGGCATGGAGCATGGCATATTCACCGCTGACCTGATATGCAAATGTTGGAAATCCGAATTCAGAGGTAACGCGCTGAATTATATCAAGGTAGGGCATACCGGGTTTGACGATGATCATGTCCGCACCCTCATCAATATCCAACATAACCTCCCGCAAGGCTTCATCACCATTACCGGGGTCCATCTGATAGCTGTGTTTGCCGCCTGATTTTATATTGCTGTCGGAGCCTACCGCATCCCGAAAAGGGCCATAAAAGGCCGAGGCATATTTGGCTGCATAGGCCATGATCTGGGTATTCACATGACCCTTGTCTTCCAGCCCCTCACGGATTGCACCCACACGGCCATCCATCATATCTGAGGGGGCCAAAACGTCACATCCTGCATCAGCCTGAATCAATGCCTGTTCCACCAGAATATCTATGGTCTTGTCATTGGTTACATAACCATCAACAATAAGGCCGTCCTGACCGTGGCTGGTATAGGGGTCCAGAGCTACATCACAGATTACACCAATTTCAGGAACCGCATCCTTGATGGCTCGTGTTGTGCGGCAAATGAGATTTTCCGGATTAACGGCTTCTCTGCCATCTTCAGTTTTTAGTTCTTGAGGTGTTTGTGGGAACAATGCAACGGCAGGGATGCCTAATTTTGCTGCTTTTTCTATTTCTGGAATGAGTGTGTCTATACTATGGCGGAACACTCCCGGCATTGAGGCGATCTCAGTGATACTGTTTGTGCCTTCCTGAATAAAAACAGGCCAGATCAGGTCATTGACGGATAATGAGTTCTCACGTACCAGTCGGCGCGACCAGTCACTTTTCCGATTTCTTCGGGCCCGATGATAAGGGAAAATGGGGGATGCCGTATTGTTGCTCATATTTTAAAACCTGATTTTAAATGATTTTAAGGTTAGTTAAGACCTTGTTAGGGGTTGTTATACTATAATTATGCTATTGGAATACAAAGAATTACCAAAATATAAGGATTATTCAGTATGTCATTGGCAGGTCACAGTAGCAATATGATCGGTGGACATGAGTCCCCTGAAGCCAGATCAAAGTTAAATTTCCTGGAATGTCTTCGTTTGATTGAAAGACTTCACAGGCGGATGCTTGACATCGTTAAAAACCGGCTGGATAGCGTGGGTAGTAACGATGTGAACAGCGTTCAGGCTTTATTGCTGTATAATATTGGTGATAACGAAATGACGGCGGGTGATCTTCGCAATCGTGGTTATTATTTGGGTTCCAACGTATCCTATAACTTGAAAAAATTAGTTGAGGCAGGCTATATTAACCAAGAGCGCTCAGAACACGATCGACGTGCATTGCGTATTTGGTTAAGCGATAAGGGAAAAGAAGTTTGTGACCTTGTAGGTGATTTATTTGATGAAAATCTACAGGTTGTTAAAGAAAAGAATGTCTTTGAAGATGAAGATGTGTCTGAACTTCGAAACTCTCTGCGTAAACTGGAAAGCTTCTGGACGGATCAACTCCGCTTTCAGTCTTTTTAAGGTCTATACTTTAAAACCTTTGATTTGAATCAAGTAATTTCATTTACCTGTGAGTATATTGTATCCTGATTTGACAGGATATCGGACGCTATATATTGTAAGATAGTTGTTTAGATATTTTAAACTGTGCTTTATTATATTAATGTGATAAGTCCATGTGTCTTGTGTCAAAATGACTGAGTTTTTTTTCTGGCGTTCAGTAACGCAAGGGTGAATATTTTATAAAGTAGGGCTATGCAATGGATTATAACCGGATATTTTCTGATGCTTTGAAAACTGTTAAGGAAGAAGGGCGTTACCGTGTGTTCACGGATATCGTGCGCCAAAGAGGCGATTTTCCTAAAGCTGTCTGGTACAGCGAAGATGGTATGAAAGATATTACGGTCTGGTGCAGTAATGATTATCTTGGAATGGGACAACATCCCAAAGTCATCAGCGCAATGGAAGATACACTGAAGAATACTGGCGCCGGTGCCGGGGGAACCAGAAATATCAGTGGCAATAACCATATGCATATTCTTCTGGAACAGGAATTGGCCGACCTTCATAATAAAGAAGCCGGACTATTGTTCACATCCGGCTATATTTCCAATGACGCCAGCTTAAGCACAATTGCAAAGCTGTTGCCGGGTTGTGTGATATTCTCCGATGAGCTGAATCACGCCTCCATGATCGAAGGTATTCGCCATAGTGGATGTGAGAAACATATTTTCCGTCATAATGATATCCAGCACCTGGAAAGCCTGTTGAAGGCAACTGACCCCGCGCTGCCGAAATTAATTGCCTTCGAATCGGTTTATTCCATGGATGGTGATTTTGCACCGATTAAAGAATTTTGTGACCTTGCCGATAAATATAATGCCCTGACTTATCTTGATGAAGTTCATGCCGTTGGCATGTATGGTGAGCATGGTGGCGGTGTTGCGGAACGTGACGGTCTGATGGACCGGGTGACAGTTATAGAAGGAACGCTGGGCAAGGCCTATGGACTTATGGGCGGTTATATCACCTCAACCACAGATATTGTTGATGCTATCCGTACTTTTGCTTCGGGATTTATTTTTACCACATCTCTGTCACCTGTGATCACCGCAGGGGCATTGGCGAGTGTACGTCATTTGAAAGAAAGTAAGATTGAACGGACCATTCATCAGGAACGGGCCGCCATGCTGAAAGAAAAAATGCGGGCCGCAGATTTGCCTGTCATGCCATCAGTCAGCCATATTGTCCCCGTTCTTGTAGGTGACCCAGTTATTTGCAAGCAGGCCTCCGACATTCTGTTGAACGAGTTCAATATTTATGTGCAACCGATCAATTACCCTACGGTACCCAGAGGTACAGAACGTCTTCGCTTTACGCCAAGCCCTTTGCATACGGATGAAATGATTGATCATCTGGTTAGTTCCCTGAAAGCAGTTTGGGCGCGTCTTGATGTGAAGAGGTTCGCGAGAGCGGCTTGAAAGGACACTTCCTAAAGAAAAGGATTTAATGAATGAGCAAGGGTGCAGGCGAGTATCTTGTTGAATTCATTCAGATTGGCTCATCTGTCAAGGTGTCTGCCATTGATACAGTCTCTGGTCGTGAAGTATCCATCGTTGGCCCCGCAAAGGCAAGTCGCGCACAGTTGACAAAGGTTGCGGTCGATAAACTTAAATATGTCCTTGCCAAAGAAAAGTCCTGAATATTTCATTTTTCCCATACATATGGTAGGAAAACGCCTGACCTTATGATATTAGGGTAATTCTGGTTTTATTTGAATTAAGACGTTTGAAAAGGGTATGGATGATGTCTAAGGAAATCATAGCATTGGCAGGTGATCATGGGGGTTACGAGCTTAAGATGACCCTCAAAACATTCCTTCTGGAAAAAGATTATGAGGTTTTGGATTTGGGTTGCGATGGCGTAGATTCTGTTGACTACCCGGACTTTGCTCATGCTCTGGCAGATGCTATCAAGGAAAATAAGGCGTCTAGGGGCGTTTTAGTATGTGGTTCTGGTATTGGCATTAGCATAGCAGCCAACCGACACGCCCATATACGGGCAGCTCTTGTCCATGATAGATTAACGGCGGAACTCAGCCGACAACATAATAATTCTAATGTCATTGTGATGGGGGGGCGTACCATTGGCCCGGATGTAGCCAAGGATTGCCTGAACACATTTTTAAACACAGAATTTGAAGGGGGAAGACATCAACGTCGCATCGACAAGATGTCCTGATTTCTACTTAGTATATATATTTATTTTAGGATTTTTTTAATATGACTTCTTCCACTGATATGAATGATTTTTTTAATGCCTCCCTTGCTGATAGTGATCCGGATGTACTGAAAAGCATTACCCTTGAAACAGGCCGACAGCAGGAGCATATTGAGCTTATTGCCTCTGAAAATATTGTCAGCCGTGCCGTGCTTGAAGCACAGGGTTCGGTGATGACTAACAAATATGCTGAGGGTTATCCGGGGCGCCGTTACTATGGCGGCTGTGAATTTGTGGATATTGCTGAAAGCCTAGCCATTGAGAGGGCCAAGAAGCTGTTTAATGCCGCTTATGTTAATGTTCAGCCCCATTCCGGCGCACAGGCCAATGGCGCGGTTAATCTGGCATTGGTACAGCCCGGCGATACCATTCTTGGTATGTCTCTTGCCGCTGGTGGTCATTTGACCCACGGCGCACCGCCCGCACAGTCCGGCAAATGGTTTAACGCCGTGCAATATGGTGTCAGTCGCGAAGATGCCATGGTTGATTTTGATGAAGTGGAACGTCTGGCAAAGGAACATAAACCAAAAATGATCATCGCGGGCGGCTCTGCTTACCCGCGTGTCATTGATTTCAAGCGTTTCCGGCAGATTGCTGATGAGGTTGGCGCGTATTTCTGGGTTGATATGGCTCATTTTGCCGGTCTAGTCGCCGGCGGAGCGCATCCAAACCCTCTTGAACATGCTCATGTGGTGACAACAACAACTCATAAGACTTTGCGCGGCCCACGCGGCGGAATGATTTTAACCAATGATCTTGATCTGGGTAAGAAATTTAACTCTGCCGTATTCCCCGGACTTCAGGGCGGCCCCTTAATGCATGTGATTGCCGCCAAGGCCGTGGCTTTTGGTGAGGCTTTGCGGCCAGAATTTAAGGATTATGCCCATAAAGTCATCGAAAATGCCCGTGCGCTGGCTAATCGCCTTGTTGAGGGTGGTTGTGACATCGTATCTGGTGGCACGGACACGCATTTGATGTTGGTTGACCTGCGGCCCTTGGGGCTAACGGGTCGGGATGCTGATAATTCACTGGGCCGGGCCAATATCACCTGTAACAAGAACGGTATTCCTTTTGATCCCGAAAAACCAATGGTGACATCCGGTATTCGTCTGGGGTCACCAGCGGGAACCACGCGCGGCTTTGGTGTGAAAGAATTTGAAATGGTCGGCGATTATATCATTGAAATTCTCAATGGCCTTCAGGCTAACCCCAATGATAACAGCGCGGTAGAAGCGTCTGTACGGAAAAAAGTCGTTGCCCTGTGCAAAGATTTTCCAATTTACTAAGGATATAATAAATGCGCTGCCCATTTTGTGGAAATGATGATACTCAGGTAAAAGACAGCCGCCCCACAGAGGATAATTCTGCCATCCGGCGACGGCGGTCCTGTAATGGTTGCGGGGCGCGGTTTACCACTTTTGAGCGGGTACAGCTCCGTGAATTGACGGTCTCCAAAAAAAGCGGCAAGAAAGTTCCTTTCGAGCGGGAAAAACTGGAGCGTTCGGTTAATCTTGCCCTGCGTAAACGCCCCATAGAGGAAAATCGTATAGAGCTATTGATCAATGGTATCGTGCGGCAACTGGAAAGCCTTGGCGAGTCAGAGGTCAAGACGGAGCATATTGGCAAGCTGATCATGGAAGGCCTGCATACTATGGATAAAGTGGCTTATGTGCGTTACGCCTCTGTTTACAAGGATTTTCGGGAAGCGGGAGATTTCGAAAAATTTGTCGGGCAGATTGACGACCCTACAGCTTCGTAGTCGGAATTTTGAAAACTGATATTCAACATATGGAAATGGCACTGGGGCTGGCCCGTCGCGGCAATGGCTCCACATGGCCTAATCCGTCCGTCGGTTGTGTGATCGTTAACAAAGATGGTCATATCATCGGGCTGGGTCATACGGGCATGGGTGGTCGTCCCCACGGGGAAATTATCGCCCTGTCCATGGCGGGAAAAGCTGCGGAAGGGGCCACCGTTTATGTTACGCTGGAGCCTTGCGCCCATCATGGGCAAACCCCGCCTTGTGCAATAAGTCTGGTCAAGGCGGGTGTTGCGCGGGTGGTAGTTGCTACTGGCGACCCTGACGGACGTGTTTCTGGTAAGGGTTTGGAAATACTGAGAAATTCCGGAATTCAAGTCGACTTTGGTGTCTGTCAAACAGAAGCAAATCACGTAAATCAGGGTTTCTTCCAAAGGATTTCTGAAAATAGACCGATGGTCACAATGAAACTTGCCACATCGCAGGATGGCATGATTGCGAAGGATTCCGGTGATACCATATGGATAACAGGGCCAGAGTCCCGACAAAGGGGACATTTGCTGAGGGCCAGTCATGACGCGATACTTGTTGGTATTGGCACTGTTTTGGCTGATAACCCGTCTCTGGATTGTCGGTTGCCGGGTCTTGAACACCTATCTCCCGTGCGGATTGTCGTCGATAGTTATTTAAGAATCCCGTTGGACTGCAATCTGGTTGAAACAGCAAAAAAAATTCCCACATGGGTTATAACAACGGTTAGTGACGGTGAAAAATACGAAACCCTTAAGCGTATGGGGGTGAAGCTTATTTGCTGTGATGCAAGCCCGCAAAACCGGGTTGATTTGCCAAAGATGATGGCTCTTCTGGCTACAGAAGGCATTACAAGGGTATTATCCGAGGGTGGAGCAGAAGTTAATGCTTCCCTGATCACGGCAAGTCTGGTAGACCGACTGTATTGGTTCAGGTCACCGGATGTTATTGGTGAAGGGCTTGGCGCTCTCGCATCCGTCGGATTAAATGAGTTGCTTGAAAGGCCAAATATTAACCTGATCCGATCGGGACACACGGGAAAAGATATTTGGCAGGAATTTGAAATAGGTCATTAGAATGTTTACCGGAATTATTACAGATGTCGGCTCTATCAGAAGCCTTGTTCATAAAGGCGATACTCACATCAGGCTCAATACAGCCTTTGACACGGACACTATTGATATTGGCGCATCCATTGCCTGTTCCGGTGTCTGTCTGACGGTGGTTGATAAGGGCAGTGACTGGTTTTCTGTTGATGCCTCCGCTGAAACCCTGTCCTGCACTAATCTTGGCAGTTGGGCAGAAGGCACGCGGGTCAATCTTGAAAGAGCCTTGAAAGTCGGTGAAGAACTAGGCGGTCATATTGTCACAGGCCATGTTGATGGTATAGGTGAAGTTTTATCAATAACACCATCAGGTCAAAGCATAATTTTACAATTTGCAGTGCCGGATAATCTTAAAAAATACATTGCTGAAAAAGGGTCTGTGACCATTAATGGTGTCTCGCTGACGGTCAATGAGGTGGTTGACCATACGCAGAAACAGACCATTTTTGAGATTAATATCATTCCCCATACGCAGGAAAAAACCACTTTTTCCGATGCAAAGGTGGGTGATAAGGTCAATCTAGAAATTGATGTATTGGCCCGCTATGTGGCAAGAATGAATGAATTTAACTAAGAAGATCAAATATTATGTCTAATAGTTTTCTATCCCCCATTGAAGATGTTCTGGAAGATGCCAAAAATGGCCGTATGTTTATACTGGTCGATGATGAAGACCGGGAAAATGAGGGCGACCTGATTATCCCGGCTCAGATGGCGACACCGGACGCGGTTAATTTTATGGCTAAATATGGCCGTGGCCTGATTTGCCTGACGGTTGACCGGAAAAGGGCTGAGATTTTGGGATTGCCCCCCATGAGCCTCAACAATCAGGCCCGTAATAATACCGCCTTTACAGTTTCTATTGAGGCTAAAGAAGGCATTACCACGGGCATTTCCGCAGCGGACAGGGCGCATACCATTGCTGTGGCGACAAATCCGGCGATGAGCGCCAATGATATTGTCTCACCGGGCCATGTCTTTCCTATTGTGGCAAAAGACGGGGGGGTGCTGGTTCGCGCCGGTCATACGGAAGCCGCCGTTGATATTGCGCGCATGGCAGGGCTTACCCCTGCGGGCGTGATTTGCGAGATTATGAATGATGATGGTACAATGGCCCGTCTGCCAGACCTTGTCAAATTTGCTAAAAAACATGATTTGAAGCTGGCCACCATTGCCGACCTGATTGCCTATCGCCGCAAGGTTGATACGCTTGTGGAATGTATTGAGGAAACGGTGGTTGATTCAGAATATGGTGGTGAATTCAAGCTACGGGTTTATGAGGTAAAGGATGATCAGACACAGCATTTCGCACTGGTGAAGGGTACACCCAAAAAAGACGAGCCGGTTTTGGTTCGTATGCATCCTTTTAATATGTTTGATGATTTGCTGAGCGCCAAAGGTAGCCGCCGCAGCCAGTTACATCGGGCCATGGAAGAAATTGGCAATGAAGGGTGCGGGGTATTGGTTTACCTCCGTGAAACCTCAAAGACCATTATTACCGACAGTATAGGCCGAAGGTCAGGCACAAAAAAAACCTCGAAAGATACTTTCCTTAGAAATTATGGCATAGGGGCCCAGATCCTTGTTGATCTCGGGGTATCACATTTGATTTTGCTGTCCAATACTGAACAGCATGTGGTTGGCATTGATGGCTATGGCCTTAATATTGTTGAGCAGCGTAAATTTGATGACAGCATGGAAATTGGCCTGAAAAAGAAAGTTTGAGTATGCATCTGCTAATTGTTGAATCTCCTTATTATGAACATATCACCAATGAGTTGATCAAAGGTGCTGTCGCTGCGTTAGAAAAGGCGGGTGCTACTTATGATCTCATAGACGTACCCGGCGCATTTGAAATTCCCGCAGCCATTCGTTTTGCAGCGGATAGTTCCGAGGTCAGTTATGACGGTTATATTGCACTCGGCTGTGTCATCAGGGGTGAAACGTCCCATTATGATTATGTTTGCGGCGAAAGTGCCCGTGGACTACAGGAATTGGCAATCAAGGATAGACTTGCCATAGGTTACGGTGTATTGACCGTGGAGAATCAAGATCAGGCATGGGCAAGGGCTGACGTGACCGCAGGTAACAAGGGCGGTTATGTAGCTGAAACCGCGCTCAGAATGATCGAACTGAAACAAAAATTTGGACTAATTTCCTCATGACTGAAAAGGCCGAAAGCACATCATCAAAGGGTGGCGCCAGAAGTGCATCCAGACTGGCCGCCGTGCAGGCGCTTTACCAGATGGAAATGAATGATGAGCATGCTCATAATATCGTTGATGAATTTATTGATCACCGACTTGGCGCGGTCATTGAAGGTGATCATTATTCCGACGCGGATGTGGCCTTTTTTGCTAATCTTGTTAAGGGGGTAGAGGAGCGGGCCAAGGAAATAGACGACCATGTTTCCGGGTCATTGGCGGATAATTGGACTTTGACTAGAATTGAACCTGTGGCTCGTGCTATACTACGTGCGGGTACCTATGAATTGATCGGGCGGCCCGACGTACCAACATCTGTTGTAATCAACGAATATGTTGATGTAGCCAAAGCTTTTTTTGATGATAGCAAACCGGGTTTTATCAATGGTGTGCTTGATAAGTTGGCAAAGATTATCCGTAAATAACTTAAATCAAGGAGAAGTAATATGAGTTCAGGTGAATTCGATCTCATCTCCAGATATTTTGCACCTTTGGCGTCCAAGGAACAGCCAGCCTATGGCCTGACCGATGATGCGGCAGTCTTTAGCCCACCGGCGGGGACTGACTTGATATTTACCAAGGATGCACTGGTCGCAGACCTTCATTTTTTCGCTGATGATCCTGCGGACCTTATTGCCCGTAAGGCCTTAAGGGTCAACCTTTCCGATCTGGCCGCCATGGGCGCGGAGCCTCTAGGGTATTTACTGGCCATTTCCTTGCCAAGAAATATGAAAGATATTGATCAATGGATTGCTGAGTTCGCGCGGGGACTTAAGATTGATCAGGAAGAATTTGGTTGGTCTTTATTTGGTGGCGATACGGTTGCAACGCATTGGCCGTTAACTATTTCTGTAACCGCTATCGGTTCCGTAAAGCGCGGAGAAGCCCTACGCAGAGACGGGGCGCAAGAGGGTGATGACATATATGTATCCGGTGTTTTAGGAGATTCCGCGCTTGGTTTTAAATGCCTGACTGGTTATATCACACCAAAAAATGATGCCCTGATTGAAAGTTACCTTTTGCCACAGCCCAGAATTACTCTGGGGCAGAAGCTCAAGGGTATTGCCACTGCCGTTATGGATATTTCTGACGGGTTGTCCGGTGATATTCAGCATATATGCGCGTTATCGGGACTGGGGGCTAAGATTGAAGAAGACCTCATTCCCCTTTCCGGTGTGGTTCGTAAGGTTTTGGAAAGTTTCCCCCTGTATAAAGAACTTGTATGGACGGGGGGTGATGATTATGAACTTCTTTTTACCGCGCCGGCCCATGCTGCAGGAGACATAAAAGAATTGGCGAAAAGTCTAGATCTTCCTCTGACCAGAATAGGTTGTATGACGAATGAAAAGGCAATCGTAATTCAGGATAAAAATGGGGAAAATCAACTGGGTGACAAACGTGGTTATAGACATTTTTGATTAAGGGTACAGGGTAATATATGGCTGACGGGGAAGTAGAAAAAGAAATAGAAACAGAAGAAGAAGCACCAAAATCGGGCAGCAAAAAACTTTTGATAATTGGGTTGATAGTGGGTTTGTTGCTTGGTGCGGGTGGCGGTTTTGGGGCCTTTATGATGTTGGGCGGTGGCGATGAGGAAATTCATGATGAAGAAGATCCGCTTGAGGAGGAATTTGTCGTTGAGGAAGAACCTAAAACGGATCCTTTCTTTGTAAAGATAGAGCGCATGACGCTTCCTCTTATTTATAATAAACGTAGCTTGGGTAATGTGATGATCGATTTTTCCATGGAAGTGGATGGGAACGAAAATAAAATGATCGTTATTAATAATTTACCTGAAATTCGTGATGCCATGTTGCGCCATTTCAGCTATACGCCAATAGGCAAGGACGGTAGTCCGCGCAGCGTGGATTATCTTCGGTTGAAAAAAACTTTAATGGATATCAGCAACAAAGTCCTTCATGACCCATTAGTACTTCGGGTCATGGTTGTTCAGGCGCGAATATTTTAGGGAAATTAGTTTCCAGGCTGGACATTAGACGGGCCACCGGCGCCGAATCTTCCGATATTTCCGAAGAGTTCCTGAATGAAACTTAATTCACGGCCATGGGTCTGTGTTGTTTTACCTACCGGTTCAATATTATTGCGGTCATCAAGTGTGAAGTGGTCAACAGCTGTGACATAACCATCGCTGTCAAAACGGATGGCAATGATATTTAATTCCGTAATGTTTTCCTTGAAAAAGGCCAGACTTTCCGATTTTTTGGAATAATAATACCAGTTATCATTGTCAAAAGTAGCTACGGAAGATGGGCTGCCCAACATTTCCTGCACTGAATCACGGGAATCCACTTCTGCTCTAATGGAACTTACCATTTTCTCATCGACCTTATATCCTCTGATAAATTTCCGCGAGGTACAGGCTCCCAGAGCCATAACTGCCATGATTATGATAATGATCGTTTTTGTAGTGCTTTTCATAAGGTAATTATGCCCGTTTATACTAAAATATGCCCAGTTTTAATTGCAGTATGCGCCGCGGCATGATACCAAACGCAAAACGTAGCACAAAATGGCACCTGTCAACCTGCTAGTCAATGTTTTTAAATAGGGATATGATCATTATATGGTGTTTTTAAGGCGAAATAAAAAAAATAAAGATGCAGCCTATGCCCTTTTTACTGAAATTGTGGCCCAGTCACGTATGCCGCACTTTTATTCAGACTGGGGCATTGCTGATACTCTTGATGGCCGCTTTGACCTTATCATTCTCCATGTGAGCCTTGTGGTCAGACGGTTTGAGAAGGATGACGACAACAAACAGATGGCCTTATTAATCCGGCATTTACGGGAAGTATTGTTTGAAAATATGGATATGTCTTTGCGTGAGATTGGGGTCGGGGATATGAGTATTGGTAAGAAGGTCAAGGTTATGGCCGAAGCTTACTATGGACGGGCGGCAGCCTATGCCAAAGCAATTCAGTCGGATGATATAAGGACAAGTCTTAAATCAGCACTGATTAGAAATATTTATAGGGAACAGCCCCCGGAGGATGCCACATTGGATGATTTGATGTCCTATGTTATGGCTCAGATAAAATGCCTTGATGCGCAAAAAAATGATGATTTTTTGCAGGCTAAAATAACTTTTGAAAAAGCAAATTAATGACCCAAGATGATGAAATTCCAGAATTACCCGTAGAATTTTCGCGGCCTGTTGATGTAACCAGCTTCGGATCAAAGGGCCGGCATTTTAAATTTCAGGCAACACAAGGGGAAAGAGATGCCCTTGCAAGGCGCTATTGTGTTTTGAATGTGAATGATCTGTCTGTTGACTGTAAGATTACACCCTCTAGAAAGGGATCTTTTAAGCTAGGGGCGACATTTAACGCCAACGTTACCCAGTCATGTGGTATTTCTCTTGAGCCTGTGAAAGAAAAAATTTCAGGCAAATTCACACTGACCCTGCAACAGTCTACACAGCAGAGACGCAAAGAAACGGCTGAAATTGAGTTTGCCGCGGATGAAGAAGATACTGAGTTTATGTGCTCAAATTTTATTGATGTTGGCGAGATGGCAGCACAGCATTTGTCGCTTGAAATTAATCCTTATCCCCGAAAACAGGATAGCACCGGCGAGGAACTGGGACAAAAAATTATTAAAGAGAAAGATGTGGTTCTGGAAGTAGAAAAGAAGAATCCTTTTGCGGTGTTGAAAAGTTTAAAACATAAGACTTGAAGATAGTGTATTATCAAGTATTGTCACCAATGACTTAAATTAATTTATATAATAAATCAGATAGAAGAGTTACCTTGAAGCGTAAAAATATATTTTCTCTGGATGCCATGGGCGGTGACGTTGGCCCTAAAGTTGTTATAGAAGGGGCTAGCATCGCCCGCGAGAGACTTCCGGATGCCAAATTTTTAATATTTGGTGATGAAGCTCAAATTGCGCCACTGGTGACTAAATACCCGCTTCTGAAAGAAAGTTGCGAGATCCGTCATACCGATAAAATCGTAACCTCGGAAGATAAACCGGGACAGGCTTTGCGCCGGGGACGTCAGTCAAGTATGGGACTTGCTATTCAGGCGGTGAAAGATGGTGATGCCGGCGCCGCAGTTTCTGCGGGAAATACTGGTGCGTTAATGGCTATGGCCAAATTTATGTTACGTACGATGCCGGGTATTGACAGACCGGCTCTGGCTTCATTATTGCCCACATCCTGTGGTGAAAGCATTATGCTTGACCTTGGGGCTAATGTGGAATGTAGCGATAAAAACCTTATTCAGTTCGCCATTATGGGCGCGGCCTTTGCCCGGACGGTTCTGGGGCTTGCCAATCCTTCTGTGGCCCTGCTTAATGTGGGCGTTGAAGAATTGAAGGGTAATGAGACTATCAAGAATGCGGACCGGATGCTGCGGGATACCAATCTGCCAATGGATTATATTGGGTTTACCGAGGGACACGGCCTTGCTAATGGCGATGTTGATGTGGTTGTCACCGATGGCTTTACCGGAAATGTGGCGCTGAAGACAGCCGAAGGCACGGCGCGTATGATTGCCGGAATGCTGAAAGCGGCTTTATCGGATTCTATGATGTCAAAAATCGGTTATCTGTTTGCCAAACCCGCCTTGATGGGCCTAAAGGATCATCTGGACCCTAATAATCATAATGGCGCAGTATTTATGGGTCTTAATGGCCTCGTTATTAAAAGCCATGGCGGAGCTTCCGCAGCAGGGTTTGCCAGTGCCATCGGTGTTGCTGCTGATATGGCCTCAAACGACCTTGCCGGAAAAATTAGCAAAGATCTTAAGCGGTTTGAAAGAAATGAAGATGACGTAATCGAGGAAAAGGCTGAATGACCAGTTTTCGCTCTGTTGTTTCCGGTTGTGGCTCGTATCTTCCTGAAAAAATAATTACTAACAAACAAATGGAAGATCTGGTCGATACTACTGATGAGTGGATCATCGAACGTACCGGAATAAAACAAAGACATATCGCCGCAGAAGGTGAATTAACATCTGATTTGGCAATCAAGGCTGCGCAAAGAGCTTTGGCGGCGGCATCTCTTACAGCAAATGATATTGATCTGATTATTTTGGCGACCTCAACGCCGGATCAGACATTCCCGGCCACCGCGACCCGTGTTCAGGCCGCACTCGGCATGGAAAAGGGTGCTGCATTTGACGTGCAGGCCGTATGTTCAGGCTTTATTTATGCGATGGCGACAGCGGATAATTTTATCCGTGCAGGACAGGTCAAACACGCACTTGTGATTGGTGCCGAAACTTTTTCCCGCATATTGGATTGGGAAGATCGGACGACCTGTGTGTTGTTTGGAGATGGTGCGGGAGCCGTGGTGCTTTCTGCGGGTCCCAATACTAATACTAATAAAGATCAGGGTATCCTGTCTTCTCATCTTCATTCTGATGGTCGTTATAATGAGTTGCTTTATGTAGACGGCGGGGTGTCTTCTACACAATCCACCGGATATTTGCGTATGCGGGGCAAGGAAGTCTTCCGCCATGCGGTCACCAATCTGGCTAGTGTGGTAAAAGAAGCTTTGGAATTTAATGATATGACCGCCGATGATGTGGATATGGTGATCCCCCATCAGGCCAATAAGCGCATATTGGACGCTACCATACGCAAGTTAAAAATAGACCCGGATAAAGTCGCGGTCACGGTTCATAAACATGCCAATACATCGGCGGCTTCAATCCCGCTTGCGCTGGATGAAATGATCAAGGAAGACCGAATCGCTCGTGGCGATATTGTTGTTCTGGAGGCCATGGGTGGCGGATTTACCTGGGGTTCCTGCTTAATCCGGTGGTAAAACACGGCAATTTTAAATAATAATTGCCTTTTATTACAAAAAATCACGTTACCCTGTATCTTAGCAATAGTTTGCATCCCTTTGATATTGACTGATAATTCTGTGTGAAGTAGACTCTCCATACATCATAAGGAATTGAAAATGAGCAAAAAAACTGTAACGAGAGCCGATTTAAGTGAGGCTGTTTATCAAGAGGTTGGCTTATCAAGGAACGAGTCTGCTGAATTGGTGGAAGCTGTTCTGGATGAAATTTCCAAGAATCTTGTTGAAGGTGATAATGTAAAAATTTCTTCTTTTGGCAGTTTCATTGTCCGGTCAAAAGACGGTCGCATTGGCCGCAATCCCAAGACCGGCGAGGAAGTACCCATTGAACCCCGAAGAGTATTGGTTTTCAGACCATCACAGGTTTTAAAAAACCGTGTGAGCGGCATGAGCGATAGCTGATCATAATCTATCCGTTTATCTTCACTGGCATGGGCACGGTGTATTTAAGCGCATGGTAAGAGGGGAAATGAAAATATGGCATCTAGGGCGAGTAAATCACAGAATGCATTTCGCACCATAAGCGAAGTGGCGAATTCTATGGGGATTCAGCAGCATGTTCTGCGCTTTTGGGAAAGCAAGTTCAGCCAAATTGCCCCTATGAAAAGGGGCGGTGGCCGCCGCTATTACCGACCAGAAGATGTTGAAATAATTGAAGTAATTCGTAATCTACTTCATGAAGATGGCTATACCATCAAAGGGGCGCAAAAATATCTGAAAGAGCATGGGGTCAAGAATGTGCTTCAGGCATTTAATGACAAGACTGAAAACGGAACTGCCAACCCAGAGAGTGATTATGACGCTCAACTGATGAATGTCACAAAAAAAAGGGAGCAGCATATTACTGAGGGATCAGATACCGTTGCCTCATTAAAAAATATCAGAGCCCGTCTGGAAAAAGCCCGCAAAACTTTGAAAGTGGATAGCTAAACCTCTAGCTCGCACCAGATAGGGGTGTGGTCGGAGGCTTTTTCTTTGCCGCGTGGTACCCTGTCAACATCACATTTTTTTAGCCTGTCCGCCGCCTGCGGGGACAACAAGAGATGATCAATCCGCAGGCCATTGTCCTTCTGCCATGCGCCGCGCTGGTAATCCCAATAGGTGTAATTGGGGCCGGAGGGGAAATAATGGCGTAATGCATCGGTTAAGCCCAGATTGAGCAGAGTGTAATAACGCTCCCGCGTTTCAGGCTGGGTTAGCGCATCGCCAGACATTCTGTGGGGATCATAGCTATCCTCACCCTTGGGGCAGCAATTATAATCACCGCCAAGGACAAACATTTCTTCTTGGGTCAGCAGTTCTTTGGCCCGCGTAATAAGCCTGTCCATCCATTTGAGTTTATACTCAAATTTCGGGCCGGGCAGGGGATTACCATTGGGCAGATATAACCCGCCAACACGAACCGTATTTATGGTGGCTTCTATATATCTGGCATGATCATCATCATCGTCACCGGGCAGGCCGACCATGACATCCTCAATGGGATATTTGGAGAGGATCGCGACACCGTTATAGGTTTTCTGCCCGTGAACGGCCACGTTATAGCCAAGCTCTTCTATCTCCAGATAGGGGAAATTTTCATCGGTGCATTTCAATTCCTGAAGCATGACCACATCTGGGCTGAAATCCTTCAGCCACTCGGTGACGCGAGGCAGACGGGCTTTAATCGAGTTTACATTCCATGAAGCAATTATCATACTGCGAATGATGAGCCACATCCGCAGGAAGCGGTGGCGTTAGGATTTTTTACCACAAACATGGACCCGGCCAGTTCTTCGACAAAATCCACTTCCGAACCGGTCAGATACAGCAGGGACAGGCCATCAACAAGCATGGTCACTCCATCGCGCACAACGACCAGATCATCGTCCCTTTGGTCTTTGACCAGATTAAAATCATATTGAAAACCGGAACAGCCGCCGCCATCAACCGAAATACGGAATTTTAGCGCTGTATCGCCTTCTTTTTCGCATAGCGCGGCGATGCGCTTTGCCGCACTTGCCGATAATGTCACCGGTGTTGTTTCTGTAGTCATTATTCTAATTTACCCTGATGTTTTTTTTCATAATACACTATATAAGTAGGAAATGAATGAATATTGTCAATGAATGGAAAATTCACTTAATGAATTCTGATTTCAAAATCTATCAGCCAACCGCTAATTATGCCCCCTATGCCTGTCTTGCGGAAAAGAGCAGGGGGCGGCTTCATTCCGAACATGAAACCAAAACCCGTTCGCCCTTTCAGCGGGACCGGGACCGGATTATTCATTCCGGGGCTTTTCGGCGGCTGATCCATAAAACTCAGGTGTTTGTTTATCATGAAGGCGATTATTACCGTACCCGCCTGACCCATTCCATCGAAGTGGCACAGATCGCACGCAGTATCGCTATTGTGCTGGGTCTGAATGATGAGATTGCTGAATCTCTGGCGCTGGTTCATGATTTTGGTCACACGCCTTTTGGTCATAATGGCGAGGAAGCCATGAATGCGGTCATGGAACCTTATCAGGGCTTCGATCATAATGCCCAGTCCTTACGGGTTGTGACCAAGTTGGAGCAGAGATACGCGGGCTTTGATGGTTTGAACCTGACGTGGGAAACGCTTGAAGGGCTGGCAAAGCATAACGGCCCTCTGTGTGAGGAAGGTCAGTTTGATGATCTGAACGTCAATTTACGCACCTATAACGACCAACATGACCTTGAACTGCACACCTATTCCAGTGCGGAAGCACAGGTAGCAGCGGTTTCCGATGATGTGGCCTATAATAATCATGATATCGCCGATGGGATACGGGCAGGGTTGCTCACCATGGATCAGCTGGAAGAATTGCCGCTGTTGAGTGATATTATCCGCGAGGTGAGGGATACTTACGGCGCGTTGGAAGACGGGCGGGAAATTCATGAAGTGGTGCGACGCCTGATTAATATAATGGTCAATGATATTCTGGTTGAGAGCAAAAAGCGTATTTCGGCCCTGCAACCGGAAACGGTTGATGATATCCGAAATGCCTCTCAAAGTGTTATTTCCTTCTCGGATGAAATGAAAGAATTCGATAAAAGATTGAAATCTTTCCTGATGCAGAATATGTATCGTCATTACAAAGTTAACCGCATGTCCAGCAAGGCGAAAAGAGTGATAACCGATTTGTTTGAACTTTTTCAGGCCGAGCCGGAATGTCTGCCAACAGAATGGCAAACACCGGAGGTACTGGCAGCCCCCCAGACCCGCGCCCGCCATGTGGCAGACTTTATCGCAGGTATGACTGACCGTTATGCCATATTGGAACATAAAAGATTATTTGATACATCGTTGTTTGAATTATGAATATTTTTGATACTTTCTCTCAGGCCTTAAAGACCATAGTCTCCGGGCTTGAAAAAGACGGCAAACTGCCTGAAAACCTTGACCTGAAAAATGTCACCATTGAGCCACCACGGGATGCCTCACATGGGGAGATATCCACCAATATCGCCATGGTTTTAACCAGACAGGCCCGCATGAAACCCCGTGATATTGCAGATATGGTAGCGGATGGTCTGCGGGATGTGGACAGTGTTGAAAAGGTTGAAGTAGCCGGACCGGGCTTTATCAATATCACCTTGAAACAGGATGTTATTCAGTCTCAGGTATCAAAAATCCTGAATGCGGCAAGCAATTACGGCAGTTCGAAAATCGGCGATCATGAAAAGGTAAATGTGGAATATGTCTCGGTCAATCCCACCGGACCGCTTCATGTGGGCCATTGTCGGGGCGCAATATTTGGTGATGCCTTGGCGTCATTGCTGGAATATACCGGTTATGATGTGACCCGCGAATATTACATCAATGATGCGGGCGGGCAGATTGATGTTCTGGCGAGATCAGCATACCTGCGTTACAGGGAAGCTTTGGGCGAGGATATTGGGGAGATTTCCGAAGGACTTTATCCCGGTGTTTATCTTATCCCCGTGGGCAAGGCCTTGGCGGAAAAATATGGCGATCAATGGCTGGGCGCTGATGAAAGCGTATGGCTGCATGATGTTCGTCAGTTCGCAACGGACGCCATGATGGATATGATACGGGCTGATTTGGAAACGCTTTCCATTAAGCATGAAGTCTTTTTCTCTGAGTTAACGCTTCACAAAAGTGGGCAGATACAGGCGGCACTGGATAAGCTGGAAGACAAGGGTCTTATCTATACCGGTGTTCTCGAAGCCCCAAAAGGTACCAAGCCCGATGATTGGGAAGAACGACCTCAGACGCTGTTTAAATCCACTGATTTTGGCGATGATGTGGACCGGGCGATTAAGAAGTCTGATGGCAGCTGGACTTATTTCGCCGCCGATGTGGCCTATCATAATGACAAGATTGAGCGCGGCTATACCAGCTTGATTGATGTGTGGGGCGCGGATCATGGCGGATATGTCAAACGGGTCGAATCCGTTATAAAGGCCCTTACCGATGATAAGGTCAAACTGGACGTGCGCCTTTGTCAGATGGTCAAATTGTTGCGGGACGGTGTGCCTGTGAAAATGTCGAAGCGTTCTGGCAACTTTATCACCATGCGCGATATCGTGGATGAGGTGGGCAAGGATGTTGTGCGCTTCATCATGTTGACCCGTAAAAATGATGCATCTCTTGATTTCGATTTTGCTCGTGTGACTGAACAGTCAAAGGATAATCCGGTTTTTTATGTGCAATACGCCCATGCCCGGGTACATTCCGTTTTACGTAAAACGCAAGCTGCCTTTCCCGATCTTGATGTGTCTAAAGCCTCGCTTGCCGGAGCAGATATGACGGTATTTACCGATAGCAGTGAGTTATCCCTGATCCGGAATATGATGAACTGGCCGCGCTTTGTGGAATCCGCGGCTTTGGCCCGTGAGCCGCACCGGATAGCTTACTATCTATATGAATTGGCTTCTGAATTTCATGCTCTGTGGAATAAAGGCAACGATAATCTTGATCTTCGCTTCATTATCGAAGATGATAGGGAAAAGACATTGTCACGGTTGGCATTGATTACAGCTGTTGCCAATATAATTGCGGCGGGTCTTAATATTTTAGGTGTGGAGCCTGTTACTGAAATGTAGGCCCATTTTTAAACACTGGGAGGGGATATTGTATGTCAGATGAAGGTGGAAGAGCCTCTTGGCTTGAGCCATTACCGGAAGAATATGTCACCGATGATGACATGACAGGACGGCGGATGCTTTTTGCAGCAATAACCGTTGTGGTTCTGGTGATTTTTGGCGGCATGGTCTGGTATAGCTATCTGGAGGGTGCTGATAGCGGGCCGGTTCCGGTGGTGCATGCGGATAAATCAGTGGTTAAGGAAAAACCAGTTACCCCTGGTGGACTGCAAGTGCCGGATCAGGACAAGGGCGTTTTTAACAGAGTAGCCTCAGGACAGGTCGACAATAGTGAGAAGCTCGAATCAAGTGCAGAATTGCCCATTGAACGCCCTGTTGATCTTAAGCTCACAGAAGAAAAAGCAGAAATAGCAGAAAAAGCTCCTCCAGTTGCAGAAGAAAAGAAAGAAGAAGTGGTGGTGCCACCAAAGCCAAAAGTTGTGGTTAAGGAAGAAAAGGTCATAGCACCGGAAAAGGTTGATAAAATTGGCAATTTTCTCGTACAGTTGGGTGCATTCGGAAAAAATAGTACTGCTGTGGAGCTATGGCGTAAAATTCAGAAGAAAAATTACGCCATACTAAAAGGCTTTGATTCCGATATAATGATGATTGATTTGGGAAAGAGGGGTATTTTCTACCGTCTTAGGGCCGGACCTATCATTGACAGAGCTAGTGCAGGTAAAGTCTGTGTGGCGCTAAAAGCTAACAAACAAGCCTGTATTGTGGTGGTAAAATAAATGGCTCGTCCGGTTATTCAAGATTGTGAAGGTCTGGTGATGACGGCTGAGGAGAGGGCCGTTTTCAAAGACCTCGACCCGTTTGGCTTTATTTTATTTGCCCGTAACTGTCAGTCACCGGATCAGCTTAAAAAACTTACCGATGACATGAAAGAAACAGTTGGCCGCGTGGATGTACCCATCTTCATAGATCAGGAAGGTGGGCGTGTTTGCCGTTTAAATTTTGAACATTGGCGCAAGCCACCAAGTGGTGCGGCCTTCAAAAATCTCTATGCAAAAGATGCTGAAAAAGGCCTTCTGGCAACTAAGATTAATGCCCGTCTTATGGCGGAAGAATTGCGCATGGCGGGTATTTCCGTTGATTGCTACCCCTTGCTGGATCTTGAACTCCCCGGCGCTGACCAGATAATTGGCAACCGTTCATTCGGTGAAGATATAAATATTGTTAGCCTTCTGGGCGAGGCGGCCTGTGAAGGCTTGCTTTCTGGTGGTGTATTGCCGGTGATAAAGCATATGCCGGGTCATGGCCGGGCGAGCGTTGACAGTCATAAGGCGCTTCCCATTGTGGATGCATCACTTGATCTGTTGAAGGAAACTGATTTCTCTCCTTTCAAAGCCCTAAAGCATATGCCGCTGGCTATGACGGCTCATATTATCTATAGCGCTATTGACGCTGATCTGCCGGCCACTTTGTCGGAAACTGTGATCCGTAAGGTTATTCGGGAATATATAGGCTTTAAGGGTGTATTGATATCTGATGATGTGACCATGAAGGCGCTTACGGGAACATCTGCTGAGAATGCTAAACAGGCTTTGGTTGCGGGATGTGATCTTGTGCTTCATTGCAATGCATCTCTGGGTGATCGCCGGGAAGTTCTGGAAGCCTTATATGACTTTAATATGGTTAGTGAAAACTGGGTGGCAAGCTTATTCGCGCGCCGTAGTGAAGTTTCAGTAATAAATAGTGCAGAGATGATTGAATGGCTTGATCATGCTCTAAGGACTTGAATATATGGAATTTTTAGAGTTATTACCGATAGTTGTAATTCCGCTTCTTCTGGCGATAACATTACATGAAGCCGCCCATGCATGGGTTGCTTTTAAGTTGGGGGATAATACCGCAAAAATGCTTGGGCGGGTCAGCTTTAACCCCTTTGTTCATATTGATCCCTTTGGCACTGTCCTGTTGCCGGTCATACTGTTGATGAGTGGTGCGCCGGTATTGTTTGGCTATGCAAAGCCGGTTCCGGTTAATTTTATGAGGCTTAACAACCCGCGCAGGGATATGGTTTTTGTCGCCTTGGCCGGACCAGCGGCAAATATAATACTGGTTATTATCGCGGCTTCATTATTTCATATTGTAGAATTTTTACCAAATGTGGCCGGGCATTGGCTGTTGGGGAATTTAGTATTTGCTATCCAGATAAATGCCATACTTGCGGTTTTTAACATGCTGCCTATTCCACCTTTGGATGGGGGAAGGGTTGCGGTTGGCATTTTACCGGATATAATTGCCAAACCCCTGTCGCGGGTCGAGCCTTACGGTATGTTTATTATCATCGGGTTGTTTTTGCTGCCGATGCTGGGGCGGCAGATAGGGTTGGACTTGAATATTCTATGGGCCATAATAGAACCCGCAACAGATATGGTGAAACAATTAGCGGTTTTGATAGCTCCTAAATGAAGAATAAAGAACCAGAACAGTCTGTATTTGAAGACGTTTCTTTGGTGGCGCAGCCACCGGACGATGAGGAACGTCTGATTCTGGATATTGATGGTTTTGAAGGTCCCCTTGATGTTCTACTCACGCTGGCGCGAACTCAGAAAGTAGACCTGAAACAAATTTCCATATTGGAACTGGTTCAGCAATTCCTGAAATTCGTTGCCGAAGCCAAGCTGCAAAAACTGGAAACAGCCGCAGATTATCTGGTGATGGCGGCATGGCTCGCTTATCTGAAATCAAGGTTATTGCTGCCGGAAGAAAGTTCAGAAGATGAATTGTCAGCCGAAGAAATGGCAGCCCGTCTTACCTACCAACTACAAAGGCTGAACGCGATCAGGGAGGTTTCCGCAAACCTGATGTCACGTAACCAGCTTAACCGGGACGTATTCGCCCGTGGTATGCCCGAACCCGTGATCGTGACCAAAAATGCAGTATATGAATTGAGCTTATACGAATTGCTTAAGGGATATGCCGACCATAAGACCCGACACGCCATTGCTGATATAAAAATCCATAAACGGGAAATCTATACTCTGGATCAGGCTTTGGAACGCCTGCGCGGTTTGATTGGTACGGCCCTTGACTGGACAGATTTATTTCAATTCCTGCCGGATTATGCGGGCAGCGAAGAAATGACGCGCTCTATTAAGGCAAGTCTTTTTACCGCATCGCTTGAAATGGCCCGTGAGGGCAGGGCTGAAATCGTCCAGAAGCAAGTTTTTGGCCCCTTATTTATCAGAAAAAGAAACAGGGAAGATTAATGGAAATCATTGAACAAATTCGTATTGTTGAAGCCTTGTTATTTGCCAGTGACAAACCATTGTCCGCCATTGCCCTTGACGATTGTCTGCCGGAAGGCTCGGACATTGATCGACTTCTCAGTGAATTACAGGAACATTATTCAGGCCGTGGGGTTATTCTGGTGGAAGTTGCCGGAAAATGGATGTTTCAGACCGCACCGGACCTTGCCTTCCTGCTGCGCAAAGAAGTGGAACAGGAAAGGCGGCTGTCGCGGGCGGCGGTGGAAACACTGGCAATCATTTCTTATCATCAGCCCGTAACCCGTGCCGAAGTGGAAGAAGTACGCGGGGTTTCTTTAAGCAAGGGTATACTTGATGTTCTGATGGAGGCCGAATGGGTACGACCCATGGGGCGGCGGCGGACACCGGGCAGGCCAATGACTTATGGTACTTCTGATCATTTTTTGGTTCATTTTGGACTGAACAGCACTAAGGACCTGCCGGGCCTTGCGGAATTGAAAGCGGCAGGGTTTCTGGATAATGTAAATACATCGCGCCTGAACCTTCTGGATGATGTCAAGCCCACAGAAGAACAGCCCGAATTGCCCGGTTCTGCTGGGGAATAAGTGAAAAATATTTTTTATGTTGCTTTCAAAGTCAATATCGTTGATTTTCGTCAAGTATTTCCCACAGTTAATGCCTATGATGCATCCGATTTTGTGGTAAAATAAACACTCTGAATAAGGAGATTTTTAATGGGTTTAAGTTTTTGGCAGATTGCCATCGTCGTTTTGTTGTTTGTATTGTTGTTTGGCCGGGGTAAAATTTCCGATCTTATGGGGGATGTTGCGAAAGGCATCAAAAGCTTTAAAAAGGGGCTTTCTGAAGAAGATGTAGATGTGGCAGCTTCAGATGAACCGAAGGTTATAGATCAGAAATCAGAAACTGTTGTCAACGACAAAAATTCTGAAAAAACAAATAGTTAATTCGATTTTCGGGACGCGTTATGTTCGATATAGGCATGATAGAAATGTTTGTGATTGTCGTTCTGGCAGTCATTGTTGTCGGTCCGAAGGATCTGCCTAAATTGGTGCGTTCTATAGGCCGTTTTATCTCTAAAATCCGCTCTATGGGGCAGGAATTTCAAGCCAGCATCAAACAGATGGCCGATGAGGTCGAGCTGGAAGAAGTTACCAAAAAGCTGAATGAGGCCGTGAATATTCCACTGGATGATCTTGATGTGAAGCCGGATATTAAACCGGATTTCACCAAGAAAACTGAGGCGGATGAGAAATGAGTCCTGTTGAAGTTGAAAAATCAGACAATGAAATAATGACCAGCAGCTCTGCGCCATTGATCGATCATCTGATCGAACTCAGAAGCCGCCTGATCTGGATAGCCGCTTATATTATGGTTGCCTTTCTGGTCTGTTTTTATTTCAACGAAGAAATTTATCTTTTTCTGGCTCAGCCCTTTGTGGATGTTTCCGCGCAGTATGATCAGCCGGCACGAATGATCTATACGGGCATGCATGAGGCTTTTTTTGTCTATCTGAAAGTGTCGTTTTTCACGGCTTTTTGTGTTACTTTTCCTCTGATTTCTGTGCAAATCTGGCGTTTTATAGCGCCGGGGCTATATGGTAACGAGAAAAAAGCCTTTCTGCCGTTTCTTATCGGCACACCGGTATTATTTCTTCTGGGCGCGGCGCTGGCCTATTATCTGGTCATTCCCAACGCGTGGAATTTTTTCATGTCGTTTCAGGTCGGCGCGCCCGATGTGGCGGGTCTGGACAAGGAACAGCTTGCCGGTGTTCTTTCTATTGAATTACTGCCAACGGTCAAGGAATATTGGTCACTTGTGATGCTGTTAATTTTGGCTTTTGGTATCAGTTTTCAATTGCCGATACTATTGGTGCTTATGGCGCGGGTGGGCATGGTGACCGCCGATGGCCTGGCGGCGAAGCGTAAATTTATGGTTGTCGGCGCCTTTGCCTTTGCCGCGATAATGACACCACCCGATCCGGTGAGCCAGATTGGGCTTGGCATTCCCATAATTATTCTTTATGAAATATCAATAATATTCATAAGATTAACAATTAAGGACAAACAGGATGTTTGATATCAAAGCTATTCGGGAAAATCCTGAAATCTTTGATCTTGGTTGGAAAAGACGCGGAATTGACCCTCAATCCGCTGACTTGATTACTATTGATAGCCAAGTGCGGGAAAAGAAAACCGAATTACAGGACTGCCAATCCCGCCGCAATGTGGCGTCTAAGGCCATTGGTCAGGCAAAAGCAAAAGGCGAAGATGCCGATGGCCTGATTAAAGAAGTGGCTGACCTGAAAAAGCGCATGGCCGAGTTGGAAGAAGATGTGCGTCGCCTGTCTGATGAACTTACCTATAAAATGTGTCGTTTGGATAATATTCCGGCGGATGATGTGCCGGATGGCGCAGATGAAGCGGATAATGTAGAAGTTCGCAAATGGGGCGAGATACCCACATTTAATTTTGAACCCAAGCAACATTTTGACTTGGGCGAAGATCTGGGCCAGATGGATTTTGAGGGTGCCGCCCGCATATCCGGTGCGCGTTTTGTTATTCTAAGAGGTGATCTTGCCAGACTGGAGCGGGCATTGTCCACCTTCATGCTTGACGTCCATACCACTGAATTTGGCTATGAAGAAACCAGTGTGCCGCTTTTGGTGCGAGATCATGCGCTGTACGGCACAAGCCAGTTGCCCAAGTTCAAGGAAGACCTGTTTGAGGCCACAACGGGGCATTATATGATTCCCACGGGCGAGGTGCCATTGACTAATATGGTTCGTGAGCAGATTTTGGAAGAAGGAAATCTGCCCCTGCGTTTCACCGCATTAAGCCAGTGTTTCAGGTCAGAAGCAGGATCAGCAGGACGTGATACCCGTGGCATGATCCGCCTGCATCAGTTTAACAAGGTGGAAATGGTCAGTATCACCACGGCCGAGCAAAGCGAGCAAGAGCTTGAGCGCATGACCGGAGCAGCAGAACATATATTACAGCGTCTTGGCCTTGCTTACCGGACATTGACGCTTTGTGTGGGTGATATGGGCTTTGCGGCGCAAAAGACCTATGATCTTGAAGTATGGTTGCCGGGGCAGGATATGTACCGTGAAATCTCAAGCTGCTCCAATACGGGAGATTTTCAGGCCCGGCGTATGAATACCCGTTGCCGTGCGGCGGGGGAAAAGAAGACCCGGTTTGTTCATACTTTGAATGGTTCCGGGCTTGCGGTTGGCCGGACTTTGGTCGCTGTACTGGAAAATTATCAACAGGCCGATGGTTCCATCGCCATACCAGAGGTTTTGCAACCCTATATGGGGGGAAAGAAACGGATTGAACGGTCATGACAGAAGAATCCCGCTCGACGCGTATATTAGTCACCAACGATGACGGCTATAACTCTCCCGGCTTGAAGCTGATGGAGGCAATTGCCCGTTCCATAAGCAATGATGTGTGGATTGTGGCACCGGAAGAGGAGCAAAGTGGCAAGGGCCACGCGCTTTCCCTGCATGAGCCGATACGTTACCGTCAGATTGATGAAAAATATTTTGCCGTAAAGGGGACGCCGACCGACTGTGTCATGATGGCACTCCATCAAATTATGCCGGATAGGCCTACTTTATTACTTTCTGGTATAAATCGCGGTGTCAATCTGGCAGAAGATATGACCTATTCCGGAACGATATCTGCGGCTATGGAAGGGACTATCTGCGGTATTCCGTCCATTGCCTTCAGTCAGGAAGTAACCAAAGATCATCCTTACGACCTGTTTCAGACAGCCAGAGATCACGCACTTGGTATTGTGAAAGAACTTGTTGAGATAACATGGGAGGAGGGAACCTTCCTGAATGTGAATTTCCCGCTTAACGCTGATAAGGTTAAAGGAATTCAAACCACCGCCCAAGGATTCCGGGATGAAGCGGAGGTATTCATTGATGCTCGGCAAGACCCCAGAGGCGGCGATTATTACTGGATTGGTTTTCGCCGGCAATATGGGGCACCAAAGCTGGGAACTGACCTTGCGGCGATTGACAATGGATATATTTCCGTATCGCCTATGCATCTTGATCTAACACATCAAAAATCACTCGTAACTATTGGAAAAAAAATAGATAAAGAGTTTTTATGCGACTGACTTTATCAGACAAAAAAGCACTTTTACTGGAGGAGTTGCGGGACGAAGCTATTGATGATGAAAATGTGCTTGCTGTATTAGCAGATATTCCCAGAGAAGATTTTATCCCTAAGGTTCTACGCGCTCAG
>DAOWHQ010000029.1:0-3882 GCA_030641355.1 Alphaproteobacteria bacterium
AATTACTTTTTTAAATGTATAACAGTAAAGATATGAATACTTTGAAAACTATCAAGAGCTTTGCGGTGGCTATGCTATTAACCGCGATAAAAATACAATCTGTTATGGCGGCTGATTATACCATATTGGCATTTGGCGACAGCCTGACGGCGGGATATGGTCTGGTACCAGAGCAGGGTTTCACCCGGCAATTACAGCAGGCGCTTAAGCTTCAGGGTCATAATATTACCGTGGTCAATGGCGGGGTATCGGGGGATACAACATCCGGCGGCCTGTCTAGACTCGAATGGGTTCTGGCGAGTGCAAAACCGGATTTGGTTATTGTGGAACTGGGGGCTAATGATGCCCTGCGGGGGATTACACCGGATATAACCCGCGCTAATATGGAAAAAATACTCACTATTCTGGAGGATGCAAAGCTAAAAACGCTTGTGGCCGGAATGATTGCACCGCCAAATATGGGCGGTGAATATGGTGCCGAATTCAACCGCATCTTCCCCGAACTTGCCGAAAAACATAATGATGCCCTCTACCCCTTTTTTCTGGAGGGGGTTGCGGGAAATCCTGAATTAAATCAAAGCGATGCCATGCATCCAAATTCCAAAGGTGTGGCAATCATCGTCAAGAAAATCATCCCTTATATATTGATTTCTCTTAAATAAACCCCTTCATCGCAACAATAAGTCATTTCATCGCATGATGCTTTTATTGCGCACCTGCAACAGGCTATTAAGGGTTGAGGACAGGTTAAATTACTCTCAAACGGTAATTACCCCTACTACCCCTCTTACCTGCCTCGATACGAAGCAAGCTCCCTACCCCGGGGCTTGCTTCATTTTTTTAAGGCCTCTTTAAATTAACTGTCGCGTTACCGATCAAATTCTGGTTATATCTATAGATATTATGAAACTTAATCTCGATCAGGTCGGCTCCGGCGAGAGCTTAATCATCCTTCACGGACTTTTTGGTTCAGCCAGCAATTTCCGTTCCCTTGCCAAAAAATATGGCGAGCATTACACGGTCTATTGTCTGGACTTACGCAATCACGGCTTATCCCCCCATGATGATGACGTGACATTTGACGCCATGGCCGCGGATATAATCGAATTCATGGATAGCCAAAGCATTGAAAGCACTATTTTAATGGGCCATTCCCTTGGCGGCAAGGTCGCCATGCATCTGGCCCTTAATTACCCGCACAGGGTATCAAAGCTGATCGCGGGGGATATTGCACCGGTGGAATACCCCCATCACCATGATGGCATATTCGAAGGCCTGAATGAAGTCACCCGCAGCAACCCCGTATCGCGCAAGCAGGCCGGGGTAATTCTGGAAGATTATGTTAAATTGCCTGAGGTGCGCCTGTTCCTGCTCACCAATCTGTCCCGCACAGAGGATGGCGCCCTTGCCTGGCGTATTAATGTGAGCGGGCTGGAGCATGGTTACGCAGACCTTTCAACAAAGCCCTACGGCCCGCCCTATTCAGGCCCTAGCCTATTCATTCGTGGCTCTTTGTCGGATTATGTTAAGCAGGAATATTTCCCCGCTATCTACGAGCTTTTCCCTTCGGCTGAGATTGTCACATTGGAGGGAACCGGCCATTGGCTTCATGCGGAAAACCCAAAGGAATATATTGAAATTACACTGAAGTTCTTGGGTAAGGAATGATGGCATGAGAATCGCGATCATGGGTAGCGGGGGCATGGGCGGTTTTCTCGGCATTAAATTAGCCGCCTCGGGCCATGATGTCATTTTCATCGCTCGCGGCGAACATCTGGACGCTATAAAGTCTCAGGGTATAAAGCTGCTTTCTCATGAAGGTGATCAACTTATTTATCCGGCAAAGGCTTATGAAAACCCTAACGACACAGGGCCAGTTGACCTGATCCTATTTTGCGTCAAGCTGTATGATACCGAGCAGGCCGCCCATGCCTGCATACCCATGATGGGGGACAAGACATTCATCCTTACCCTGCAAAATGGGGTCGAAAGCGTTGAAATGATATCGGCTATTGTCGGGCCGAACAAGACCCTTGGCGGGGCCATATATGTTTCGGCCAGCATCCACGCCCCCGGAATCATAAAACATTCCGGCGGCAATAAAACCATCCGCTTCGCCGAAGTTGATAACCAAGTCAGCGCCAGAACTGAAATTCTGGAAAGTATTTTTAAGGACGCGGGTCTTAACGGCGTGCGTGCGGAAAATCTGCAAGAAATGCTCTGGACAAAATTTGTCCTTCTCTGTGCCAATGCCGGACTAGGCGCCCTGACCAACAGCGGGGCTGTTTCCATGTGTTCAGATCCGGAAAGCAGAAAAATTTTCGTAAACGCCATGTGGGAAGTCTATAATGTGGCAAACGCGGTGGGGGTGAAACTACCGGAAAATACCGTTGAAGATGCCCTCAATCTGGTTTTATCGGTAGGTGACAATCAAGATCTGATCTCATCACAATGCCTTGACCTGCGGTGCGGGAAAAAACTTGAGCTGGAATGGATACAGGGAATATTACATAGGTTAGGTCAGAAACATGGCGTGCCTACACCAATCAACAGTACAGCCTATATGGCGTTAAAAAGATATGCGGGTGGGGCAAAAAATCACCAAGTTTGACCTTCAGCTCTACAGAATTTCTCTGATTTTGTTGATGGCTGTTATGATTTTTTCGGCGGCGTGGTCTATTTCGTGAATTGTGCTCATTCGGCCAAAACCTATGCGCACAGAACATTCAATCTGATATTTATCAAGCCCAAGAGCCTTTAATACATGAGACGGTTCGGCCTTCTCCGTTGAGCAGGCAGAACCCGTTGAAATGGCGAGTGTGCGAAGTTCCTTCATCAATAAATCGCCTTTCACATCTTCAAATGTGAAGTTCACATTGCCGGGATAACGTCTTTCCTCTGAACCATTCAGCTGCACACCGTCCAGCTTTCCCATAACCTGTGACTTTAATTTTCTTCCCAGTGCGGTAACATGGTCAAAATCCTTTTTCATGTCTTCCCCGGCAATCAGACACGCCTTGCCAAGTCCGGCGCATAAAGCCGGGGCAAGTGTTCCGGAGCGCAAGCCCTTTTCCTGCCGTCCGCCGTCAAACAATGCCCATGGTTTTAACGGGGCATCATTTCGCACATAAAGGGCGCCAATCCCTTTGGGGCCGCATATTTTATGGCCGGAGATACTTAAAAGATCAATTTTAAGGTCTTCCACATCCAGTGGTATTTTACCAACTGCCTGCGCGGCGTCCGTATGAAACATCACTTTTTTATCGGCGCAGATTTCGCCAATTTTCTTTAAGTCCTGCGTAACACCAATCTCGTTATTGACCGCCATCACAGAAACCAGAGATGTTTTGTCCGTGATAGAATTGGCCAGATCCTCCAGGTCAATCAGACCCTCAGAATCCACCGGCAGGTAAGTTACCTCAAAACCAGCTTTCTCCAGAGCGCGGCAACTTTCCAGAACGCAGGTATGCTCGGTGACGACTGTCACCACATGATTTTTGGCGGGATATGCCGCGTAAGCAAGGCCTTTGATAGCTATGTTATTGGATTCGGTGGCGCCGGATGTGAAGATAATATCCTCTTCACTCGCCCCGATAAGGTCAGCAATTTGTTTTCGCGCCAAATCCACTCCGGCTTGCGCTTCCCAGCCAAAGCTATGGTTTGTGGAGTGGGGATTGCCGAATTTAACGGTGAGATAAGTCATCATTACGCTAAGCACCCTCGTATCAAGCGGGGTTGACGCCTGATAGTCCAGATATATGGGTAGCTTTAAATGAATCATTTTTTCTTCCGGTCATAGAGCTTTGTCCATGCGGCGATAAAGTCTTCAACGTCCTGTGTCGTGGTATTCCAGCCCAGACTAACACGAATTGTTGATAACGC